>NZ_JAQDED010000005.1:0-152039 GCF_027665465.1 Candidatus Alistipes pullistercoris | reverse complement strand
ACGGCACCCGCCGCAGAACCGCAACCTCGTGTTAAAGGCGATGCGATCTATTTCTATTGTACTTCACGCACCGATCCCGACGAAGGCGTCGAAAGAGGAGAAAATCCGGCAAACGACAATGACCCGCTTTATGTACATCGACCTATCTTTTTTCAGATGGTTTCAAAAACTAAAGATATTTATATTGATTTTGCTTTTTTCAACTACAATCCGGTGGAACTCAGCAAAACCCGCCCGGTAATCCCGGCGAAAGACCAAATGGAAATCGTCACGGGACCCCGAACCATGCTGCGGTTTATCAATACGTTCAATCCGATCACACTGGAAAACAAACTGGCTTCCTTCAAAACGAAAGAAGAATCATGGGCCTGGGTGGACTCGCTTAGAATGACAGGGAAACAGATTTACCTGATCGACTGGAGCGACCCGGTGAACGGTAGCGGAGGCACCGAACTCAAACTGATTCAGGTAAGGCCTACCCTTACCAACCGTCCGTCTTACTAACAAATTAAATACTAAATGATAACTATCGGCAGAAAGAATCGCACCTTTCTGCCGATTTTCATTATATTTACAAAAACGAGCCTGCCGAATTATGAAAACATGGTTGTTACTTGCATTCGTTTGCACGGCGGCATTCACGGCACTCGGTGTCGAACCCCAATCCCGTGTCAAAGGCGATGCGATTTATTTATACTGTTCCGCATCTACACAAGACACCCGGGAAGGCATCGAAAGATTCGAAGATGCTGAAAACGACAATGACCCGTTATTCGCGCATCGGCCGATCAGTTTCGAAATGAAATCGAAACAAAAAAACATTTACATACTCTTTTTCCATTGCAGTTTCAATCCGGCGGAACTCAGCAAAACCCGCCCGGTAGACCCCGCAAAAGATCAGATGGAAATCGTCACGGGATCCCGAACCATGCTGCGGTTTATCAATACGTTCAACCCGATCACGCTGGAAAACAAATTGGCATCCTTCAAAACGAAAGAAGAATCATGGGCCTGGGTAGATTCGCTCAAAGCAACCGGAAAACAGATTTACCTGATCGACTGGAGCGACCCGGTGAACGGTAGCGGAGGAACAGAACTCAGACTGATCCAGGTGGCACCAACAACCATCAACCGACCGCTTTTTTAGATATAAAAGCAGACTAAAAAAACCGGAGGACAGGGACATGCTTTCCGCCGGTCTGTTTTTTCAGTTTCGGGACTTTCGAAAAGAGCTAAAGCAGTTCGCCGATCAGCGTGGCCGAACTGCAATCGGTGATCCGGACGGTCGCGTATTCGCCGATCCGCCGGTCGCCGCGATCGAAGACGACGACTTTGTTCTGCGACGTGCGGCCGAACAGCCGGTCGTCGCTGCGTTTCGAAACGCCTTCGATCAGCACTTCGAACGTGCGGCCCACGTCGCGGCGGTTGCTTTGCAGCGACAGTTCGTTCTGCAGATCGATGATTTCGGTTAGTCGGGCCGTTTTCACCTCGTCGGGCACGTCGTCGGCGAAATGACGAGCCGCTTTGGTATTCGGGCGTTCGGAATATTTGAACATGAAGGCAAATTCGTAGCCGACTTCCCGCATCAGCGACAGCGTGTCGCGATGATCCGCATCGGTCTCGGTGCAGAAACCGGCGATCAGATCGGTCGACAGCGCACAGTCGGGCAAGATACGCCGGATCGCGGCGATCCGGCCGAGGTACCACTCGCGGGTGTATTTTCGGTTCATCAACTCCAGCATCCGCGTGCTGCCGGACTGCGCCGGCAGGTGGATCGCGCGGCACAGGTTCTCCCGCCGCGCCATCACATGCAGCACCTCGTCGCTGAGATCTTTCGGATGCGAAGTCGAAAACCGCACCCGCAGCAACGGGTCGATTCCGGCCACGGCGTCGAGCAGGGCGGCGAAGCCGGTCGAATGCCCGTCCTGTTCCCAACGGTACGAATTGACGTTCTGCCCGAGCAGCGTCACCTCGCGGTAACCGGCGTCGAACAGCTCGCGGGCTTCGCGGAGAATCGTCCGCGGATCGCGGCTGCGTTCGGCTCCGCGCGTATAGGGAACCACGCAGTACGAACACATGTTGTTGCACCCGCGCATGATCGAAATAAAAGCGCTGACGCCGTTCTTATCGAGCCGCACCGGGGCGATTTCGGCATAAGTCTCCTCCTGCGACAACAGCACGTTGACCGAACGGCTGCCGTCGCCGGCCTGCCGCAGCAGCCGAGGCAGATCGCGGTAAGAGTCCGGCCCGGCCACGATATCGACCAACTGTTCGCGCTCCATCAACTGCTCTTTCATCCGTTCGGCCATGCAGCCGATCACGCCGACGAGCAACGCTTTCTTACGCCGCTTATAAGGCTTGAACTCGCGCAAACGGCCGAGGACGCGCTGCTCGGCATTGTCGCGTACCGAACAGGTATTCACGAGGATCACGTCCGCTTCGTCGATCCGCTCGGTGTAACGGTATCCGTCGCGCTGCAGGATCGACAGCACCACTTCGCTGTCGCTGACATTCATCTGACAGCCGTAGGTTTCGATATACAGTTTACTGCCATCGCCGGACAACGGCCGCAGTTTTTTCAGATTTTCGGCATTGAAATCCATCGTTTACTCTTTTTGCGGGAAAGGCTTGAAACCGTCCCCATAAGTTTCGTCGGCATCGACAATCACGACGAACGCCGTCGGATCGATCTCGTGTACCATACTGCGCACCATCGACACCTCGCCGCGGCTCACCACCACGAAAATCACCTCCTTATCCCGCGCGGTGTACAAACCCGACGCCTTCAGGTAAGTGCCTCCGCGTCCCATTCGTTCGAGGATATATTCCCGGATCTGCTCGCGCCGGTCGGAAACGATGAACAGCAGCTTGTCGTAGCTCGCGCCGTCGAGGATATAGTCGATGACCCGCGACGAGACAAAGATAGTGACTAACGAGTAAAGCGGCAAGCGCCAGTCGCCCAAAACGATCATGCCGAACAGTACGACGCACGAATCGACGATCAGTATTCCGCGCGAAAAGCGGATGTGCGCGTAGCGCGTCAGTAACTTCGCGATGATGTCGGTGCCTCCCGACGTGGCGTGCGACTTGATGATCAGCCCGGTTCCGGCGCCGATCAGCACGCCGCCGAAGATACACGGCAGGAACATGTCCTGCGACAGATTCATGGCTCCGCCGAACAGCGTTTCGGGACTCTCGCCGAAAAGCCACGTCATCGCGTTCATCGAAAGGGGGATCAACAGCGCGGAAAAAATCGTTTTCGCCCCGAACGCCCGCCCGAATACCTTCATCCCGACCAGCAGCAGCGGGATGTCGAGCATCAGGCCGAACGTCCCGACCTGCACCGACGGAAACAGATAGTGCAGCACGATGCCGGCGCCGTACACCCCTCCCGGCACGATGCGGTACGGGTTCATAAACAACACGAACCCGGCGGACAGCACGACACTGCCGACGAACACGTAAATCCACGAAACGACGGACTGTCTCGCAAGCCATCGGTCGTATACTTTCGGAATCATAACATTCCTCCTTTTTCTATTTTCGTTCCAATAAATAACAAAAGTAATCAATTCTGTTAAAAACCAAACTCCGGATTTCGTTTATGCGTTTTATTTGCCTAATTTTGCGGCTTAACGCGAAAAATCATGGTACTCAATATAACCTTAATCGTCATTGCTTATCTGCTGGGATCCATTCCGAGCGCCGTATGGATCGGCCGCCGCTTTTACGGCATCGATGTCCGCGAACACGGCAGCCATAACGCCGGAGCGACCAACACGCTGCGCGTGCTGGGGCTGCGGGCGGCGCTTCCTGTCTTCGGGATCGACATGCTGAAAGGATTCGTCGCGGTGATGCTGTCGCACCTGACCGCTTACGAAAACGGCAGCGACGCGATGTTCGACCTGAAGATCGCGCTGGTGGCGGCAGCCGTGATCGGGCATATCCTGCCGCTGTTCGCCGGGTTTCGCGGCGGCAAGGGCGTCGCCACGCTGGCGGGAGCGGTGTTGGCCGTCTATCCGTCGGCCGTGTTGTTGTGCCTGCTGATTTTCGGGATCGTCTTCGTAACCACCCACTACGTATCGCTCGGTTCGATCAGCGCCGGGATCGCGTTCCCGATCTTCGTAATCGGCGTATTCGGCGAACGGTCAGTATCGCTGATCGTATTCAGTTGCGTCATCGCGGTGTTGCTGCTGTATACCCACCGCAGGAACATCCAGCGGCTGTTCGACCACAGCGAATCGAAGACCTATCTGTTCAAAAAAAAGGACAAAAAATAACCGCTTCCCGGAACAACCCGTTTGCAAAGGAGTACGAAAACGCATCCTGTCCCCCGCCGGCACAGACGATCTTACCCGACGCAGAGCAAAAACAGATCCGATATGAAAAAAGTGAAAATAACGGTGCTGAAAACCACCCTGAACGAAGAACTGGCCAAAGAGTACGGGGCCGAAGGACTGACCGCATGCCCGATGCTGAAACAGGGACAAACGTTTTATGCGGATTACGCCCGCCCCGAAGGATTCTGCGACGAAGCGTGGAAAGCGATCTACCAATACGCGTTCGCCCTGGCCCACGGAGCGGGAAACGGTCTTTTCTATTACGGCGACTGGATCCGGAAACAGGGAATGGCGATCTGCAGTTGCAACGACGGACTGCGTCCCGTGATTTTCAAGCTGGAAGCGACCGACGAAGAATCGACGATCGACTACACTCCGGTGCGGTAATTCGGCCCCGGCCGGAAACGCCGGAAGCGGAAAACCGTTCCCGCGCTTCCGAAACCGGCACTCACTCCGGCACGCCCACGGCGCATACCGGAGTTTGCTCCGCCCGCCGCGACAGGAACGTCGGATACCCATAAAAAAACGGACGGCAGCCCCGCGAGGCCTGCCGTCCGTTTTTAAAACCCGGTCGTCAGATCCGGTCGAAACGCGTGTATTGGGCCAACGCCGCCGGGATACGAATATTCTCCGGAGTCTGGTTGTTCTCCAGCAACGCCGCCAGGATACGCGGCAGAGCCAGCGAACTGCCGTTCAGCGTATGGGCCAACTGCGTTTTCTTATGAGCATCGCGGTAGCGCAGCTTCAACCGGTTTGCCTGGAACGACTCGAAATTCGATACGGACGACACCTCGAGCCAACGTCCCTGCGCCGCCGAATAGACTTCGAAATCATACGTAATCGCCGACGTGAAACTCATGTCGCCGCCGCAAAGTCGCAGAATCCGGTACGGCAGTTCCAGTTTTTGGACAATGCTTTCCACATGCGCGATCATCCCGTCCAGCGCCTCGTAAGAGCGGTCGGGATGCGCCAGTTGGACGATCTCCACCTTATCGAACTGGTGCAGCCGGTTCAATCCGCGCACATCCTTGCCGTAGGAGCCCGCTTCCCGGCGGAAACAGGGCGTATAAGCGGTCATCTTGATCGGAAAATCGGATTCGTCGAGGATTACGTCGCGGTAGATGTTCGTCACGGGCACTTCGGCCGTCGGGATCAGGTAGTAATTGTCGAGCGTCACATGGTACATCTGCCCCTCTTTGTCGGGCAACTGCCCGGTACCGAAGCCCGACGCCTCGTTGACCATCAGCGGCGGCATGATCTCGGTATAACCGGCAGCCGTATTGCAGTCGAGGAAAAACGCGATCAACGCGCGCTGCAGCGCAGCGCCCTTGCCTTTATAAACGGGAAAACCGGCCCCGGTCAGCTTGACACCCAGTTCGAAATCGATCAGGTCGTATTTGCGGGCCAATTCCCAGTGCGGCAACGCTCCTTCCGGAAGCGCGGGATTCGTCCCGCCCATACGCACCACCACGTTATCGGCCGCCGTCTTGCCGCGCGGCACGTCCTTGTTCGGGAAATTCGGCAACGTCACGATCACGGCGTTCAGCTCTTCGCCTACGGCCCGCAACCGCTCCTCCATGCTCCGCGAGCGTTCCTTCAACTGAACCGTTTTCGCCTTAGCGGCTTCGGCCTCCTCCTTTTTGCCCTGTTTGAACAGCATACCCACTTCCTTGGCGATGGCATTTTGCTGCGCCAGGCATGCATCCAATTGAGCCTGAATAGATTTACGTTCATCGTCCAGCGCTTCGATCTTCTCGACGGCCTCTGTGGCATCCACCCCCTTGACGGCCAAACGTTCCAGCGTAAACGCCTTGTCTTCCCTGATTTGCTTAAGTGTCAGCATTTGGTTTCGATCTTTTTAAATTTTTGTATACTGCTTTCGTTCGTTTTTACGTAATATCAGTGAGGCAAAGATACTATTTTTTCGTACCTTTGTAACCTGTGAATTCATAATTTATGGACATCCGGAAAAACATATCGCCGCTGGTCGTACTGCTGTTTTGCCTGTTAAGCGCATGCGTAGGAACCGGAGGAGCGAAAGCCGACGGCGTTTCTGAAAAGAAACGGGAACAGACGGAAAAGAAAAAAGCCGGCCTGATACGCAGCGTATCGCCGCTGTACGGCACCTACGTCACGCAGGGGGAATCGCAGCGGATCGTAGCGGAACTCGGCGCGGAAGTCGATAGCGTCGTTTTGTCGATCGGCGGCAGCCGCGTGACGGCGCTCGACACGGCGGGTTACGTGTATGCCACCGACGGGAAACACCCCACCGGACGGATCGTTTACCGAATCACCGCCTACCGCGACGGCGACAGCGACAGCCGCACCGGCGAATTTACCATCCTGGCCGCAAAAGCGCCCATACTGTACGGACACAAGGTGCTCAGGCAATATCCGCACAACGCCGACTCGTATACGCAGGGCCTGCTGTGGCACAACGGCTCGCTGTACGAAAGCACCGGCCTCGAGGGACGTTCGTCGGTACGCAGGGTCGAACTCGCCACCGGCAGGCCGGTCGTCACCAAAAAACTGGACGACAACCTGTTCGGCGAAGGCCTCGCGCTGCTGGACGGCAAGCTGTACCAACTGACCTGGCAAAACAACAAGGCGTTCGTCTACGATCTGGAAACGTTCGACAAAGTCGGCGAATTCGATTACAGCGGCGAAGGCTGGGGACTGACCACCGACGGGAAGCACCTGTATATGAGCGACGGCAGCGAAAAAATTTATGTCCTCGACCCGGAAACTTTCCGGCGGATACGCACGATCGAAGTCTATACCGACCAGAGCAAGGTAGCCTACGTCAACGAGATGGAGTGGATCAAAGGCGAAATCTGGGCCAACGTCTACATGACCGACACCATCATCCGGATCGACCCGCAGACCGGCGCGGTGACCGGAGCGATCGACATGAGCGGACTGCTCTCCGAAGCGGACGTCACGCCGGCGACCGACGTGCTGAATGGCATCGCCTACGACGCCAGAACGGGCCGGATTTTCGTCACCGGCAAAAACTGGAACAAACTATTCGAAATTTCGGTCCATCCGAAGTAGGGCCGACTCCACAATTTACGTATGCTGAAATTTTCGATACACGACCAGAGCGCGCGCCGAATCCTGATCCTCGACGGCGGACTCGGAACGATGATACAGGGCTACGGCCTGAGCGAAGAGGATTACCGCGGAACGCGTTTTGCAGATTGGAAAATCCTGCTGAAAGGGTGCAACGACCTGCTCGTGCTGACCCGTCCGCAAGTGATCGCCGAAATCCACGAAGCCTATCTCAAAGCGGGAGCCGACATCATCTCGACCGACACGTTCAACGCCAGCGCGGTATCGATGGCCGATTACGGGCTCGAGGCGTATGTTTATGAGATGAACCGGGCGGCGGCGGCGCTGGCCCGCAAAGTCGCCGACGGCTATACGCTCCGCAATCCATCGAAACCGCGCTTCGTAGCCGGTTCGATCGGCCCGACCAATCGCACGGCGTCGATCTCGCCGGACGTCAACAATCCGGGTTACCGGGCGGTGACGTTCGACGACCTTCGGGCATCCTATGCCGAACAGGTGCGCGGTCTGCTGGACGGCGGAGCGGACGTGCTGCTGATCGAGACGATCTTCGACACGCTGAACGCGAAAGCCGCGCTGTTCGCCATCGAGGAGACTTTCGCCGAACGCGGAAGACGGATTCCGGTGATGGTCTCCGGAACCATCACCGACGCCAGCGGACGGACGCTGTCCGGGCAAACGATCGAGGCTTTCTACGCTTCGATCGCCCATGCGAATCCTTTTTCGGTAGGACTGAACTGCGGCTACGGCGCCGAACTGATGCTGCCTTACATCGAACGGCTGGCGGCGGTCGCCGGGTGCGCCGTATCGTCGCACCCGAACGCCGGACTGCCGAACGGCTTCGGCGGTTACGACGAAACGCCCGAAATGATGGCGGCAACGATCGGAACCTACCTGGACAAAGGCCTGCTGAACATCGTCGGCGGATGCTGCGGCACGACGCCGGAACACATCGCCGCCATCGCGCAAGTCGCATCGAAATACACGCCGCGCGCAATCCCGGAACCGGAGCACGTAACTACGCTCAGCGGACTGGAAACGCTGCGGATCACGCCCGAAGCTAACTTCGTCAACGTCGGCGAACGGACGAACGTGGCCGGATCGGCCAAATTCGCCGGCTTGATCCGTGAAAAAAAATACGAAGAAGCGCTGTCCGTAGCGCGGCAGCAAGTCGAAGGCGGCGCTCAGATCGTCGATATCTGCATGGACGACGGGCTGATCGACGGCCCGACGGCGATGCGCGACTTCCTGAACCTCGTGATGTCCGAACCGGACATCGCACGGGTCCCGGTCATGATCGACTCGTCGAAATGGGAAGTGCTCGAAACGGGGCTCAAATGCGTGCAGGGTAAATCGGTAGTCAACTCGATCTCGTTGAAAGAAGGCGAGCGGGAGTTCCTGCACCGGGCCGGACTGATCCGCCGTTACGGAGCGGCGGCCGTCGTAATGCTGTTCGACGAACAGGGTCAGGCCGATACTTTCGAACGGAAAATCGCGGTCGCCGGCCGCGCCTACGAATTGCTGACCGAAAACGGCTTCCCGGCCGAAGACATCATCTTCGATCCCAACGTGCTGTCGGTAGCCACCGGTATCGAAGAACACGACGGCTACGGCATCGACTTCATCCGCGCCTGCGGCTGGATCAAGGCCAACTGTCCGTATGCGAAGGTCAGCGGCGGGGTCAGCAACCTGTCGTTCTCGTTCCGAGGCAACAACAAGGTGCGCGAGGCGATGCATTCGGTATTCCTGTACCATGCGATCGCCGAAGGGATGGACATGGGCATCGTCAACCCGTCGATGCTGCAGGTGTACAGCGAAATTCCTTCCGAATTGCTGGAACTATGCGAAAACGTCGTGCTGAACCGGCGTCCCGACGCGACCGAACGGCTGACCGCATACGCACAGCAACTCAAGGATAAAAGCGGCACCGTGTCCGACGATACGCAACGGCTACAGTGGCGCAAAGGGAGTGTCGACGAACGGCTGGCGCACGCCATGCTGAAAGGAATCACCGATTTTATCGACGAAGACACCGAAGAAGCCTACCGGTCGCTGGGCAATGCGCTGGCCGTGATCGAAGGGCCGCTGATGAACGGCATGAACCGGGTCGGCGAATTGTTCGGCAGCGGAAAGATGTTCCTGCCGCAGGTGGTCAAGAGCGCCCGCGTGATGAAACGCGCCGTCGCGGTGCTGACTCCCTACATCGAACAGGAGCGCAGCGAAGGACGCGCCGCATCGGCCGGGAGGATCGTCGTGGCGACGGTCAAGGGCGACGTGCACGACATCGGCAAAAACATCGTCTCGGTGGTGCTGGCCTGCAACGGCTATCAGATCGAAGACCTCGGCGTGATGGTCGAGACGGGACGGATCGCCGACGCCGCCTCGAAATGGCAGGCCGACGTGATCGGACTCAGCGGACTGATTACCCCGTCGCTCGAGGAGATGGCCAAAGTAATCGTCTCGGTCGAACAGATGGGCCTGAAGATCCCGATTCTGATCGGCGGCGCCACCACGTCGGACATGCACACGGCGGTCAAACTGGCCCCGCTGTACAGCGGCCCGGTGATCCACGTCAAAGACGCGTCGGAAGACGTGCGGATACTCGGCGAACTGAATTCGGCGCACCGCGAAGACTTTTTGCGGAACCTGCGGACAGAGCAGCAGCGGCTGCGCGAAGAGTTCGTCCGCAAAGAGAGCGGCAAAACCTACCGCACGCTCGCCGAAGCCCGCGCCCGCGCACTGAGAATCGACACGAGCCGGATCGCGCGGCCCGCGCGCACGGGACGTTTCGTTTTCGCGGACTACCCGTTGGACGAAATCGCGAAACTGATCAACTGGAGTTACTTTTTCGCCGGCTGGGGACTGGCCGGACGCTACCCCGCCCTGCTGGACGACCCGATCAAAGGCGAAGAAGCCCGCAAACTGTTCGCTGACGCGCAGGAGCTATTGCAGCAAATCATCGACAACAAATGGCTGAGGGCCAACGGCGTCGTCGGGATTTACCCGGCGACCGGCGACGGCGACGACATCGTGCTGTACGCAGACGACAGCCGGCGGCAGGAACTCCTGCGGCTGCCGCAGTTGCGCAACCAACAACCCGACGACGAAACGAACCTGTCGCTGGCCGACTTCGTCGCTCCGGCAGGCAGCGGAATAGCAGACTACGTCGGCGCGTTCGCCGTAACGGCGGGCATCGGTCTGAACGAACTGGCCGAACGTTTCCGCCGCGACAACGACGACTACCGCGCCATCATGACCAAGTTGCTCGGCGACCGGCTGGCCGAAGCCTTCGCCGAAACGTTGCACCGGCGGGTGCGCACCGAACTGTGGGGATACGAAAAACCGGACGCATTCACGCCGAAAGAGCTGTTCGCCGGACGGTACCGGGGTATCCGCCCGGCATTCGGCTACCCCTCGTGCCCGGATCACTCGATGAAAGAGGACATCTTCCGGCTGATGCGGGTGACCGAAGCGACCGGCATCGCGCTGACCGAATCGTACATGATGACGCCCGGCGAATCGACCTGCGGCCTGATCTTCGGCTGCGAGGAGGCCCGTAACTTCTCGATAGACAAGATAGACGGCGAACAACTCGCCGATTACGCGGCAAGGAGGAACGTCGATCCGGAAAAACTGAAAACAATCATGCCGCAGCACCTGCGGTAGCGCCATAGCGAAATTAAAAACCTATTTCATGCACATTACCGACATCATACGAAAAGCCGGCGCGGAAGGCAAACCCCGTTTCTCGTTCGAACTGCTGCCGCCGCTCAAAGGCGACGGAACACAGCGCACGTTCGAAGCGATCGACCCGCTTATGGAATTCTCCCCGATCTTCTGTAGCGTCACCTACCACCGCGAGGACGTCAAATACGTCGAAAAAGAAAACGGTCTGCTCGAACGGCACACGGTACGCCGGCGGCCGGGGACGGTCGGCATTTCGGCGGCCATCATGCAGCGGTACGGCCTGACCGTCATCCCGCACCTGATCTGCGGCGGCCAGTCGCGCTACGACATCGAAGACGCCCTGATCGACCTGGACTTCCTGGGAATACAAAACGTGCTGGCGCTCCGCGGAGACAATCTGAAAGGAGAACACACGTTCCGCAACCACCCGGACGGACACCTGCACGCGTCGGAGCTGGTCGAGCAGATCGAACGGATGAACCGAGGCGTTTTCATCGACGGCGAGGTCGAACAGTGCCACAACACGAATTTCTGCATCGGCGTGGCCGGTTACCCCGAGAAACACGCCGAAGCCCCGAACAAAGCCGAAGACCTGCGCCGGCTGAAAGAGAAAGTAGACGCCGGCGCCGCGTACATCATCACGCAGATGAGTTTCGACAGCGCGAAAATCCTGTCGTTCATCGACGACTGCCGCGCGGCCGGAATCGACGTGCCGATCGTTCCGGGCATCAAGCCGTTCTCGACGAAAGCCCAGCTCACGATGCTGCCTCAGATTTTCCATGTCGACCTGCCCGAAGCGTTGGTCGAAACGGTGAAGCGGTGTAACAACAACGCCGAAGTGCGCGAAGCGGGCGTCGAATGGGCCATTGCACAGGGACGCGAGCTGATCGCGGCCGGAATTCCCGTCCTGCATTTTTACACGATGGGAAAGACCGACAACATGGTCAAGATCGCCCGCGCGTTATTCTAAAAACCGAGAACCTATGGACTACGAATCGATTAAAAAACACGCGAAGGCCGTTTCCGAACAGGTATTGACCGTCCGCAGGACGATCCACTCCCGGCCGGAGCTGTCGTTCGAAGAGCACGAAACGGCGGATTACATCGCCGCACAGCTTACCGAAGCGGGAATCCTGTTCCGCAGGATCGCCGGAACGGGTATCCTGGCGCGCATCGAAGGGCACGGCGACCTGCAACGCTGCGTGGTGCTCAGGGCCGACACGGACGCGCTGCCGATCTGGGAGGAAACCGGACTCGAATGCGCCTCCCGGCACGACGGAGTGATGCACGCCTGCGGGCACGACATGCACACCGCCTGCCTGCTCGGCGCGCTGCTCGTGCTGAACCGGCACAAATCGGAGATCGCCGGAACCGTGTTCGGGCTGTTCCAGCCCGGCGAAGAGGTTTGCCCCGGAGGCGCGTCGATGGTCATGGCAGAAGACCCGTTCCGCGATTACCGGGTGGTCGCATTCGTCGGGGAGCACGTCGCCCCGGAAATGGCAGTGGGAAACCTCGGTTTCCGCAGCGGAAAGTACATGGCTTCGAGCGACGAATTGTGGATAGAAGTACACGGCACCGGCGGCCACGGCGCCCTGCCGCACACGATGACCGATCCGGTCGTAGCCGCCGCCGCGCTGATCACGTCGCTGCAACAGGTGGTCAGCCGCAACAACAACGCCACGATCCCGACCGTGCTGTCGATCGGGCGGGTCATCGCCAACGGAGCGACCAACGTCATTCCGCCGGTCGTACAAGTCGCCGGGACGCTGCGCACGATGGACGAACGGTGGCGCGCGCAGGCTAAACGGCGCATTCACGAGATCGCCGCCGGAGTCGCCGCGGCCCATTGCGTTACGGCCGAAGTGAAAATCCCGGAAGGATATCCGTGCGTGGTCAACGATCCGGCGCTGACCGTCCGCGCCCGCAGCATCGCTGCCAAACTCTGGGGCAAGGAGCACGTCGAAGAGCTCGACCTGCGGATGACCGCCGAAGATTTCGGCACCTACACGGAACGCTACCCCAGCCTCTTTTTCAGGCTCGGCACCGCGCGTAAAAACGGCGAATGCGGCGGCGCGTTGCACACCGCTACGTTCAACCCGGACGAACAAGCGCTGGATTACGGCGTGGTCACGATGGCCGTATTCGCCCTGGAGTTTCTGCAATAATCCGCCAAATTTATTCGTTGTTAACTTGACTCGTATATAGAATAATTATACATTTGCGTCGTGGAACTCTTAAAACAAACAGAAAATGGCTTACAAAATCAGTAAAGACACATGCACCGCTTGCGGTACCTGCATCGACGAATGCCCGGTGGGAGCTATCTCCGCAGGGGATGTCTATGTAATCGATCCCGAGTCCTGCACCGAGTGCGGTACCTGCGCCGACGTTTGCCCGACCGAATCCATTTCGCTGGAATAATACGGCCACGCAACGTGGGAAAATAGAACCGCTTTCTCTTCGGAGAAGCGGTTTTCCTATTTAAAAAACGATGGACAACGAAAAAATATACCGCAAGGCGCTCGCCCTCGAACCGCTGACCGCCGGCGAGGCGATGCGGCTGTACGACACCGCCCCGACCGGCGAGTTGACGTTACTCGCATGGGAACTGCGCCAAAAGCAGGTTCCGGGCGACGTGGTAACGTGGCAAATCGACCGCAATGTCAACATCACGAACGTCTGCATTTCGGGTTGTAAATTCTGCAATTTTCACTGCAAGCCGCACCAGACCGAACGGGCCTACGTCACCACGATCGAACAGTATGCCCAAAAAATCGAGGAAACCCTCGCGCTGGGCGGCGACCAACTGTTGTTGCAGGGCGGCCTGCACCCGAAACTGGGGATCGATTTTTACGAAAACCTGTTCCGGGAGCTGAAAACGCGCTATCCGCAGATCCGACTGCATGCGCTCGGCGCGCCCGAAGTATTCCACATCGCCCGGATCAGCGGGCTGGACACGGAAACGACGCTGCGACGGCTGGTCGACGCGGGACTCGACTCGCTGCCCGGAGCCGGAGCCGAAATCCTCGACAACGGGGTGCGGCGGACTATCTCGCCCGGCAAACCGAACGCCGACCAATGGCTCGACGTCATGCGCACCGCGCACCGCCTCGGCCTGGCGACCTCGGCGACGATGATGTACGGGCACGTAGAAACGCCGCGGCAACGCATCGAACACCTGATCCGAATCCGCGACCTGCAGGCCGAATGTCCGGCCGGAAACTACGGATTCATCGCCTTCATCCCGTGGATCTTCCGCGCGAGCGGAACGCAGCTCGAACGCGAGGGCGTAAGCGCCCGGTTCGTTCCGCTCGAATACCTACGGATCATCGCGATCAGCCGCATCGTCCTGCACAACATCCGCAATATACAGGCTTCGTGGCTGACGGTTGGCAAAGCGACCGCGCAAATGGCGCTGCACGGCGGCGCCAACGATATGGGATCGATCATGATCGAAGAAAACGTCGTCTCGTCGGCCGGCGCGCACAATCGTTTCGACGCGCAGGGTATCCGGCAGGCGATCCGAGAGGCGGGCTTCGTGCCGCGCCTGCGCAACCAGTTATACGAATTCCGGGACGAACCGTCCGCATAGGAACACCCGGAACGGGCCAAGTTATTCTGTACACGGGACTTTTCCGAAACATTCCGACAATCCCGCCGCGATTTAGCACAATATTTGCACGAACCGTTTCCAAACCGTCATTAATCATTAAAACGCAAAACGATGAAACAGGTAAGTGCAGAGGTGCTAAACCTCGATGTTCAGAAACTGATCGAAATGCTTAACGCCGCCCTGTGCGAAGAGTGGCTGGCCTACTACCAATATTGGGTAGGCGCGCGCGTCACGGAAGGCCCGATGCGCAGCGAAATCGAATCGGAAATGCTCAAGCATGCCGACGAAGAACTGTCGCACGCCGTCAAACTGATCGATCGGATCATCCAGCTCGGCGGCACGCCCGTGCTCAGCCCCGACCAATGGATGAAAATGGCCCGGTGCAAATACGAAGCGCCGACCGACCCGTACATCGAAACCGTTCTCGAACAGAATCTGCGCGGCGAACGCTGTGCAATCAAGCGCTACCAGGACATCGCCGACTTTACGAGCGGGATCGACTATACAACCGCCAAAATGGCCGTCGAAATCCTCGAAGACGAACTGGAACACGAGCAAGACATCATCTCGTTCCAGCGCGACATCACTTCGCTGAAAAAGACGCTCGACAAAATGATGAAATAAAACAACCCGGTTACGGACATAAGAGGGAATCCCGCTATTTGCGGGATTCCCTCTCATGTTGCCGAAACTGCGGCGCGGCCCGGAAAAATTTCCTAAATTTGTCCGTACTTCAAAAAAACGGAACGTCATGAAATACCTGTTTCTTCACTATCCAAAGTGCGGCACCTGCATCAAAGCCGCCAAATGGCTGCGGGCGAACGGCATCGACGTCGAAGCGCGCGACATCACGCTGCAAAACCCGACCGCGCAGGAACTCTCCGCATGGATTCCCGCCAGCGGACTGCCGATCCGGAAATTCTTCAACACCAGCGGGCTGAAATACAGGGAACTGAACCTGAAAGAAAAAATGGAAACAGCAACCCGCGAAGAGTTGCTGTCCGTACTCGCCTCCGACGGCAAGCTGGTCAAACGCCCGTTGTTGGTCGCCGCAGACTTCGTGCTGGTCGGCTTCGACGAAACCGCATGGCGGCAACGGCTGGCGGTACGCTAAAAACCTTCAGGCTGATTAGTTGATCTTCTTGCGGTCGGCTTCGGTCTCTTCGGGCTCCATCTCTATCTGCAAAGCGATCATCTTGATGACCGCAGCGGCGGCTTCGTCCCCCTTGTTGCCGTACTTTCCACCGGCACGGTCGATGGCCTGCTGCAAATTCTCAGTCGTCAGCACCCCGAAGGCCACCGGCATGTTCCACGACAGCATCAACTGCGTAACGCCCTGCGTAACGCCCTGGCACACATAATCGAAATGCCGCGTCTCGCCCTGGATCACGCAGCCCAGCACGATCACGCCGTCCACATCGGTGTACTCGGCGAAAAACTGCGCTCCGAGGGAAAGTTCGAACGTCCCGGGGACGCGTTTCACTTCGATATTCTGTTCGTCGCACCCGGCGTTTTTCAACGTACGCACCGCTCCTTCGAGCAACGCGCCGGTGATCTGCTCGTTCCACTCCGACACCACGATGCCGATCCTCATATCCGCCGCCGAGGGCAGTTCCGTTCCTATTTCCGACAAATTTTTATGAATCGTCGCCATATCTTTTATTTATAGTTTAAGTCAAAAAAGGTTGCCGTACAACACAGCAACCTTTCGGTTTATGGATTCCGTAAACGGTTACTGCTGCTGAATTCGCCCGATGTATTTCTGAATATCACGGGCCTCCATGCTGGTCGGATAATCGACCTCGACCGCCTCGTACGCCGCGAGCGCCTTGGCATTGTCGCCGAGCTTTTCGTACACTTCGCCGGCTTTTTTCAGGTAGTAAGGCGCCGTAAGCGGATCGCTGCTCGTGGCGACGGCTTTTTCATACGACTTGGCAGCCTCGGCGTAATCGCCCATCTGGACATAAACGTCGCCCCGCAGTCCGTAGTTCTGCGCGGCCAGCAAAGCGGACGGCACGTCGTCGGTCGAGCCTTTGTACTGAGTCAGGTAGTCCAGCGCTTCCTGGTACTGTCCCAGGCGCAGGTAGCAGATTCCGGCGTAATGCCTGGCTACGTTGCCCGTTCCGGTCGAACCGTATTTTTCGATCACCTGCAGGAAACCGGCGAAATTACCGTCCCCGTTCAGCGCCAGTTTGAACGAATCCTGGGCGAACTGCTGCTCGGCGGCGAACATCATCGCCGAAGCCTTCTCCATCCGCGGAACGGCGACCAGGTATTTATATCCGAAGAAACCTCCCACCACGATGATAACGACTCCCAAAGCGGTCAGCAGCGACCGGCTGTTTCGCATGATAAAAGCCTCGACGCGACCGATCGCCGATGCGATGGCTACCTCGGGATCTTTTTCGGCCTGCGGTTTGTTTTGTGCCATAATCGATTCAAAAATTAAAATTTACATACTTACGAAATGCAAAAGTAACCTTTTTTAGGGAAATTAAAACTATTTCGGCATCTTTTTTATCTTTGCCCGCCTCCGGAGCGACGCCCGCAAAATCCTCCCGTCGGCATCCGGGAAGCAAAAAACCGCGCGCCGCGGAATATTCCCGAAAATTAAGTATCTTTGGGAACGTAAAAACAACCTTATGCACCTCCACAAACTGTCGCTGATCGACTTCAAGAACATTGCGGAAGCCCATATCGAGCTTTCGCCGCAGATCAACTGCCTGGTAGGCGACAACGGAACCGGCAAAACCAACCTGCTCGACGCCGTACATTACCTGTCGGTCGGTAAAAGCGGATTCAATTTTGCCGATTCGCAGTGCATACGCCACGGTGCGGACGCATTTTTGATCGACGGCGTTTACCGGACGTCCGAAGATCGCAGCGAGCACATCGTTTGCTCGTACAAAAAAAATTCTCAGAAAAAGTTGTGCCGCGGCGGGAAGGAGTACGAAAAGCTGTCCGATCACTTCGGACTGATCCCGCTGGTGATGGTCACCCCGTCGGACACCGCGCTGATCAACGAATCGGGCGAGGAGCGGCGCAGGTACATGAACAGTCTCATTTCGCAGCTCGACCGGAAATACCTCGCGACATTGGTGCGGTACAACCACCTGCTCGCCGAACGGAACAAACTACTCAAGGCACAGCAAACGCCGAACTTTTCCGAAATAATGGAAGTGATCGATCTACAGATGGCGGCTCTCGGAACGGATATCAACGCAAGGCGCAAACAACTGATTGACGAACTGGCGCCGCACGTAGCGCGATATTACGCCGCACTGTCCGGCGACCGAGAACAAATCAAACTGAAATACCGGTCGGAACTGAACCAACTGCCGTTCGATGAAATCTTGCGCGATGCGCAGCCACAAGACCGGGCGAACCAATACACTACACGCGGCGTGCACCGTGACGACCTGCGTATGACCCTCGGCGACTATACGTTGCGCAAATACGGTTCCCAGGGACAACAGAAGTCGTTTCTCATCGCGCTGAAGTTGGCCCAGTTCGATCTGATAGCCGGCCACAGTCCGGTTCGGCCGATCCTGCTGCTGGACGACATCTTCGACAAGCTCGACATGCAACGCGTCGAACAGTTGATCCGCATCGTGACCAGCGAACGTTTCGGTCAGATCTTCATTACCGACTGCAACAAAGTCCGGCTCGAAAACGTACTGCACAGCAACGGATGCCGGTACACCCTGTTCAACGTAACCGACGGCGAAATCCGAACGGCATGAGAAGACGCGACCCGATCCGGATAGGCGATGCGCTGAACGATTTTTTCACGTCCACGCCGACGATCGCCCGCAAAATAGCCGAAGCGCGGATTCCGGACGTGTGGCCGCGCGTGGTCGGAGACATCGTCGCATCGTATACCGTCCGGCTCGAGATCAAGACGGGCGGACGGTTGTTCGTCTACCTCAGTTCGTCGGTCGTCCGCAACGAGATCTTCATGCAGCGCGCGGCGCTCAAAGAGGCGATCAACCGGGCCGTCGGCAGCGACATCCTGACGACGATCATCGTCAAATAGCCGCCGCGAAATACCGCCGCCCCTTTTCAAAGAAACCGATAAAAAACCGGGAAGCGTTTACACGCTTCCCGGATCTCTCTGCTCGGAGCGAAAAATTATTTCGTAGCCGAATCCGCAGGAATCACGTCGATCAGATCGACTTCATAGTACAATGCCGAGTTGGCGGGAATCATCTGACCGCGGCCCTGTTTGCCGTAAGCCAGTTCGGACGGCAGCCACAGTTTGATTTTGCCGCCTTTGCCTACCAACTGCATACCTTCGGCCCAACCCGGGATTACGCCCTTCAACGTAATGTTGGCGGTATCCTTGCTGTCATAGGTATTCTGCAGATCCTTTCCTTTGCGGTCGGTCATCTTGTAGAGTACGCGTACGGTCGAAGCCGAATCGGGTTTCACGCTCTCGTCACCCATTTCAACGATCTCGTACAGCAGGCCCGAAGCGGTCTTCTTCACGTTGCTTCCTTTTTCGGCTTCGGCGATGAATTCCGCGCTGGCGATACTGTCTTTACGGGGTTTAACCACCGTGTAGTATTCGCGCATAAAGTTATAGGCGGCCTCCTTGCTCATCACGGAAGTATCGCTCTTGGCAACATCCTGCATCGCTTTTGCGATCACCGCCAGATTCAAGTTGGCGTCCAACATCGTATCCATGTTCTGGATATAGCTGCCCATATCCAGGCCCATAGCATAGGCCAGCGAATCTTCGGTCGATTTGAGGCTGCCTCCGCCGGTCGAGGTGCAGGCGCCGAGGAAAAGGGCGGCCACACCGCTTAAAATAACAACTTTTTTCATTTTTTTAGAACTATAAATTAATAATCAGAATCGTCTTCAAAACCGTGCCACGTTTTCAGTAGCCGTATACGAGTCGCAAACTTAAACAAATTCAGCGAATAATGCACCATTTTCGCCGCATTTTCGGGCAAATATTTTCAATCTTCCGGTTTTTCCTTCCGTTTCACCATCGTGCGGGTAAAAACGAACCCGACGATCACGGCGGCCAGCGACGCCACCAGAATCGCGATTTTGCCGTTACTCACCGTCGCCGGATCGGCAAAGGCCAGGTTATTGATAAAAATCGACATCGTAAATCCGATCCCGGCCAGGCACGAAACGCCGAAAACCCCGGCCCAGGTAGCTCCCTGCGGCAATTCGCCCCATTTCAGCCATACGACCAGCCGGCTGAACAGAAATACGCCCAGCGGCTTGCCGACCACCAATCCGAGAAAGATTCCCATCCCCAGCGGCTCCAACAGCACGCGCAAGTCGCCGAATCCGCTGATCGCGACCCCGGCGTTGGCCAGCGCAAAAACGGGCATAATAAAAAAGGAGACGACGTGGTGCAACGCATATTCCAGCCGTTGCGACGGGCTGATCGCATTGGTCGCCACCAAGCGCACCATCTCGATGTCTTCGAGCTGTTTGCGGTTCGACAGCACCTGCACTCCTTCGCGGTCGTGTCGGCGGAACGAACGCAGGTAATACCGCGTCTTGTAGGAAAAATAACGTTTCGTAAAACGGGGCGTAGACGGAATCGTCAGCGCGATCAGCACGCCGGCGATCGTCGCATGAATCCCCGAATACAGAAACAGAATCCACATCACGATACTGAGAATCAGGTAATAGCGCATCTTGTAAACATTCAGCCGCTTCAGCAGGATCATGAAGACGAACACGACGGCCGCCGCCACGAGCATTCCGACCTGGATGTCGGTCGAATAGAAAACAGCGATTACCAGGATGCCGCCGAGGTCGTCGACTACGGCCAGCGCCATCAGGAACACCTTCAGCGAAACCGGAACCCGGTTGCCGAGTAGCGACAGGATGCCGATCGCAAATGCGATGTCGGTTGCCATCGGGATCCCCCACCCCGACAGGAAATCGCCGCTCCGGTTGATCAGCACGTAAATCAGCGCAGGCACCGCCATGCCTCCGATCGCCGCCGCCACCGGAAGCGCGGCGCGGCGCACCCCGGAAAGTTGGCCGGCGATGATCTCGCGTTTGATTTCCAAGCCGACATAGAAAAAGAAAATAACCATCAACCCGTCGTTGATCCACGCTTCGAGCGGCTTGCTGAGCCGGAAATGGTCGAACCCGACGGTCAGATGGCTCTCAAGCAGGTGGTGATAGACCCCGGCGGTTTGCGGAATGTTGGCCAGAATCAGGGCCAACACCGCGAACGCGACCAAAATCACGCCGCCCGCCCAGGGGCTATGCATGAAACGGTGGTGCTTTTCGTGGCGGACAAAAAAATTCCGCTTGCGTCTGAAAGTAACGGCCCTCGTCATAATCCGTTGTCGAATCGATAAAATAACGCCGCTGCAAAACGGCAAAATGTCAGAGCCTTACCGCAAACAGGATACCAAAACCTCCTATTTGCCGCCCCGCAACGCAAAATTGCACAGTTTATAGAGCATCCGCGCGCCGACGTTGGCGTCCCAGTCATCGTCGCCGGCCGGATCGGGAGCCACCTCGCAAAGGTCGAACCCGACCACCTCGCGACCCGAAGCGGTCAGCCGGTCGAGCAGGTAAACCGCTTCGGCGAAACTCAGTCCGCCCGGAACCGGCGTTCCGGTATGCGGGCAATACTCCGGCGCGAGCCCGTCGATATCGAAACTGACGTACGCCTTTTCGGGCAGGCAGGCGATGATCCGGTCGCACACGGCATTCCAACTTTCGCCGCCGAACTTCGCGGCGGACAGCGCATAATCGTCGAACAGGCGGACACGCGCATCCGCCGAGGCCAGGCGCGCCTCGTCGTCGCAGAGATCGCGAACGCCCACCTGCACCAGAGCCGACACTCCGGCCGCTTCGTTCAACACATTATACATAATGGAAGCGTGCGAATAGGTAAATCCTTCGTAAGCCCGGCGCAGGTCGGCATGAGCGTCGACATGCAGTACGCCGACGCCCGGATTACGCTCGGCCACCGCGCGGATCAATCCGAGCGGGACGCTATGGTCGCCGCCGACCAACCCCACCTTTTTACCGGCGTCCAGCCACCGGCAGGCCTCGTCGTACACTTCCGCATTGAGTTTTTCGGAACCTTCGTTGACCCGCGCGATACGGCGGCGCACCGATTCTCCGGCCGTACCGCCCGATTCCCAGTGTTCGATCACCCGCCGAGCCTCTTCCCGCAATTTTTTACCGCGCAGTTCCAGCGTATCGCCGACCGGCAGCGTCCCGATTCCCTGCCGCCAACCGTCCGGATTGTGCAGGTCGTACAGATCGACCTGCAACGAAGCGTCCAGGATTGCATCGGGACCGCCGGCCGTCCCCTCGCGGTAAGAGGTCGTCACGTCCCACGGAACGGACATCAGCACCAGTCGAGCCTGCTCCGGCGTAAAAGGAAGTCCGAAATAGCGCCCGTTATTCACGCCCGGAGCGTTCGGATCAAAATCTGTTTTCTCCACGTTTTTCGAAATTAAGCGGCCCGCAAACGACCGGCCCGCACGGACAAAAATAGATAAAAATACCGGATTTCCGGGAAAAGGCTTTTTTCCGAATTTTGAAATCCAACCCGTTACCGTTTTTCTTCCGACAAAAAGAACGATCCGGACAATATCCGCCAATCCGCCCGCGTTACTAATGTAGATTTCCGATTATCGTTGTGAAACGGAGATCGGGTAGTTTTTTTCATAATCATACATTAAGTTGGGTAACCCCCGTCGCAGTAGCTGCGGCGGGGGTTTTTTCACGATTCGTCCGCCCGATGCCGGATTCCGTCGCTACCGGAGCCGGAACAAGCCGTAAAAACAAGCCTTTGCGAAAATCCGGACGGCGATTCCAAAGTTATTGTTACATTTGCCCCGGAAACAATAAGCTGGAAGATGAACGCAAAACCTTACGTGCTGGCCGACTGCGACATTCCCTTTCTCAAAGGCGTGCTGGAACCCTACGCCCGCGTGCAATATCTCAAAGGCAGCGAGATTTCGCACTGCGACGCGGCCCGGGCCGACGCTCTGGTCGTGCGGACGCGCACGCACTGCGACGAACGGTTGCTCGGCGGCACGCCGGTCGGATTGATCGCCACGGCCACAATCGGCCACGACCACATCGATTCGGAATACTGCTCCCGGCACGGCATCGCGATCGCGACCGCCCAGGGATGCAACGCGCGCGGGGTGCTGCAATACGTCATGGCGGCCCTCGCGGCCCTCGCAGTCCGGGACGAATGGTCGCCCGCAGACAGAACCCTGGGCGTCGTAGGCGTAGGAAACGTTGGGTCGCTGATCGCCGAATACGGCGAGCTGTTCGGCTTCCGAGTGCTGCGCTGCGACCCGCCGAAGGCCGAACGGAACCCGCAGGACGACTACCTGCCGCTCGGCGAACTGTTGCCGCAGGCCGACATCGTCACCTGTCACGTTCCGCTGAATCGCACGGGAAACTATCCGACGCTGCGAATGGCTTCGGCCTCCTTTTTCGAAGCGATCAAACCGGGGGCGATCTTCATCAACACGTCCCGGGGAAAGATCGTCGACGACGAGGCGCTGATCGGCGCGCTGCAAAGCGGACGGCTGTCGCACGCGGTCGTCGACACCTGGAACAACGAGCCGGATATCCACCCGACGTTGCTAAGCCTGGCCACGTTCGCCACGCCGCACATCGCCGGCTACTCGATCCAGGGAAAAGCCGCCGGAACGGCGGCGGCCGTACGAGCCGTCAGCGAATTTTTCGGATTCCCCCTGAACGGCTGGTATCCTCCGCAGGTAACCCCGAGCCGGGCCGACCCGAACATCACATGGGAACGGATGCGGGAAACCATGCCGCGCTATTTCCGGATCGAAGCCGAGACGCAACGCCTGCGCAGTGCGCCTTCCGCATTCGAAAACATCCGCAACAACTACGACTACCGCACCGAGTTCTTCTAAACGATCCGATTCATAATGAAAATGTTGCGGGCGACGTACTTTTGCCCGGAATTGCTTCCGGAATGCCCGTTATTTTAAAAATTATTCCTACTTTTGCAGAAATTCTGGCCGCCTGATTAATTATGTATAAGAAAGTCATCCGTCCGATCCTGTTCCTGATTCCCCCGGAAATCATCCATCGGATCATCGTCACCGCACTGCGCGTGATTCATTACATTCCCGGTTCACGTATGCTGCTGAGAGCTTTCTGCGCCGTCAGACATCCGTCGTTGGAACGGGAAGTGTTCGGCATCCGGTTCCAAAATCCGGTCGGGATCGCCGCCGGCTTCGACAAGAACGCCGAAGTGTACAAAGAGCTGCTCTCGCTCGGATTCGGATTCACCGAGATCGGAACGGTCACCCCGAAAGCGCAGCCGGGCAATCCGCGCCCGCGCCTGTTCCGGTTGCCCGAAGACAACGCGCTGATCAACCGGATGGGCTTCAACAACCAAGGGATGGAAAACGCCGTCCGCAACCTGCGCCACCGCCGTCCGCACCAGATCATCGGCGGCAACCTCGGCAAAAACACGCAGACGCGCAACGAAGACGCTCCGGCGGACTACCTGCGTCTGTTTCGCAACCTGTACCAATACGTCGACTATTTCATCATCAACGTCAGCTGCCCGAACGTCGCGAACCTGACCAGCCTGCAGGACAAGAACAACCTGAACCTGATCCTGCGCGGTTTGATCGACTTCAGGCGCGGACAGAACCAGTACCGGCCGATCCTGCTGAAAATATCGCCCGACCTGACCGACGCGCAGATCGACGACATGATCGACGTGCTGGTCGAAACGGGACTCGACGGCATTGTCGCGACAAACACGACAACCCGCCGCGACGGACTCGAAACCGATCCGGCCACGGTCGCAGCCATCGGCAACGGCGGACTCAGCGGAGGTCCGCTGACCCGACGGTCGCTGGAAGTGGTGCGCTACATTCACAAAAAAACCGAAGGTCGCTTCCCGATCATCGGCGTGGGCGGCATCATGACCGAGGACGACGCCGTAGCGATGCTGAACGCCGGCGCCAGCCTGATCCAGATCTATACCGGCTTTATCTACAACGGTCCGCAATTCGTCAAACGTATCTGCAAGCGACTGAAGCAGGAAGCCGAGAGCAAGACGAAAACGGAAACCCGATCGGAATCCGGACAACGCTAATCCCTACCGTATGCGAAACGTTCCGCTCGAAAAGGCGGAACGTTTCGATTTACGACGAACGTTCCGGAAACCGGTTTCGAAAAAATGCCGGGCGAAAACGGCCGCCGGAAACCCGACGGCGGGCGAAATCCGGGCGGAGCGGAGCCGGGAACGCCGCCCGACGCTCCTTTACCGCAGCCGGCGACTCCGGAAATTTATCGAAAAAATCAGCCGATCCGCAGTCTCGGCCGCAACGGTCCGAACGAATTTACCGATAAAGCCGTATCTTTGCCGGACGTTTCGCCGGCGGCGGGAACGTTCCGAACAACGTCCGCCGGAATCGGCCGAACGACTTTAAACCGTATAATCATAAAAAATCCCAGATTCGGGATCAGAGAAACGATGCAAGCAGAAATCATTACCATCGGCGACGAAATTCTGATCGGACAGATCGTCGACACCAACTCGGCATGGATCGGCGAAAAGCTGAACGCGGCCGGAATCAAAATCCACCGGATCACTTCGGTATCCGACCGAGCCGAACCTATCTCCGAAGCCGTCACGCAAGCGTTGTCGCACTCCGATATCGTCATCTGCACCGGCGGTCTCGGCCCGACCAAGGACGACATCACCAAACATACGCTGGCCCGGTTGTTCGGCATGAAACTGGTACGCAACGAAGCCGTCTACGAGCAGGTGCGCGCGATGACTGCCGTACGGCACATCGACTTCAACGAACTGAATCAGGGCCAGGCCCTCGTGCCGGACGGATGCACCGTCCTGCCGAACCGTTGCGGAACGGCTCCGGGCATGTGGTTCGAGCGGGACGGCAAAGTGCTCGTATCGCTGCCGGGCGTCCCGTTCGAAATGAAAACGCTGATCGGCGAGCAAGTGCTGCCGCGGCTGTACGAACATTTCCGATTCGACGCGATCGTACACAAAACGGCGATCACCTACGGACTGGCCGAATCGATCCTCGCCGAAACGATCGCCGACTGGGAAAACGCGCTGCCCGCCTACCTGCACCTGGCCTACCTGCCCAGCGCGATGAATATCCGCCTGCGGCTGTCGGCCTACGACGTAGACGGACAGCAGGCCGCGGCGGAAATCGACCGGCAATTCGCATTGCTGGACCAAGCGATCCCGTACCGGATCATCGGTTACGGCGACGCTACGCTCGAAAGCGCCGTCGGCGAGTTGCTGCGCGGCCGCGGCGAAACGGTCGCCGCCGCCGAATCGTGTACGGGCGGCAACATCGCCCACCGCTTTACGGCGCTGCCCGGAGCGTCGGATTACTTCCGGGGAGGCGTCGTAGCCTATTCGAACGACGTCAAGACGGCCCTGCTCGGCGTGAACGCGGACGACCTGAACCGCTGCGGAGCGGTCAGCCGACCGGTGGCCGAACAGATGGCGGCCGGAGTGCGCAAGGCGACCGGAGCGACTTACGGGATCGCGACGACCGGCATCGCCGGCCCGACCGGAGGAACGCCGGACAAACCGGTCGGCACCGTCTGGATGGCCGTCTCAGGCCCCGATGAGACGTATTCGATCCGGATGGTTTTCGGATCGCTGAGGAGCCAGAACATCGAACGCGCGTCGTCGAACGCGATCAATCTGCTCAGGCTGCGCCTGTGCGGCGCTCCGGGAAACGGACTGTGGACGATCCGGTACTGAAGCCGCCCGTAACCGCTTGTGTATTCGGATTATTTCATTGCTGTTGTAGTACTCACGCGTTGAAAGACGTCGTGATATTGTTTCGGCCTGAAAATCGGGAACTTTCAAAGGAACAGGGCGATAGGCACGGGCTCACGCCGGGAGTATGCCGTATGTGAAACGGCCGTTTTCCTGCGTGAAATCTTTTGTATCCGGGATCGATCTCGACACGGGACGTATCCGTACATTCGTGCATACTTAAAGCGTGAACTGTATGCGCTTATTCGTTCCGGATACCCAGGATCTCAAACCGGATCGGTCATGCAGCCTCACGTCTTCCTATGCACTTCACCGGGAGGCGGGTGAAATAAAATCCGGAACAATGAGCCAACCGATCTTTCCGAAACACGGCCCCTGCGCGACGCCGATCGCCCAGGACAATCAATTCCTGCACGAACAGACATTCGCCCTGCAACAGGAAACCGCCCGGCTCGACCGGGAGATCCGAAAAATCATGCAACGCAACGAAGAACTCGAAAAGAGGCGCAAAACAAATGCCGTTGCAATAAAATAGCCTGCGAAACAGCGAAACACATTTAGAATTCCCTTTGCGGAACGCGTATGCAAAGCGTAGCCGGATATGAAAACGGCGCGGACGAAATATCCGCGCCGTTCGAAATTTCCCGCCGGCGTTTTATTGCTGCGGCCTGTCGAAACGGAAACCGACCTGCTCGCGCGGAAGGTGACTCCCGTCGCGCCCCTGCTGTTGCAGGTCGAGCTGGATACGGTCGTACTGCTGCTCCCATTCCAACAGCATACGGTCGTAGCGGATCGCCGCCACGTCCCAGTGAATCGGACGGTTTTCGCCGCGCCACAGATCGCGGTGAAACAGTTTCAGTTCCTTGGTCATGTCCCTCAGCGATCCGAGGCGGCTGGCGTACGGCATAATCAGGTCGTACAACGCCGTATTGACCGCATATCCCTTGTCGTCGTCGCGGACGAACGCATCGTACAGGTCGGACATCTCGCCGGCCAACAGCGCCTTGTGAAACACGAAATCCATCCGCCGGGCGGCGAACAACAGCGCATCGACCGTCGAACCGTGCAGCGCGACCCGGTCGCGCGCGCGGCTGAACTGCGTATAAGCATCCTCGCACCACAAGCGCATCTCGCGGCACGCCCCCGTATTTTGCAAGTGATTCTGCAACGCCACGCCGGCTTCGGTGAACGGCGAAGTGTAAGCCATCTCGAAGTTGACCGCCCCGACGCGGCCGTGCACGTCGGCCAACTTGCAAATTCCGTCGGCGAACGGATGCCCGTCCGAATTGCGATAGAACGCCCAATCAAACGCATCGCGGTAGCGGTCGAGATCCGACTCGCCGTGCTGCCAGGCGCAGGCAGCGGCGTAAACCACGCCGTACCAACCCATATCGAACAAGTCTTCGCCCATATCGTCCCACGAAGTGTTCAGCATCCCCATCGAGCCGTATTTCTGCCCGTCGCGGACGAAATTACGGATATTCTTCATGTGAGACAGGTAATCCGGGAAAACGCGCCCGCCGTAGAAAGCCGACGGCGCGACGAACGTGGCGAAGTGTTTGTCGGCATACGGCTTCAAGAACGTCTCGTAGCTATCCCGGGGCAGGTAGTCCCACGCGACGGCGATCACGTTCGACGGCAGCAGATCGAGTTTCTCGGGATGTTCGACGGCGATCTCTCCCCAAAACAACAACTTTTTATCCTTCAGCGCGGGCAGTGCGGCCACCTTTTTCAGATGTCCCAGGTAAACGTCGGCGTGCGACGACCCGGCCACCGACTCTTTGCTTTTGCCGCGTCCGAGTTCGAACGTCTCGTCGCAACCGATATGAATGAACTCGGACGTGAACATCGGCACGATCTCGCCCAGGTAGTCGCCGATAAAATCGTACGCCCCCGGTTCGGTCGGACTCAGTATCTGGCTGCCGCGCTTTTCGCCGAGGTCGGCGTAACGCTCCTGCCGCAACACATAGTGCAGGTGCCCGAAGGTCTGTTGCTGCGGGATGATCTCGACATGGTAACGTGCGGCGTAATCGATCAGTTCGGCGATCTCCTCCGGGGTGATCGTGCCGCCGTACGGGTTGATCGCCGGATGCGACTTCGACTGGTATAGGTTTTCGGCGTAGATACTGTATCCGTTGATTTTATATTCTGACAAAATGCGCACCTGCTTTTTGGCGTATTCCAGCGTCGGAATCGGCCCGCGGCTCCAGTCGTCCTGCTGCCAGCGATAACGCATCGCCGGAGCGTCGCGCACGGCGACCGCCCGCACCCGGTATCCGTCGCCGGACGGATAGACCAGTTGGCGTAGCGTCTGCACGCCATAGAACAGGCCGGCGGCCGTATTGGCCGAAACGATCACGCCCTGCCCGTCGGCCAACAGCACATACCCTTCCGGATTAAAATCCGGAGCGAGTTCCAACCCCGCCTGTTTCAAGCGTTCGTCGGCCTGACGGTTCAGCCCCGGACGCGTCAGCATCACGGCCCCCTTAACGCCCGACCGCGACTTTCTTACGACCGTGCGGATATTTTCCAGTTCGTCGGTCAACGTCGCGGCGGCAAAAAAATCTTCCTCGTCGCCGGAACACACCCGGACGGTAAGCCGCTCCCCGGGATCGAAATCGCGCTCCCCGACCCGCACCTCGGCCGGATAAGGTATCAACGGCAGTTTTCCGCCTTCGAACGGGTTGTGTTGCTGCGCGATCGCCCGGCCCGTGCCCAATGCCAACAGCGCCAACAACGGCAAAATGATTCGTTTCATACGTATTTTTTATTTGAATTCGTCACACGAAAATACGCATTTCGGACGACATTCCGTTCCGTCCCGAAAAAATTATTGACCGCCGCCGTCCGAAACGGCGCATCTCCGCATTTCCCGTTATCTTTACGGCTTCGTACGAAACGCCCTGTTTTTTTACCGCCGTATTTTTTTATTCGGAGAATATTTCGTATTTTTGGCGATCCTTTTGGAGTAATGTAAAAAAACGAATTCTATGAAAATTTGTGAAATCACGGGTAAAACGGCTCAGGTTGGCAACAACGTGTCGCACTCGAACAAAAAAACCAAGAGGCGTTTTAATCCGAATCTGAAAACGAAACGCTTCTGGAACGAAGAAGAAGGCCGGTGGATCACCCTTAAAGTGACTGCCGCAGGCATGAAAACCATCAACAAGAAAGGTTTGTCCGCAGCCCTGAAAAGCGCCGCTGCGCCCAAATCGGTCTATTAATTATTAATCGAAGCAGAAAATGGCAAAAAAAGGTAACAGGGTTCAGGTTATCCTTGAGTGCACGGAACAGAAAGAGAGCGGGCTTCCGGGAATGTCAAGGTATATCACGACCAAAAACAAGAAAAACACGCCCGACAGGATGGAGCGTAAAAAGTATAACCCGATCCTGAAACGAGTAACCATCCACCGCGAAATTAAATAAGGTTTGAATCATGGCAAAGAAAGTAGTTGCGACGCTGAAGACCGGAGCCGGTAAAGCGCACACGAAATGTATTAAGATGGTGAAATCCGAAAAGACCGGAGCCTACTCCTTCAAAACCGAAGTAGTGCTGAACGATCAGATCAAAGATTTCTTCGCAAAAAAATAAGCGATTTTCCGTCTTATTACAAAAAGCTTCTTAACTGTAAGGAGCTTTTTGTATTTTTGTAGGGCGCATCCCCCGAGTCTCCCGGGGCCCATGCATATCATCAAATAGCGTACGATTATGGGACTGTTCAATATTTTTTCAAAAAAGGAGCATAAAGAAGACCTCGACAAAGGGCTCGAAAAGACGAAAGAAGGGGTTTTCTCGAAACTGGCGCGGGCCGTGGCCGGCAAGTCGAAGGTCGACGAAGAGGTGCTGGACAACCTCGAAGAGGTGCTGATCACGTCGGATGTCGGCGTCGACACCACCGTACGGATCATCGAACGGATCGAAAAACGGGTCGCCGAAGACAAATACATGAACACCGCGGAACTGAACCGCATCTTGCGCACCGAAATCACGGCCCTGCTCGAAGAGAACAAAAGCGCCGGCGAGGAGAACTTCTCCTACGAGAAACGCAACGGTATGCCGTACGTGGTCATGGTGGTCGGCGTCAACGGGGCCGGCAAAACGACCACGATCGGCAAGTTGGCTTCGAAGCTGAAAAACGACGGTAAAAAAGTCTATATCGGCGCCGCCGACACGTTCCGCGCCGCCGCGATCGACCAGCTGGCCGTCTGGGCCGAACGCGCCGGGGTCACGATGATCCGCCAGGACATGGGTTCCGACCCGGCCTCGGTGGCTTTCGACACGCTGCGTAGCGCCGTAGCGAACGATGCCGACGTCGTACTGATCGACACGGCGGGACGGCTGCACAACAAAATCGGCCTGATGAACGAGTTGACCAAGATCCGCAACGTAATGGCCAAAGTGATTCCCGACGCGCCGCACGAAGTGATGCTGGTGCTCGACGGATCGACGGGCCAGAACGCCTTCGAACAGGCGAAACAATTCACGCAAGCCACGCGCGTCACCGCCCTCGCGATCACCAAACTGGACGGCACGGCCAAAGGCGGCGTAGTGATCGGCATCAGCGACCAGTTCAAAATCCCGGTGCGCTACATCGGCGTCGGCGAAGGGATCGACCAACTGCAGGTATTCGACCGCAGGGAATTCGTCGACAGCCTGTTCGGGGAATAAAAACCGCCCGGCGAAACCCCAGCGGTTTCGTTCGGGCGGGAAATCCGCGCCGCACCGGCGCAGGAAGCCGATTTTAAGGATTTAATTTTCCGAAAGACCCCCGGTCGATCTGGAGCGTGCCGATCCGCGGATCGCCTTTATACCGCACGGTCGCCGCGCCGGACAGGCTGGAAACGCTCAGGTTCTGAACGGCCCATACTCGCAACCCCGCCGCGCCGGAACCTCCCAGCGTAACGTCGTTTGCCTTCAGTCCGACCGCTTCCAAATGCGCGCCGCCCGACCCGGAAGCCTTCAGAGCCCCGGTTTCGCCGAAAGCCGTAATGCGCGCGCCGCCCGACATTCCGATTACGATCTGCTCGCATTTTACGGCCATATCGATATTGGCCCCGCCGCTGGCGTCGATCTTCAGGCTGCCGGCTGTCAAATTCAAATTGGCGCGGGAGCCTCCCGAAAGTCCGAGAGAAACGTCTTCGAACGTCCCCTTGATATCGTAACCGGCGCCTCCGCTGGTCTGCGCGCGCAAACGCCCCCCGGAAAAATTCAGCCCGGTCGCCGACGATGCGCCGCTAAGCCCCATGACAAAATCGGAGCCTTCGAAAACTGACGTCGTCGACAGCCGCGCGGCTCCGGAAAGTTGGAGCCGTTCCAGAGCGGGTATGCTGACGACGGCCCTGACTCCTCCGCGGAAATTGCGGCGCTCTTTTCGATCCAACCGGTCCGTATTCAGCCTCAACACGAGATCCCCGCCGCTGACCTTAACGTCAAGCGCCTCTTCGATCTCTTTCGGACAAAAAATCTCGACCGCACATTTATTCGCCCGTACCAACGTAATATCGAAAACGCTCTCCGCCGAAATTCCGGAGAAACCGGACACCTTCACGCGTTTGGTAACCTCCTGCGCGGTCGCGGTCAACGCACAAACGACGCACAGCACTGAAAACATCATTTTTTTCATAACGCATTTTTTGATTGATGGATAATTCGATCTATTCGTAGGAAATTCATTCGTCCGCATCCGATAACTGGGCCCGTAACTGCCTGACGGCTTTCAGTTTCAAATTGAAATATTTTTTCAAGATACGGGCCTTCTTTTCGTCGCCGAGTTCGTCGGGCAGTTGTTCGTATAACGGAACCGTATCGTTGCTGATGTCGCGGATAATGGTCTTCATTTCGGAGGTATCCTCCCCGCGGCGTTCGCTGACATCGACGATATCGCGGGTCAGCGCCTCCAGACTCCGGTTGTACAGGTCGATCTCGGCCTGCACCGGATTCTCCCGCAAACCGTCCCGGCACAGCATCGCGCCGAAAAACACGACTGCCGCCGCCCCCGCAGCCAATGCCCACCGAACCGCCGGCGAATGCGAACGGCGCCCGATCCGATCGAGCTTTCGCCTGAAACGCGCTTCATGGCCGCCGTTCAGCGGCCCGTCGTCGAACAACCCGCGGTTGTTCCGTACAAAATCATACAGCTTATCCATCACGTTGCAATTTTTCCAAAAGTTTACCTTTCGCACGCGTGTACTGCGACCGGACCGAAGAAGTTTTCAGACCCGTTATTTCGGCGATCTCGGCATAATCGTAGCCTTCGAACAGACACAGGGAGAGAATCAGGCGGCAACCGTCGGGCAGCTCGTTCAATCCGGCTTTTATCCGGGCGACCCGGACGGCCGCTTCACCGGCGGAATCGTCCAGCAGCTCGCTCCACCCGGATTCGTCCCGGCTTTTGTCTTCGGCAGGCAACCGGCCGGATTCGGACAGCTCCGACAGAAACGACGCCCGCTTCCGTCGCCGGCGCAAACGGTCGATCGCTCCCCGGACGCAAGTTTTCACCAGCCAGGCCTCGATCTGGGGCGCCGTCTGAGGACATGAGCGCATCCGCGCGAATTTCAAAAACGCATCCTGCATCGCCTCTTCGGCCTCCATGGCATCCCCCACGATCCGCAGGGCCGTATGGAACAACCGACGCGAATAACGGTCGTAAAGCGTGTCGATATCGCAGGACGTTCCCTTCATTTTCAGTGGCTTTTACTATTAAAACGCACGCGGAACCGAAACGCTGCATTTCAGGAATAAAATAACGAAAAACAATAAACAAAAGCTATTTTTTCTGCGGCTCGAACGACGCGCTTCCGAAAAACCGGAAGCCGGGAAGCGTCGGATCGGCCGCAGAAACCCGATACCATGAAAATAAAAAACATTTGCTTATTTCATTAAATCTATTTAATTTTATAAACCCGCCCTGCTAAAACTCCCGTTATGAAAAAACTGCCAATCTGCCGTTTCGCCAGACTGTTGGCCGCAGGATACCAGGCACAGGCCGGTTCCGGCACGAAAGAGGCTACAACCAAATCGAAGTGGAAGACGGCAACATTCCGGGAAACAAACTCTATTTCAACGTAAATCTGGCGCTCGATCCGCTTCGGAAGAAAATGAAATGATGCAAGGAGAAACCGCCCCCCCAGAGCATTAACCTTCCGGATAAAAACGCACCCGAACCGTCCCCGCAAAAAAATATGCCGCCCGTCTGCCGGGCGGCATATCCTCATACCGGAAGCGATCAGTCGGATTATCCGGCGACAGGGCTCGCATAGACCCGGCCGGCCAGTTCCTTGTCCAGCATAAAGGTTCCCACCTTGTCGTCGCCGACCAGCTTCAGCGCATCGATAATGCCCTGCACGTTCTCCTCTTCCTCGATTTGCTCGTCAACGAACCAAACCAACCGGTTCGCCGAAGCGAAATCCTTTTCGGCGGCAGCCAGCTCGCACAGCGCATTGATCCGGGCGGTCACGCTTTTTTCGTGTTTCAGCGTATCTTCGAAAGCGGCCAGCGGAGAATCCCAGGCGGAAGGCACTTCGGCAATCGGCGCCAGAGCGACCTTTCCGCCGCGTGCGAGGACATGATCCATCAGCATCCGGGCATGATCCTGTTCCTCGCGGAACTGGATCGAAAACCAGTTGGCCATTCCCTTGAGTCCTTTCCGGGCGAAATCGCAGGACATCGACAAATACAAGTATGCGGACCAGAATTCCGCATTAATCTGGGCGTTGATCGCCTCTTCCATTTTTTTACTCAGCATAATCTATCGTTTTAAATGTCCGTAAACATTCGGTCAATTTCATGTCGACATGCAAATATAGTGCGGATTTTCCTATTTTTGCAAGCAAATACGCACTATGAAACGTAAAATCAACGTCATAACGCTCGGTTGTTCGAAAAACCTCGTCGATTCGGAACACCTGATGGCGCAATTGCAACGCAACGGTTTCGAAATCGTCCACGACTCGAACGAAACGGACGCCAGGATCGTCGTAATCAACACCTGCGGATTCATCGGCGACGCCAAAGAGGAGTCCGTCAACACGATCCTCGCATTCGCCGACGCGAAGACCAAAGGCTGTATCGACCACCTGTTCGTCATGGGCTGCCTGGCCGAACGCTACCGGGAAGAACTGCGGGAAGAGATCCCCGAAGTGGACGAATACTTCGGCGTCAACGACCTGCGCGACATCGTGAAAACCGTCGGCGGACGCTACCGCGACGAACTGACCGGGGAGCGGCACCTGACCACGCCGGGCCATTACGCCTACCTGAAAATCTCGGAAGGATGCAACTGGGGATGCGGTTATTGCGCGATCCCGCTGATCCGCGGACGTCACGTCTCGGTGCCGATGGAAGAGCTGCTTCGCGAAGCGGAGATGCTGGCCGCGCGGGGCGTCCGGGAACTGATCGTCATCGCGCAGGATACGACCTACTACGGCCTCGACCTGTACGGCGAGCGGCGGCTCGGCGAGTTGCTCCGCAGGCTGTGCCGCATCGACGGGCTCGAATGGGTACGCCTACACTACGCCTACCCGGCGCAGTTCCCGACGGACGTGATCGACGCGCTGCGCGACGAACCGAAAATGTGCAAATACCTCGACATCCCGTTTCAGCACATCAGCGACCCGCAACTGAAAAGTATGCGCCGCGGGCTGAACAAGGCGCAGACCTACGAACTGATCGGCGAACTGCGCCGCCGGATTCCCGGCATCGCGCTGCGGACGACGCTGCTGACCGGCTATCCGGGCGAAAGCGAAGCGGATTTCGACGAACTGCTGGAATTTGTCGAACGGGTGCGGTTCGAACGGCTCGGAGTCTTCCCGTACTCGGAAGAAGAGGGCACCTATTCGGCCATGCGGCTGCGCGACGACGTACCGGACAAGGTGAAACAGCGGCGGGCCGACGCGATTATGGAACTGCAAAACCGCATTTCGGCCGAAAACAACCGCCGGCGGATCGGCACGCGAGAGCGGATCATCATCGACCGGCGCGAGGGAGAGTTCCTCGTCGGACGTTCGCAATACGACTCGCCGGAAGTCGATACCGAAATCCTGATCGAAACCGACGAGAATCCGTCGCCGGGAACCTTCCTGGACGTAAAAATAACGGAAGCAGGAGATTACGACCTTTACGGAAAATTCGTATAGGGAAGCGCGGAAAATAGATTTTGCATTTTGACAAAAAATAACTACTTTTGAGTGGACGAATCAATTTTGTCTGCAGAAATGGATGACAACAAGGCGATTATCGATTCACTGAAGAAAAAGGTTTCTCGGATCATCGAGGACAACCGGCGACTTCGCAGCGAAGTGCGTGAATTGACCGCCGAACGAGACACGGTCATCCTCGAAAAAAGAGCGGCCGAAACGGAAATACGGCAGCTCGGCAGACGAATCGAAACGCTCGAAACGGCGGCCGGTCTGATGGGAAACCGCGGCGACAGCCGGATAGCAAGGCTCAGAGTCAACAAACTATTGCGGGAAATTGACAAATGCCTTGCATTGATGAACAAGTAGCGAAGACGTTATATTGATGGCAGGAACGCGCAGGATATCGGTGAAGTTGGCGGGTAAAGAATACCCGATGACGATCCGGCAGGCCGAGGAGGAAAAGTACCGGCGTGCGGCACAAGATATCAATGCCCTGATCTCGGTTTACAAAACCCGGTTCGCCGCCGAACCGGAAGATTATCTGGCCATGGCCGCTTTGCAGGTGGCCGTCGACAAGGTCGGGCTGGAAATGAACCGGGAGATGACGGAAGAGGCACAGCGTTTGCAGAAAATCGAACGAGAGATCGACGACTACCTGAACAATATTTGAAACGTAAACGACGTCTTAATAACAGACAACAGGTTCTTGGACATATAAGTTAAGGAATAAAAACCCGCATGGATTCCTTTTAAGCTTTGCGAAACTCAACACTATTTACATTGGGGTCAAGCTCAGTATTTCAAAAACAGGCCTTAACCTTCCCCCCGGAAGGTTCTTCATCCGAAGACGTTGGACGTTTGCGATAAACGGCAGCCCCATACATGACGAGATTGGAGATTCGTCAAACAAGGAAAGAGGAATTTGTGCGGGTCTTTTTTATACCCAAACGTACATTTTGTTTAACATATAAATACATTTAACTAACACCTATGAGCATTGTAATTATAGCAATAATTGCCGTCATCTGTTCCGCCGCAGGCTGCTATGCAGGCTATTCGATCACATCGAAAATCGTCCGGAACAAGAAGGCCGCGATTCTGAAAGAGGCCGAATCGGCCGGCGAGATGATCAAAAAGGAGAAGATTCTCCAGGCCAAGGAAAAATTCATCCAGCTCAAAAGCGAACACGACCGGGCCGTCAACGAGCGCAACCAAAAGCTCTCCCAGAGCGAACAGCGCGCCAAACAACTGGAAAACAACCTGACCCAGCAGCAGGACGAGCTGAACAAGAAAATCCGCGAACAGGATTCCGTACGCGAGCGTCTGCAGGCTCAGATCGAGAGCGTCGAACGCAAGAAGGAAGACCTCGACCGCAAAATCAAGGAACAAAACACCCGTCTCGAACAGATCAGCGGCCTCAGTAGCGACGAAGCCAAGAACATCCTGATCGAAAACATGAAAGAGGAGGCCAAGACCGAAGCGATGACCTATGTCAACGAAGTGATGGAAGAGGCCAAGATGAGCGCCAACAAGGAAGCGAAAAAGATCGTCGTACAGACGATCCAGCGCGTCGCTACCGAAGCGGCCATCGAAAACTCGGTCACGGTGTTCAACATCGAGAGCGACGAAGTGAAAGGCCGGATCATCGGCCGCGAAGGACGGAACATCCGGGCCCTGGAAGCCGCTACCGGCATCGAGATCATCGTCGACGACACGCCGGAAGCGATCATCCTGTCGGGCTTCGATCCGGTACGCCGTGAAATCGCGCGTCTGGCGCTGCACCAACTGGTAACGGACGGCCGCATCCATCCGGCACGCATCGAAGAAGTCGTTGCCAAAGTACAGAAACAGATCGAAGAAGAGATCGTCGAAGCCGGCAAGCGCACCACGATCGACCTGGGCATCCACGGGCTCCATCCCGAACTGATCCGCCTGATCGGTAAGATGAAATACCGTTCGTCTTACGGACAAAACCTGCTGCAACACTCGCGCGAAGTGGCCAATCTGTGCGGCATCATGGCCTCGGAACTGGGACTGAACGCCAAGATGGCCCGTCGCGCCGGCCTGCTGCACGATATCGGCAAGGTGCCCGACGACGAACCGGAATTGCCGCACGCAATCATCGGCATGAAACTGGCTGAGAAATTCAAGGAAAAACCGGAAGTGATCAACGCCATCGGGGCGCACCACGACGAAATGGAGATGAACAACCTGATCTCACCGATCGTACAGGTCTGCGACGCGATCTCCGGAGCCCGTCCGGGAGCCCGCCGCGAAGTGGTCGAATCGTACATCAAGCGGCTGAAGGAGATGGAAGACATGGCCCTCGCCTATCCCGGCGTCATGAAGACCTACGCGATTCAGGCCGGCCGCGAACTGCGCGTGATCGTCGGCAGCGAGAAGATCACCGACCAGGAGGCCGACAGCCTGTCGCACGACATCGCCAAGAAGATCCAGGACGAAATGACCTATCCGGGCCAGGTGAAGATCACCGTGATCCGCGAAACCCGCTCGGTCAGCTACGCGAAATAAGGACAACCGGAACCGGAGGAATCCGGATTCATAAAAAGACGACGCCCGGAACTGCAGTTCCGGGCGTCGTCTTTTTATGAATAACACATAAGAGACTGCCAAACAGCATCTTATTTTTAAATCGCCGCATTAAAATACGGACATAAACCATTGAAGCACATCAATCCGGCACGTCTCAGTAAATCCACTTATAGAATAATAAAACAGGATTACTGTTCTCCGAGACTTTTAAAGATAATTCATCCAGCAAAGCGGAATCGCAACCTTTTCTCCGACCTATCTTTTTATCAGCCTCGATATTCACCGGACTGAAATATGAAATCAGATAACCGGAATTGTCGAAATCCAGATACGGTACGGGCCTCAATAAAACGCCATTCTTATCCCTGGCGCTGTTACCGGTGTACAATATCTCTCCTTGTTCGTTGGCAATCAGCACATACGGTCGGAAATCATAAGTATATTCGGCTAAATAACCGTTCGGAAATTTATAGAACGCTACCGGAACTTCTGGTTTTTCACCGCCTAAACCTTTCTGGTAGTTCGAAATCGGGTAATTCTCATCATCCGCCCTCGGTCGTTCGACACCCAAATCAAACACAAGACAGGGCGTTATCCGACCGGAGGTATCGGATACCTGGTAAATAGTATCGTTATGCTGAGCGCTCATATAAATTTGCTCTCCATACCGGTAAAAAAACGACTTCCCTTTATCGTATTGCGTCGACAATCCGAACATTTGCTTATTGAACGGAACAGCAGATATCCGTGTTTTGCCGAAACTGTCGATACATCTGTAATTAAAATAGTCTTCCTTTTGCAAAAAGGTGCTCGAACCATTTCCCATATTAAAAGCGATCAGGCCATCACCCAAAAGTTTGAACGCCTTTGCATGTGGGATCATTTCCTTAACAGAAACGGCTTTATCGTCCATGTCATACGTCAATAACTTTCCCGCATTCTTGTCATACACATGACATACCCAGTCCTTTTCCCTACCGATCTCCATGTCCGTCATTTGCAAATATTCGTTAGGACCGCGCCCCTGGCGATCCCAACAATGCACCAGCCTACCAGTCGAATCGAAAACGTAAGCTTTATTCTCACTCGCAACACCTATATGTCCGTCCAGAAGTTGCAACTTCTTTATTTTTCCAATCAGGACTTCTTGTTGCGGATCCAAAATGACATAATGCGAAAATTCCAATATACTGTCTATCAGTTTACCGTCATCATTCCGACCGACGTCAACAGTTATCGTCAACAAATCGGTAGGGTAATCCGGTCGGGATGCCGAACTTACGCAACCGGAAAACACAACGGAAAATGCGATTGCAACAAACGAGGTTCGTTTCATAAACGGAGACTCTTTAAAAAGTTACCATCATATTTATCTAAAATTATTTTCATTTCATATGATCACAAGAGCAAGCCAGATCGCCCTCCCCAGAACAACTCCTCGAATGGACTTTCACAACCAAACTGTCACTATTAACCACGTCTTCATATACGCAACTAACCTCGGCATATCCAGATGACGTTTCATCCCGGGCTAAAGCTTCTACATTTTCAGTCATCACATCAGATACTGCTGTTTGATGTAATTTCTTACTAATTCCAGAGAAAACCACCAAAGAAAAAGCACCAATAAAGAAAGTCGATTTTTTCATCTTTAATATTCTTTTAACAAAACGTTAATTTATAAACACTGTATTTATTTTTCATGACTACAAGTACAAGCCTTATCTCCTTCTCCCTCACACATTATCGCATGCGACTGGACAACATCTCCATTTGAATCAGTAACTTCTTCATAATAACAAGAAACCTCTGCAAACCCAGACGAAGTTTCGTCTCGAGCAAGAGCCTCCACATTTTCAGAGATCAAATCAGAAACCGCCGTTTGATATGAATTGACTTCCCAGGAAGTCCCAAAACGAGAGCCCCTCCAATTAAAAAAATTGTTTTTTCATCCTTCGTGTTTTTTAATGAATAAAAAATATTTATTTATCAAACTATAAATATAAACCTTAGCTTTATTTCTTTTGCGTATTGTCAAATATGACTAGACAATACCCCATTCAAGTCTATAACCTAAAGAAACATCAGCAAATCCTAATATAATTTCACTCCGAGAGTAACTCGCATATTTCCAAATTTACATGCAAAGGGGATCGCTCAACGTGATTTTTTTTGATTTCTGAAAGGATGCAAAATATACCAACATAATACAACTTTCTTCATACTATATAGATTTAAATAAAATAAATTTCACATTAAAACACTCCATATATTTGAGCAATATATACTTTTTTTTTGCGTTATTCCAAATACAAAACAGCATAAAATGAAATAATTATACGGCACAAAGCACATAATCGTCATTTTAAATCATTTTTCTGTATCATCTCTTAAACTTACAAACAAAGAATTTATCGCTTCTTTCATGAGATTTCCCGTATAAAGAATTGCCCGGAAGCGTCTGCTTCCGGGCAATTCCTATATCCGATCTCGGATTCCCTACGACAGCGGAGTCACCGAAACGTAAGATCTGTCTTTTTCTTTCTTGCGGAAAGAAACCACTCCGTCAACGAGGGCATAAAGCGTATGGTCTTTGCCAATGCCTACGTTTTCACCCGGATTGTGTACGGTGCCGCGCTGGCGAACCAGAATATTGCCCGCTTTGGCAACCTGTCCTCCGAAAAGTTTTACGCCCAAGCGTTTGCTTTCGGATTCCCGACCGTTCTTGGAGCTACCGACTCCTTTCTTGTGTGCCATCTCTGTTCTGAGGTTTTAAACGTTAAGCTTTAATTTCATCGATCTGAATCTGGGTCAGGTATTGACGGTGACCGTTCTTTACCCGATAGCCCTTCCTTCTCCGCTTCTTGAAGACGATCACTTTGTCGTCTTTCAGGTGCTTGAGAATCGTTGCATTCACTGCGGCCCCTTCTACTACAGGTGTGCCGACGTTAACCTGACCGTCATTGTCTGTTAGCAGGACTTTGTCGAAGCTCATCGAGGAACCTTCATCCCCCTGAAGACGGTGAACATAGAGCTTCCGACCTTTCTCAACTTTAAACTGTTGACCTGCGATTTCTACGATTGCGTACATTTAGTCACAAATTAGATTTGCATAAATCGGAGAGCAAAGATAGCGATGTTTTTCGAATAAAACAAAATCCCCGCGCTTTTTCACCGACGACGGGCGGAATTTCGCCGGACGGAAAGCGCGGAACATTCCGTTTCCGGCGCGCATCTATTGGTAAAAAACACGGAATCATTGTTTTTGAAGGGATAAAAAAGTCTTTTCGGGATACAAAAACCGCATTTTATTTCGTTAACGCAAATGAACGGACATTCTCCACTACCGGAATAAGTTACGGAACGTTCCTTTTGCGGCTGTCCGGACGGCTCCGCGGAGAAAGCCCCTGAAAAATTTGAGTAAATCGGAATAAAAACGTACCTTAGACAAAATTTTAAAGACAGATTACCGGACTTATGTATATCGTCAACACCTCTTTCATGGTCGATCCGGCGATCCACGACCGCTGGCTGGAATCTTTGCGCAAACACTACCTCCCGCTGCTCGCGGCACAGGGATTCGATAAAATCACTTTTACCCGCGTATTGCCGGCGACCGCCGAGGAGCATTTCACCTATTCGCTGCAGGTGGACGTCGGCGACATGCCCCGGTACAAGCGACTGGTCGGGGAACTGTTCGAGGAGTATGCCGCAACGGCCCGGGATTTGTTCGGGGACAAACTGATGTGGTTCAATTCCCTGCTGAAAAAAGTGGAATATTAACAAAACGGATATGTACAAAAAAATAGCAGGACTGGTACTGGCGGCCGCGTTGCTTTGCGAATCGCTGGCCGCGCAGTACAGTACGAAAATCGACGTATTGAAGGGAGAACAGTGGTGGGGTGTATTCGTCGGGGGCGAACAGGCGATGCCGCTCAGCGAGCCTTTTCCGCAAACGGACCTTTCCACCTGGGTGAAAAGCAACGTCGCTCCGCTGCTGATTTCGAGCCGGGGACGCTACATCTGGAGCAAATCGCCCTTTAAGATCGAATATACCGGAACCGAATTCCGGATCGAATCGCCGATCGAAGAGGTCGAAGCCGTCACCGGGGGTAAAACCCTGCGGGAAGCCTACCTGGTCTGCTGCCATAAGAATTTTCCGCCGGCAGAAAACGCGCCGACTCCGGCGGCGGAGTTCTTCACGGCCCCGGTGTACGACATGAGCGCGGAAATTCCGTTCTCGGCTACGGCCGACGACATCCGGCAGTATGCACAGAACATTCTCGCCGCAGGCTATCCGGCCGGAACGCTGGTCGTTCCCGGCGGGTGGCAATCGACGATCGGCAGTTTCACGCCGAACATCGAAATGTACGGCGATTTTGCAGCCCTCGTCCGCGAATTGCACGACAAAGGATTCCGGCTCATGCTGACCGTCACGCCATTCGTCAGCGGAGACGGGCCTATTTACCGCGCTTTCCGCAACAGCGGAGCATTCGTCAAACTGTCCGACGGACGCACGGCAATGGCCGAATGGATCGGCGGATACAGCGCTTTTTACGACATCACGCGGGAGACCGTGTACGAAATGCTTCGCCGGCAATTGGGCGTGCTGCACGACAGCCTCGGGGTCGACGGCTTCCTGTTCGACTGCGACGGAGCGCTGCCTTACGCGCGCTTCGCAAATGCCGGGGCCGCCGAATTTCTGAAAAAATGGAGCGAACTGGGCAACGATTTCCACTCCAGCCAATATACGATCAGCCGGGGCGACGGCTTCGCGCCCTATATCCACGATTTACAAACGAAACGTCCGCTGGAATGGGGGCTCTTACAGGAGATGGTATCCAATATCCTTACGGCCAACCTGCTGGGATACCCGTACAGCACGGTGAGCGCCGATCCGGCCCTGACGTCGGACTCCGTCGCACGGGACCCGAAAGTGCTGCTGCGTTACGTGCAGCTCTCGTCGGTATTGCCGGTCGCCGCGCTCGACATCGCCCCGTGGCGGATCACCGATCCGGCGGTCGCCGCGCAGTGCAAGGCGGCGTTTACCGCCCGCGAGAGAATCGGCGAATATTACCGACAGTTGATTCAGGAGAGCGCCCGCACGGCCGAACCCATCGTACGCCACATGGAATACGAATTTCCGCGTAACGGATTCACCGACTGCAACGACCAGTTCATGATCGGGTCGAAATACCTCGTGGCCCCGCTGCTCGGCGAGTCCGACAGCCGGACGGTACGATTCCCGCGCGGAGTGTGGATCAGCCGCAAAGGGGAACGCTTCAAAGGGCCGCTGGTAACCACCGTAACCGTCGCCGACGGAGAAATTCCGATCTTCGAATCCTCCAAATAATATGCGAACCTAATCTGAAACCGAACGCCATAAAACCGAACAGCCATGCTGAACAAAGAACAAACCGACTTCCTGCTGGTAAATGCCTATAATGCCGCGATCCGCGCCGGGGCGCGCATCATCGACATCTATACCGGGGACGCCGATTTCGCCGTGGATATCAAAAGCGACCACACCCCGATCACGATAGCCGACCGGGATGCGCACGAACTGATCAAGAAATACCTGAGCCAGACCCGCGTCCCGCTATTGAGCGAAGAGGGGCGCGACCTGCTGTACGAAGAGCGGCGCAACTGGGATCTGTTTTGGATGGTCGACCCGCTGGACGGCACCAAGGAATTTCTGAAAGGCAACGGAGAATTCACCGTCAACATCGCGCTGATGCACAACAACGAACCGTACATCGGGGTGATCTACGTTCCGTATATCCATAAAATTTACTTCGCGCTGAAAGGAGCCGGATGCTACCTGAAAACCGACGTAGAGCCCGACCACGAAGCGTTGTTCGACCTGCCGCAAATCTGGAGCGATACGACCCGGCTGCCGCTGTGCGACAAAGCCAACGAACCGATCCGCATCGCCGTAAGCCGTTCGCACAATACCGACGAAACGTTCGAACACATCGCCCGGATCAAAGCGGTTCATCCGGCGGCCGAGATCGTCGAGCAGGGCAGTTCGTTCAAATTCTGCCTGCTGGCCGAAGGTACCGTCGAAATTTACGTCCGCACGTCGAACACCTACGAATGGGATACGGCCGCCGGAGAGATCATTCTCAGCGAAGCGGGCGGGGTCGTCGAACCGTTCGACGGGGGCGCGGGATTGCAATACAACAAGATCTCGCTGCACAATCCGCATTTCGTATGCCGCAGCAAATATTTCAGGTAATCTTCCGGAATTTTAGACCGGGAACGTTCCGTTTCGGCCGAACTTTTAGTACCTTTGCGCCGTAATGTATTATTATAATGGTTATGGAAAACAGAAAGAGCGTGGCCCTGGTCGCTCATGACAACATGAAGCGCGACCTGGCCGAATGGGTGGACTGGAACTGGGAGGTTTTGCTGAAACATCATCTGATCTGCACCGGAACGACCGGGAAAATGGTCGAACGGACGTTGCGCGACCGGCGCGGCAAAGAGTTCGATGAGGAAGCGGTCGATATCGTACTGCTGAAATCGGGTCCGCTGGGCGGCGATCAGCAGTTGGGCGCGATGATTGCCGAAGGCAAGGTCGAAGCGGTGATCTTCTTCTGGGATCCGATGCAGGCCCAGCCCCACGACGTGGACGTAAAAGCGCTGCTGCGTCTGGCGACGCTGTACAACGTGCCCACGGCGATCAACCGTTCGACGGCCGATTTCCTGATCTCGTCGCCGCTGTTCGGCAGCAACTACTGCCCGGTGGTGAAAGATTACAAAAGTTATATCGAACGGACGCTGAATCAATAGTTCGGTGTTTCGACCACATACTGCGAACGACGACATTCCTGCTGCAGGTTGTCGTCGTTCGCCGATCATGACAAACCTAAACCAACACGCATAACCCGACCATGAAAAAATTGTTACTGTCGCTTACCTTGCTGTGCGCTTCGCTGGCATACGGACAACGCGACCCGAAAATGGACGCATTCATCGACGACCTGATGAGCAAAATGACCCTCGACGAAAAACTGGGGCAGTTGAACCTCGCTTCCGGGGGCGTTCCGGGCGTCGTAGGCGCCGCCGTAGGCCAGGACGAAGCGATCCGCAAAGGATATCTCAGCGCAACCGGCGGCATGGACCCCGCCGCGACGCAAAAAGCGCAGGAGATCGCCGTCAAGGAGTCGCGGCTCGGCATTCCGCTGCTGATCGGTCTCGACGTGATCCACGGCTATAAAACCATATTTCCGATCCCGCTGGCCATCTCGTGCAGTTGGAATCCGGAACTGATCCGAAAAAGCGCTCGGATCGCTGCCGAAGAGGCTTCGGCTTTCGGCATCAACTGGTTCTACTCGCCGATGGTCGATATCGCCCGCGACGCCCGTTGGGGCCGAATCGCCGAAGGTTCCGGCGAAGATCCGTGGTGGGGGTCGGAAATAGCCAAGGCGATGGTAAAAGGATACCAGGGCGACGACCTGTCGGCGCCGAACACCGTGATGGCCTGCGTCAAGCACTACGCGCTGTACGGCGCATCGGAAGCCGGACGGGATTACAACACGGTGGACATGAGCCGCGTAGCAATGTACAATTATTACCTGCCGCCGTACAAGGCGGCAGCCGAAGCCGGCGCAGGCAGCTTCATGTCGTCGTTCAACGTCGTAGACGGAATTCCGGCGACCGGCAACCGCTGGCTGCTGACCGACGTACTGCGCGACCAATGGAAATTCGACGGGTTCGTGGTTTCGGACGCCGGATCGGTCGGCGAAATGACCGCCCACGGCATGGGAGACCTACAGCAGGTCGCGGCGCTGGCGCTGAAAGCCGGGCTCGACATGGACATGGGCGCGAACGCTTTTATCTGGACGCTGAAAAAATCGCTTGACGAAGGGAAGGTAACCCGGCAGGAGATCGACCAGGCGTGCCGCCGCATCCTCGAAGCCAAATACAAACTGGGACTGTTCGACAACCCGTACCAGTACACCGATCCCGAACGCCAGAAAAAGGCCCTGTCGCCCGAATATTTGCAAACGGCGCGCGAACTGGCCGGAGAGTCGATCGTGCTGCTGAAAAACGACCGGCAAATCCTGCCGCTGCAAAAAACCGGCAAGATCGCCGTGATCGGCCCGATGGGCAACACGCGCGGCGAACTGTTCGGCACCTGGGTCATGCTGCGCGAAGAAGCCCCGGCACGCAGCATTTTCGAAGCCGTCAAAGAGGTCGTCGGCGACCGGGCCGAAGTGGTCTATGCACAGGGATCGAACCTGACCGAGGAACCGATGCTGCTGGCTCAGACCGGGAAAAACACGACGCCGACCGAAACGTTGATCGAACAGGCGCTCGAAACGGCCAAAGACGCCGACGTGATCGTCGCCACGGTCGGCGAACCGAGCGGCTGGTCGGGCGAAGCGCGCTCGCGCTCGGACATCGGACTTCCGGAATGCCAGAAAGCGTTGCTCAAAGCGCTGCACGATACAGGTAAACCGGTCGTCGTGGCGATCATGAGCGGACGCCCGCTGACCCTGTCGTGGGAGAACGAACGGTTCGACGCGATTCTCGAAGCCTGGCACGGCGGAACGATGGCCGGCTACGCGCTGGCCGACGTACTGTTCGGCGACCGCGTACCGTCGGGCAAACTGACCGCGACCTTCCCGCAGAGCGTAGGCCAACTCCCGCTGTACTACAACTCGCTGAATACCGGACGGCCGTACCGCGCCGACTTCTGGGCGACGACCAAATACCTCGACATTACGAACGATCCGGTCTATCCGTTCGGATACGGGCTGAGCTACACGACGTTCGATTACAGCGACATCCAGCTCGACCGGGCGGTCGCTTCGGGCGGTAGCGGGACGATAAACGCCACGGTCAAAGTAACCAACACCGGCACCCGCACGGGCGACGAAATCGTCCAGCTCTACATCGGCGATCCGGTGGCCAGCATCTCGCGACCGGTCAGGGAACTGAAAAACTTCCGCCGGATCACGCTGAAACCCGGCGAAACGCAGGGCGTAACGTTCCGCATCACAACTGCCGACTTGAAATTCTACAACAGCGAACTGGAGCACGTCTGGGAACCCGGAGAGTTCAACGTCTGCATCGGTCCGAACTCCCGCGACGTCAAGACGGCCAAAATAAACTGGACAAAATAGCCCTTCCCCGAATGGATCTGCGCAAAGACATCCGGCGTTTACAAAAACGCTATTTCAGGCATTTTCCCGAAGAAAAAGCCGAAACCGGGCCGTTCACGGAATTCGTCGCCCGGTTCGACGGGGAATCGCTGTACGACCGCAAAAACTTCGCCGGCCATATCACCGCCGGCGGCGTGATCGTCAGTCGGGCGAGCCGCCGGGTACTGCTGCTCAAACACCGCCAACTCGGCAAATGGTTGCAACCCGGCGGACACGTCGAAGCGGCGGACGACTCGGTGCTGGACGCCGCCTACCGCGAGATTGCCGAAGAGACGGGCATCCGCAGCGAACAACTGACGCCGCTGACGTTTCCGGGCGAAACGGCGCTGCCGCTGGACATGGACTCGCACTACATCCCCGCTTGCGCTGCGAAAAACGAAGCGGAACACACGCACCACGACATGCGGTTCGTCTTCCTGTTCGACGGCGACGACGACCGGGTGATGATCGACCGGAACGAATCCGACGCTTTCCGCTGGGTCTCTCTCGACGAACTGGCCGCCATTCCCGACTTCCGCGACCTGGCGCCGCGAATCGAAACGCTGCTCGGCGAAGCGGATGCAAAATAACCGGCGACGGCCGAGAGAAAGACGATTTCATAACAAAAACGAAAGGAGGCGGTTTGCGAACCGCCTCCTTTCGTCTGATATCCGCACTACTCCGCTTCCCGTCGTTTCAAGAAAGGCATCTTCACGACCCGGGCCCGAACGGGCTTATTGCGGATCACCACGTCGATATCCGTACCCGGAGCGGCGAAAGCGCTCTGCACGTACCCCATGCCGATCCCTTTTTTCAGCGTCGGCGACATCGTTCCGGAAGTCACCGCCCCGATCGTCCGCCCGTCCGGAGCCGCAAGCGCGTAACCGTGCCGGGGAATCCCCCGTTCGGTCAGTTCGAAACCGACCAGACGCCGTTCCGTCCCCTCCTTTTTCTGGACTTCGAACAGCGGCCGGTCGATGAAGTCGTTGCCGTCGACCGGCTTCGTAATCCAGCCGAGGCCGGCCTCGACCGGCGAAGTCGTATCGTCGATGTCGTTCCCGTAAAGGCAGAAACCCATCTCCAGGCGCAGCGTATCGCGGGCACCGAGACCGATATTCTGCAAACCGTACTCCGCGCCCGCACGCCACAAAGCATCCCACAACCGGGGAGCGTCCTTCGCCGCCACATAAATTTCACACCCTCCGGCGCCGGTATAGCCCGTCGCGGAAAGAATCGCATTCCCGATGCCGGCCACCTCGGTCTTTACGAACGTATAATATTCGAGATTCTCGACCCGTTCCGGACACAACCGCTGCACGATCCGCATCGCCAGCGGCCCCTGCACGGCGAGCTGCGCGATCTCGTCCGAAGCGTCGTAAAGCTCCCTCCCGGGCCGCATTTCGAATTTTTCGCCCTGTGCGACCAGGTGCGACCAGTCTTTGCCGACGTTCGACGCATTGACCACCAACAGAAATGTCCCGGCGTCGATCCGGTAAATCAGAATGTCGTCCACGATTCCCCCGCGACCGTTCGGCAGACAGGAATACTGTACCTTCCCGTCACGCAGCGCGCGGATGTCGTTCGTCGTAACGTATTGCAGGAATTCCGCGGCACGGGGCCCTTTGACCCAGATCTCCCCCATATGGCTCACATCGAAAACGCCGGCCCGTTCACGCACGGCCGCATGTTCGTCGTTGATTCCGGTGAATTCGATCGGCATGTGGTAGCCGGCGAATTCGGCCATCCGGGCGCCATTCTCAACATGATAGCGGGTAAAAGGAGTGGTTTTCATAGATCGGTTGCATTTTTTTTGCGAAAATACGCCAATTTATCCTAATTTTATACCGGATTTCTAAATTCGACGGAAAACGTATGCTGCTGAAAGTCGCGATCATCGTTCTGATCATCTACATCATCGTCGTGACCCGCTCGCGGATCCGGCTGCCGAACCCCGCGTTGCAGGCGACGGTCGACGTGTTGCAGGCCGCCACGCTGAAAGACGAGCACGTGATGCAGATGGCCCGCAAATACATCGACTATGCCGACGCGCAAAACGCGCTGCTGCCGATAGACGATCCCTACGCGGAACGCCTCGATCGACTGACGTCGCGCTACGTAGCCGTTAACGGCGTTCCGCTGAATTTCCGCGTCTACAAAACCGCGCAAATCAACGCCTTCGCAACGGCCGACGGCAGTATCCGCATTTTCTCCGGGCTGATGGATCTGATGAACGACGACGAACTGATGGCGATCGTCGGTCACGAAATGGGACATATCCGCAACAGCGACACGCTGAGCGCCATGCGCAAGGCCTACCTGACTTCGGCGGCCCGGAATGCGCTGGGCGCGACGGGCGGCGTGATCGGTTCGCTGAGCAGTTCGCAATGGGGATCGCTCGCCGAGAAACTGGCCGGATCGCAATTCTCACAGGGACAAGAGTACGCGGCCGACGATTTCAGTTTCGGTTTTTTGCAGCGCAACGGCTACGACCCGTATGCGATGGCCAGCGCCCTCGAAAAAATCCATCGCACCTCGCAGCGGAAAGACGGACAGGCCGACGCAGTACTGCAGTTGTTTTCGACGCATCCCGACAGTTTCAGCCGCGCCGCTCGGATGCGGGCCAAAGCCGATGCGGCGAAAGCCCTGCCTGCCGCCTGAGAATCGTACCGGGCGAAAAAACATTTCATTAATTGGCTTTTTTATCGTACCTTTGCGACGCAAAAAGAGGCCGGACAGCCTTATGCCGAACCCTTTCATTCCGAACGGTTTGCCGATTACAGACTACCGCCGCGAACGGGCGACGCCGGACGATCCTGCCGGACTTCGACGATTATTCTTAATTTTTTTTAATATAAATCGCTATGGCTTATAGAATGATTCTCAACGAGACCTCCTATTTCGGGGCAGGCTCAAGAAAAGTGATCGCAGAAGAGGTCGCAAAACGCGGCTACAAAAAAGCGTTGGTCGTAACCGACAAAGACCTGGTGAAATTCGGCGTGGCCGCACAGGTGACCGACGTACTGAAAGCCGCCGGCATTCCGTTCGAAATGTTCGACGAAGTGAAACCGAACCCGACCGTAAAGAACGTGAAAAACGGGATCGCGGCATTCAAAGCCGCCGGCGCCGACTTTATCGTAGCTATCGGGGGCGGTTCGTCGATGGACACTTCGAAAGCGGTCGGAATCATCATCAACAACCCGGAATTCGCGGACGTGACTTCGCTGGAAGGCGTCGCCAATACGAAAAAGAAATCGGTTCCGGTAATCGCGCTGCCCACCACCGCAGGCACCGCCGCCGAAGTGACGATCAACTACGTCATCACCGACGAAGAAAACGTGAAGAAAATGGTCTGCGTAGACCCGAACGACATCCCGACGCTGGCGATCATCGACCCCGAACTGATGCTGTCGATGCCGCGCGGACTGACCGCCGCGACCGGTATGGACGCGCTGACCCATGCGATCGAGGGACTGATCACGCTCGGCGCCTGGGAAATGAGCGACATGTTCGAGATCAAAGCGATCGAAATGATCGCCAAATGGCTGCCCAAAGCCGTCGAGAATCCGTCCGACATCGAAGCCCGCGACGGCATGGCTACCGCGCAGTACATCGCCGGCATGGCCTTCTCGAACGTCGGCCTCGGCCTGGTGCACGGCATGGCGCACCCGCTGGGAGCTTACTACGACATTCCGCACGGCGTGGCCAACGCGCTGCTGCTGCCGTTCGTGATGGAGTACAACAAGGAAGCCGCCAAAGCCAAATACCGCACGATCGCCGAAGCGATGGGCGTCGACACCTCCGCCATGGATGACGACCAGGCCGCACAAGCTGCCGTAGACGCAGTGAAAGCGCTGGCCGTCAAAGTACGCATCCCGCAGCACCTCAGCGAACTGGGCGTACCCGAAAGCGGTCTTCCGACGCTGGCTCAGGCCGCTTTCAACGACGTTTGCACGCCGGGCAACCCGCGCAAGGCCGTAGTCGAAGAGATCCTCGAAGTGTACAAAAAAGCGTTTTAGCTTTTTCACGGCATAATTAAACCCGAAAGCGCTCCGTTTCGTAAGAGACGGGGCGCTTTCATCTTGTTGCCGGCAAGCGCTATCCCGCCGGAAATTGTTATATTTGCAACGTGCAACGCAAACATGGAAAAGAAACCGATGGAACCGCAGCGTAAAGCCCTCGAAAAAGGCCCGGAAACGGGCCGCAAAGCGAAAAAAAACGTACCGCGCCGATTGATCAAACTGTTCGCCGTACTGACCGGTTCGCTGTTGCTGCTCATCGCGCTGTTGCTCGGAGCCGTAGCGCTGATCCTGACCCCGTCGCGGTTAACGCCGCTGGTGAACGAATACAGCAGTCGCTATCTGGACGCGCAGGTACGGTTCGACACCGTCACGCTGTCCGTATTCGAGAACTTCCCAAACGTCAGCGTCAAACTTTCCGGCGGCGAGATCATTTCGCACGCTTTCGCCGGATTGCCCGACTCGCTGAGAACCCGGATTCCGGCGGCGGCCGACACGCTGCTGAAATTCGACGAATTTTCGGTTTCGCTGAACCTGCCGCAACTGCTGGCCTCGCGCATTTCGATCCGCCGGATCGCCCTGACGCGGCCGAGAGTCTATGCCTACGTTTCCCCGTGGGGCAAAGCCAACTGGGAAATCTTCGCGGCGGACACAACGGCCGGCGACTCCACGGAGCAGGGCGGCGACCTATACCTGAACATCGCCGGCCTGGACATTCGCAACAGCGGACGAATCGTGTACGACAGCAAGCCCGACAAGCTGTACGCTACGGTCGACCTGGAGCACCTGCGGCTTAAAAACACGTTCCGCCACGACTACAAAATCGACCTGAGCTCCGTGAACAGCGTCCGGCTCGATACGCTGGACGCCTGCAGCAGCCTGCCGGTCGCCCTGAAAGGCGGTTTCACGTTCAATCCGAAACATCCCGAAACGATCGCGCTCGATAAACTGAACCTGCAACTGGGAGACATCCCGATAGGATTCGACGGCCGCGTGTCGATCGCCCGGGACAGCATCGTTTCCGAACTGCAGTGCACGATCCGGCCGCTGGCGCTCGAACGGGCGATCACCCTCGTTCCGCCGCAACTGATGCCGATGCTCCGGGCATTCGACACCAACCTCGCCTTCGACCTGCATACCCGGATCGACGGCAGCTACCGGTTCAGCGACGGACGCCTGCCACGGATCGACCTCGACGTCACGACCAACGACGGATACCTCTCCTACAAAAACGCGAAGGCGCGGATCGACCGGTTCGGGATCGACGCTTCGCTGCGCTACGATCCGCAACGGCCGGACTCGACCGGCGCGGTATTCCGCAAACTGGACATCGCCGGATCGGGCATCCGGCTGCACGGCAGCGGCTCGGTGTGGAACGCGATGCGCGATCCGGCCGTGCGGATGAAACTGACCGGAGCCGTCTACCTGGACACGCTGTCGATCCTGTTCCCGTCGAAACAGGACATCGCCGTACGCGGACGGCTCGGACTGAATACCGACGCTTCGTTCCGGATCAGTCAGCTTCAGATCGGAAAGATCGGCAAAACACGGGTAGAGGGCACCATTACGCTCGACAGCCTACTGGTCGATATCCCCCGCGATACGATTTTCATGATGGTCGGCGGCGGGATGATCCATTTCGGGTCGGACCGCAACCGGCAAGACTCGCTGATCGGGAAAGATGCCGAGATGCTGCACACGACCGTCAAAGCCGACACGTTAAACCTCCGCATGAAACGGCAGTGGGTGCTGCTCGGATCGGCCGTATCGGCGTCGGCCCACAGCGCAGCATCGACGCTGAGCGGCGACACGACCGTCGTACATCCGCTGAACGGCCGCGTCGAGGCGCGTATGCTCGCGATGGCGGCATTCGACTCCACCTGGATTCGTCTGGACGGTATGCAAAGCAATTTCAGCATTGTTCCTTCTGAAAAAAATCCGGCGGTGCCGCTGCTTCAATTGGGATTCGACGCACGGGCGATGCAGGCGAAAAGCGCCGTCAACCGCTACGATCTGCAAAACGGGCATGTCGATTTCCGAGCGACGCTGGTTCCGAACCGAATGGACTCGGCTCGGCGGCGGCAACTGCTCGATTCGCTGCAACAGGCCTATCCGTCCGTCGCGCGCGATTCGCTGTTCGCGTACCACCGTTCCCGAACGCAGATGCGAAGCCGTTCGCGCAAAGACGACTTTTCGGGCTCCGACCTCGATCTGTCGCTCGACAAAAGCGCGGCGGAGATGTTGCGCCGATGGGACGCCAGCGGATCGGTAAAAGCCGCTTCGGGACGGCTGCTGACCCCCTACTTTCCGCTGACCAACACGCTGCAAAACGTCGATATTGCCTTTACGACCGATGCCGTCAAATTGAAAAACACACAGATTCAATCCGGACAGTCGTCGCTCGAACTGACCGGCGAAATCTCGAACCTGCGCCGCGTACTACTCGGACGGGGACAGTTGAAGATCAAAATGAACATCGAATCGGATACGCTGAACTTCAACGAACTGATCCATGCCGCGACCGTCGGCGCACAATACGAAAACGCTTCGGAAACCTACCAGAGATCGGTCGCCGAAGCCGAGAACAGCGAACAATTGCAACAGGTGATCGCCGAACAAAGCGGCGTGGACGACACCACCGCAGCGAGTCCGCTGATCGTGATCCCGTCGAATGTCGATGCGCAGATCGACCTGTGCACGCACTACGGCATCTATACGAATCTGCGCCTGAACTCGCTGGCAGCCGAACTGATCGCCCGCGACCGCTGCCTCCAGATCAAAGACATGAAAGCCGAAACCGACGCCGGCAGCATGAACCTGACGGCACTGTACGCGACCCGCAGCCGGGACGACATCATCACCGGGTTCGACTTGGAACTGACCCGGATGAAAGTCGACCGGCTGATCAGCTTGATTCCGGAAGTCGACTCGATGCTGCCGATGCTGCGGTCGTTCGAAGGCGTCGTGGACTGCCAGATCGCGGCGACCGCGGCCGTCGACACGATGATGAACATCGACCTGTCGACGCTGAACGCCGCATGCAGCATCCACGGCGAGAACATGGTGCTGCTCGACGGCGAGACCTTTACCGAGATCGCCAAAATGATGCATTTCAAGAACAAGCAACGCAACTTGATCGACCGCATTTCGGTCAATATGTTGGTGCGCAACAACCAGATCGAGCTGTTCCCGTTCATCATCGAGATGGACCGCTACAAAGCCGCCGTCAGCGGCGTGCAGAAACTCGACATGAGTTTCAACTACCATATATCGGTGCTCAAATCACCGATCCCGTTCCGCCTCGGCATCAATATTTTCGGCACGCTCGACAAATTCAAATTCCGGCTGGGCCGGGCGCGCTACCGCAGCGAGAATATCCCGTCGTACGTCGGACTGATCGACACGACGCGCGTCAACCTGCGGCATACGATCACCGACATCTTCCACAAGGGGATCGAAGCCGCATCGCTCAGCGGGATGAAGATCACGCCGGCCGCCGATTCGCTGACCGTAAATACCGACAGCGAAGCGCTGTCGAAGGCGGACAGTCTCGAATTGCAACGCCAGGGCATCCTACCGGGAATCGACTCCTCGGAAAACGGAACCGACAGCACGGCTGTTCGACAAAAACCGGACACGGCCGTTTCGGAAACGACACCGCCGACGATAACTCCCGCCGAAACGAAAACGTCCGGACGGAAAGAACAGCGCGCCCTACTGAGACAACAAAAGCGGGAACGCAAAAAAGCGAAAACGAACAATTAAAAAAACAACGATATGGCAAAAATTTTCTGCTTACTCGCCTTGTGCTGCCTGGCAGGAGCGTGCGGCTCCGGAAACGAAAAAAAACAGACTACGGCATCCAAAAATTTCCAAATGATCGAAGTTCCCAGTATCCTGGACAACCCGGACGACCGGGCCGCATACATCGGCAAAAATTACTGGCGGAATTTCGATTTCACGGATACCTCGCTGATCGGCAAACCGGAAACAACGGAACAGGCTTTTGCCGATTACGTCCACATCATCGAACACATGAACGCCGAAACCGCCGCCGCATCAATCAAAACCACGCTGTCGAAAGCGGAAGCGGATACGGCAATGTACGCCCATTTTTTAGACCTATTCGAGAAATACCTCTATGATCCGAACTCCCCGATGCGCAACGAAACGCTCTATATCACCGTTCTACGGGTTGCTATCGGCTCTCCGAAAACGTCCGAAGCGGAAAAGACACGCATGCGTTACCGCCTCGACCTGGCTCAGCGGAACCGTCCGGAAATGCCTGCGACGGATTTCGCCTACACGCTGGCTTCAGGAAAGACCGGCACGCTGTACGACATCGACGCCGAATACCTGATCCTGTTCTTCAATAATCCCGGCTGCCATGCGTGCCAAGAGACGATCGACCAGATCAACGATTCGGAAACGGTTCGTAAAATGATCGGGGACAAACGGCTGAAAGTGCTGTCGATGTATCCGGATGAAGACATGAAAGCATGGAAAGAATACCTTCCGACGCTTCCGACGCATTGGCTGAACGGCTACGACGCTTCGCAGCAGATCAAGAACGAAGAACTGTACGACCTGCGCGCCATCCCGACCCTTTACCTGATCGACCGGAAAAAGTTCGTAATCCTGAAAGACGCTCCGTTCGGAGAAATCGAACATTACCTGACACAAAAAGCCGAAAAGTAGTTACACTTTCCGGCTCCGGATATTTTTCTTCTTCAAACCATGCCGAAAACCGGCGGTCAGGACACGCACAGAATCAATAACTGGGCCGTCAGGATGCGCAGGAACATAGTCAGCGGGTAAACGGTCGCATACCCCACCGACGGCATATCGTTGCCGGCCACGCCGTTCGAGTAGGCCAACGCAGGAGGATCGGTCATCGCCCCGGCAGACACGCCCATCAGCGTATAATAATTGACCTTAAGCACCTTCCGGGCAATGATCCCGACGATCAGCAACGGCAGTACCGTGATGATGAAGCCGTAACCGATCCAATGATAGCCCTCCTCGTACAGCACCGTGTGGACGAATCCTTCGCCGGCCCCCAGGCCGACGCAGGCGAGAAACAGCGCAATCCCGATCTCGCGCAGCATCAGGTTGGCGCTCATCGTCGTATAGGTCACCAGCTTATAGTGCGGCCCGAAACGGCTGATCAGAATCGAAACGACCAGCGGACCTCCCGCCAGCCCCAATTTGACCGGCTGCGGAATGCCGGGAAACATGATCGGCACGCTACCGAGCACGACCCCGAGGAAAATCCCGACGAAAATCGGAATCAGATTCGGTTCGTTCAGCCGCCGCATCGAGTTGCCGAGTATTTTCGAAACGGCATTGATCGCCGACTCGCTGCCCACGACGGTCAGCCGGTCGCCCATCTGAAGCTGCAAATTATGGTTCGGGATCAGATCGACGCCGGCCCGGTTTACCCGCGTCACATTGACGCCGTAACCGCTGCGCAGCCGCAGGGCGCCGATATACTGCCCGTTGAGTTTCGATTTCGTAATCATGATGCGCCGCGAAATCAACTGGTTGTCGAGACGTTCCCACTCGTCTTTGTCCATATCGAGTTTCTCGCCGACGAAATCGGTAATCAATCCCATATCGTCGGTCGTGGTCACGATCAGCGCCTTATCGCCGACCGACAGCGGAGTCTGCGAACCCGCGATGTCGATACGTCCGTCCGGATGCAGTACGCGGGAAATAACGAACTGTCTGTTTATTAGTCGCTTGATCTGCAAAACGGTCTTTCCGTCCAGAAACGGATTCTTCACTTCGACCGAAATACGCACGGCTTCGTGCGCACCGCCCTGTTTGACCGTATAAGCCTTGTCTTCCTCTTCGAAACGGATCCTGAAAATCCAGCGGATGAAGATCATCGACAGGATGATCCCGAGCACGCCGAGCGGATAAGCCACAGCATACCCCATCGCGATATCCGGGGAGTCGATCCCGGTCATGTCGCTGTATGCCTGCTGAGCGGCTCCCAGACCGGGCGTATTGGTCACGGCGCCGGAAAGAATCCCGACCATCGTCGTAATCGGCAGACCGGTAATCAAATAAATCACGTAGGTAATTACGACTCCCAGCAGCACGATCCCGGTAGCCATCAGGTTCAACTGGACGCCTCCCTTCTTAAACGAGGAAAAGAAACTCGGCCCCACCTGCAGCCCGATCGAATAGACGAACAGGATCAATCCGAATTCTTTCAGGAAGTGTAACAGGTGCTCGTTGAGCTGCATCCCGAAATGGCTGAACGTGATCCCGACGAACAGAATCCACGTAACGCCGAGCCGCACCCCGGCAATCTTGATCTTACCCAACGCAACGCCGAGCGAAATCACCACGGCGAGAATCAACACCGAATGAGCGACCCCGCCTCCCCAGAACGCATCGTTCCCGAAAAACAAATTGCGAAAAAATTCCTCCATACCGTCTGTCTGCTACGACCCGAGCATCCCTCCGCAAATTTCGAAAACGCGCCCGGAATCTGAATTTCATTTCGGGTGCGAAGTTAATTAAAATATCCGGCATTTCCCGATGCGAAAAAACAGGAAAAAACCTTTTTTTTTAAAATTATTAAGAAACTTTTTCGCACCCGCCCCATCCGTACCGCCCGAAAATGCGAAGCCGCCAGATCGTCCCGCGCCTGTAAAAACACCGATAAAAATCCGGAATCCATTTCTGCGGTTGTAAAAAACATTCCGCAATGCGGAAAAATAAGACGGTTTTATCTTCCTAAAATCAATTAATTTAGTTTATTTTGTAAAAAATTAGGAAAGTTTTCTTCGGAATCGCACCCCAAAATTCAATAACTCAAATGAAAATGAAAAAATCGATTTTACCCGTATTGCTCGCTGTCGCACTTGCAACGGCTGCCTGTACGTCCAACACGAAACGACAGACGGCTACCCTGAGCGACGATTCGCTGTACACGACTTTCCGGGATCCCGGCCACGAATGGCGGGGCAAACCGTTCTGGTCGTGGAACGGACGGCTCGAAAAAGACGAACTGATCCGCCAGCTTCATATTTTCAAAGAGATGGGTATGGGAGGCGCCTTTTTGCACTCCCGCGTCGGACTGAAGACCGAATACCTCGGGCAAGAGTGGTTCGACCTGACCAACGCCGTGGCCGACGAAGCTGAAAAAATCGGCATGGAAGCGTTTCTGTACGACGAAGACCGCTGGCCTTCGGGCAGCGCCGGCGGCATGGTCACCGAGAATCCGGCCTACCGGATGAATTTCGTGACGCTCTACACGATGCCCGCCGAGGAATTCAAGTGGGACAACGATTCGATCGTCTCGGCATTCGTATGCAAGCTCGACGGGATCGACTACTCGGAACTGGAACGGCTGACCCCCGAATCCGACATGACCCGATACGCCGGGAGAACCGTCCTGAAATTCCAGCACGAAACGGAAAAATGCTCCGACGGCTACAACGGGACCACTTACCTCGACCCGATGAACCGAGAAGCCACCGACCGTTATATCTACCTAACGCACGATCAGTATGAAAAACACTGCGGCGCCCGGCTCGGCGGCAACATCCAGGGGATCTTCACCGACGAACCGCACCGCGGCGGATTGTTCACCTCGCACGAAAGCAAAACCGACGGAGTGACCAGCGGTATCCACCACATTCCGTGGACGCCGAAACTGCCGAAAGAGTATAAAAAGACATACGGAGAAGACCTGACCGCCGAACTGCCGAAAATTTTCCTGCGCGAAAACGGCGAACGGGTCAACGACGCCAAATGGCAATACTGCGACCTGGTACAAACGCTGTTCTTGAAAAACTTCGCCCAACCGCAATACGATTGGTGTACGAAACACAACATGATCTATACCGGCCATGTGCTGCACGAAAACAGTTTCTCGAACCAGGTGACCATGCAGGGTTCGCTGATGCGTTTCTACGAATACCAGCACAACCCGGGCGTCGACATGCTGACCGAGCACGACAACTCCTACTGGGTGGTCAAACAGCTCTCTTCCGCCGCCCGTCAGTTGGACAAAAAATGGCTGCTGTCGGAACTGTACGGCTGCACCGGCTGGCAGTTCAACTTTGCGAACCACAAGGCCGTCGGCGACTGGCAGGCGCTGTTCGGCATCAACGTGCGCTGTCACCACCTGTCGTGGTACACGATGGAAGGCGAGGCCAAACGGGACTACCCGGCCAGCATCTTCTACCAATCCCCCTGGTGGAAAGAATATAAGTACGTCGAAGACTACTTCTCGCGGCTGGGCGTGATGCTGAACCAGGGCGCTCCGGTATGCGATCTGCTGATCGTCAACCCGATCGAAAGCGTAATGAGCCAAGTGAGCGTCAAATCGTTCAACGGCTTGGGCGCATCGGCCCCCGAAATCGTCTCGATGGAGCAGAAATACGCAGACCTGTTCCACTGGCTCGCCGGCGAACGCATCGACTTCGACTACGGCGACGAGGAGATGATGGGACGCCTCAGCAGCGTGGGTAAGGACGCCGAAGGCAATCCCGTTTTCAACGTGGGACACGCCTCCTACCGCACCGTATTGGTAGGAAACATGGAAACGATGCGCGAAACAACCCTGAAAGCACTCCAGAAATTCGAGGAGGCCGGCGGCAAAGTGATTTTCGCCGGCGAAGCGCCTAAATTCGTCAATGCCGTAGCGTCGGAAGCCCCGGCGCAACTGGCCGCGCAGAGCATCCGGATCGATTATGCGCAAAAACCGATCGTAGAGACCGTGAAAAGCCTGATCCGCCCCGTAGTACAGGTGACCGATGCGTCGGGTAACGACATGAAAAACGTCTTCGGTCAGGTGCGTCAGGACGGCGACCGCTACTACGTCGTACTGATGAGCATGGACCGCGGCCGGAAGTTCGATTCGGTAACCGTAACGTTGCCGTTCGCCGGCGAAGTGACGCTGTGGGATTGCAAAACGGGCGACGTATGGAAACAGCCGACCGTAAGCTCCGGAGCCGAAGGATCAAAAATACTCACTTCGTTCGAACCCAACGAGGAGAAAGTTTACACGATCTCGGCCGCATCGCCGGCATTCGCCCGGCAGATGCCGGTAATTACCGAAAAATCGCGGATATCCCTGCCCGACACGTACGATTACACGCTGAACGAACCGAATATCTGCGTACTGGACGTAGCCACTTGGCAGATCGACGAACAGCCGGCGCAACCGCTGACCGAAATCATGAAAATCGATCAAGCGGTACGCAAGCATTTCGACTTGCGTCCCCGTGGCGGAGAGATGGTACAGCCCTGGTATGCGGAAAAAACGGACGGAGTCAACTACCAAAAACCGCTCGGCGTACTGAAAATGCAGTTCCCGTTCGACGTAGCGGTCATGCCTTCCGACACCCTCTTCCTGTGTCTGGAAACGCCCGACCGCTTTACCGCCGTAATCAACGGCCGGAAGCTTTCGATGGAACAATCCGCGGGCTGGTTCATCGACAACAGCATCCGTAAATTCGCCGTCCCGACAAACTACCTCCAGCAGGGCCGGAATACGGTCGAACTAATCGCTAATTTCAGCCGCAACCTCGACCTCGAAGCGCTGTACCTGATCGGCGATTTCGGCGTCGAATTGAAAGGCATTCAGCGGACGCTGACCAAACTACCGGCCAAATTGAAAGTGGGCGATATCGCGACGCAGGGACTTCCGTTCTACTCGGGAGCCGTTTGCTACCAGATCGGCAACCTGCCGAAACCCGCCGCCGGCGAACGCATCATGCTGCAAATGCCGGGCTTCGACGGCGGTTGCATCGAACTGAACAACGACTATGCGCACCAGATCTGCGGATGGGCTCCATACCAAATGGACGTAACCCAGGTGGCCGAAAAAGGCGATGTAGCGCAGTTGAACGTGGTGCTTACGCGCCGCAACACATTCGGCCCGCTGCACGCGCTGCCGGCACGTGCAGGAGCTTACGGCCCGTGGAACTGGCGTACCGAAGGCGGTTCGTTCACAATGGATCAGTACACCCTGCTGCCGGCCGGCCTGACGCAACAGCCGACGCTCGTCATCGACGACGTGAAATAGGCGAACCGGATCGAAAATACGGCAAAGGGGCGGGAGCATTCCTGCCCCTCTGCTTTCGAAAAACGAACCATCAAAAACCACGGTAATGAAACGAATAATCGGAATCATCGCATGGACGGCAACGGCTGTGCTGCTGCTCACGGCGCACGGAGCATCCGCACAGAAAAAACGGCTGCATACCGTCCCATGCAGAAACTACGCCCAGGTCGAAGCGTACTTCCGCTATACGCCCGGATGCGGCACGATCGTCAGCGGACACCGCGGCGGCATGGCGCCGGGATACCCGGAAAACTGCATCGAAACGTTCGAAAATACGCTGAGCCATATGCCGTCGTTCTTCGAGATCGACCCGCAGATGACCCGAGACAGCGTGATCGTGCTGATGCACGACCCGACGATCGACCGCACGACGACCGGCAAAGGAAAAGTATCGGACTATACCTACGAAGAACTGCAACGGTTCAACCTCGTAGACCGCCAGGGCACGGTGACCCCGTATAAAATACCGCGCGTCAGCGATGTGATCCGTTGGAGCCGCGGTAAAACGATCCTGAACTTCGATAAAAAAGAGGTTCCCCGCGACGTGCTGATCCGGCTCGTCAACGAACTGAAAGCCAAAAACGTCATTTACACGGTACACTCGGCCGACGACGCGCGCACCTGCTACGGACTCGATCCGGACGCGCACTTCTCGGCCTGGATCGGCGACATGCGGCAATTCCGCGAATACGAAGCCACCGGGATTCCTTGGTCGCGGTTCATCGCCTACGTGGTCAGCGGTACGATGAAACCCGAACAGCGGGAACTGTACGATGCGCTGCACGCAAAGGGCGTCCGGTGCATGATCTCGGTAGCCCCGACGGTCGACCGGCTGCCGGAAGCGGAAAAACGGAAAGAGGGATACCGGACGGAGATCGCCAAAAATCCGGATATCATCGAAACCGATTATCCGCTCGAACTGATCGGACTGTACTGATCCGGAGACGCCTCGGACAAACGTCGTCCCGCTACCGAAAATAAAAACCGCCCGGATTCGCGCGAATCCGGGCGGTTTTTATTGAATACGACGGCGCGTTATTTCGCTTCGTCCTTGATGCAACGCACAGCCTGTCCGCCGAATATCGGACCGTACATTACCTGTGCACGTTGGTAAGTCGCATTATTGGTCAGCAACATGCTATACGATTGGGCCGTCGTCGCACCGGTCTTATCGTTCAGCTTGAACTGATAACCGGTCGAACCCATAAAGTACCCGAGCGAATTGTAATCGAGATCCTTAGCATTGCTGGCATATTTTCCTTCGGCCTGATCGGTCGTCTTGTTGATCGCGCCGGACAGTACGACGTCGAAACCCGCACCGTTCAGATCGGCCAGCGGGGCTCCTTTCTGCTCAGCCACATAATACTTACCGGGAGCGATTCCTTCCGCTTCGTTGCCGGCTCCCGCAAGGGCGTCCAGTTCCGCTTTGGTCGGAATATGCCACCCTTCCGGGCAAATACCCTGCTTGCCTTCCTGCTGATTCCAGTTCGAGGCGGTTATCTCGCTTACGCCGAACGCCGTAGCATAGTCGTACAGGTAACCCATTTTTTCAACGGACGCAGCGTCGGTAGCCGGTTCTCCGAGGAATCCCGGATACCAAACCCCGTTGCCGTCGGCGGGATCGGACGAAGGAGTCTTTCCGGCAGGCAGGTAGCGCAGATTCTCGGCCATCCACCAGCGGTCGTCGGCCAGCTTAACGATCTTGTAGGTAACGCCGCCGTATTCGAGCGACGGCACTCCCTGCGTAATCGTGTACGTAGCCTCCATCGCCTCCATCAACGGCGAGAATTTCGTCGATACGGTAAGCTCGTAAACGAGGGTTTCCTCGGATTCGTTCGCTCCGATCTTCAGCGTAAAGGTATGATCGCCCTTGCCGCTATCGCCCAGGTCGGCGCCTTCGAACGAACCCGCTACTCCGGTAACTTCCCATTCGGTATTACAAACCAGCTTGGCCTTGAACTCGCCGCCGTCCATCGAAGCGGTCGTATCGGCCGGAACGAATGCGATCGAAATCTTATCCTGTTTTACCGTCAGCACGGCCGTAAGCGCGCTCGAAGCGGCTTTGACCGTAATATTTCCGGTTACGTCGTCGCCGGTTTTCGGGGAAACGAAAAACGACAGCGTGGCATTGCCTTTGCCCGACTCCATGTTCAGCGAACTGATATTCGAACTTTTGGAGGTCACCGTCCATGCGACGTTAGATTCCAATTCGGCCGTATAGGTACCTCCGGCGGGATCGGCGATCACTTCCGCCTCCTTGAACTTGAGCACGGGATCGACCGGATCGTCGTTCTTGTCGTCGCTACAGGCGACGAACAGCAAAGGCAGCACAAAGGCGGCCCATAAATAGATCTTTTTTTTCATAACGCATTTTATTTAGTAAAACATTCATACAATCTCTTCTACTTCTTCTATCGTTCCTTCCGCTCAGAACTGGCAGCCGATCGCCAGCGCGAAAACGCTGCGGTTCCGGCCGGCTACCCAATCCAACTTACCGGCATGAACGCCGCTCCATCCCAGATCTCCGTACACGGGCAGGGCGATCCGGCCCACCGGGCGCGTATAGCGCACTCCGAGCGACAGTTCCCCCCGGGTCGCTGCAAGGTATTCGTATTCGTAATTTCGGTACTCCTCGTTGCCCGCCGCATAGACTCCGGGCTCCATATCCGGCACCGAAGAGGCCGTCTGCCCCTCATCGAGCGGGCTGCCGCCGCCCGTATGACATGCCAGCTCGACGCTGCACTTCAGCCACCCGCGTCCGACCCTGAAATTGCGGTCGGCACCGATATGCACCCGTACATTCTCGACATACTGCGAACGGGTGTACGGAAAAACCAGCGAGCCGATCCCGCTGCGATTGTAGTAGTCCGCACCGGCACGCAGGCTCATCACCGGATTGTAACGGTCGGCCTTCCAGTCGAACTCGTACTCCAGACCGGCATTGACCGCACGCTGGCGGTAAATCTGTCGACTGCCGTAGATAACGGTCTGCACCACCCCGCCGATATTTTCGCTGCGCAGGACATTTTCATTGTTCTTCAGGTTGACGTATCGGAAGTTTCCCCGGATCAGATGGACGTTCCGACGATGCGCGACACTCATTACGCCGCGGTATTCCAGTACATCCGATCCGCTGTGCGTCCAGATCGTCCCCTTCTCCCCCGTCTCGCCCTTACGGTACCGGTAGGTGAACTCGTTGAAAAAACGGAATCCCCTGCTCCGGAAAGCGATCTGTAGCGCAGCGCCCTGCTCGGAATCCTTCATCGGCAGACCCGAGATCCCCGGTTCGTTCAGATGCATACCGTTGCCCGTCCACAGACCCTTCTCGCCGAACCACACGCCTTTGTTGAAAAACATATCGTAATTCTCGCCGGTCGTCCCGATTTGCTCGCACAGCACCCGCTCGGTATTTTTGCGGTACAGGTAATTGGCCCCCAGTTCCACCGCAGCGAAACGATACACAAATCCTGCCGAAAGATTCAGATCCATCATCGTATTGCTGTGGCGCAAATCCTTGCGTTTGGCGTAGTTGTCGGCTTCATAATCGATTCTCAAGCCGCCGGTCAGTTTCTTGGTCAGCAAAAAGCCTACCCCGCCGGACAGGATATACTGCTCCCGCGTCTTTGTCCCGGGCGTAAACTCCACCAGATCGAACGGCCGGTCGCCGGGATTCAGCAGAATCGACCCGGACATATGCTGGCCCCGGAAATAGCGGTACTGCATTTTCCCGTAGAATGAAACTTTCTCGAAACGCCTGAACGACTCGGTCTTAAGCCCGAAATCATAGCTGTCGTCGGATTCCCAGTAATTGATAAAACGACCGTTCTGTTTACCGAAATAAGCCTCGGCATAAGAGACACCCGGAACCGGAACCGCGCCGTGAAGCCCCGCCGCATTGTACGACGTGAGCCACCCGTCGCTGCGCGCAATGTAATCGAAATCGTACAACGGTTTCTCCTTCCTTTCCGCCTGAACGGACGGCCTGAATTTCGGTGATTTTTCACGGCATTTCCGGGTGTCGGACACCGGACATTCCGTTCCACGCCCCCGATGCCTTTTTTGGGCGGATGCCGTAAAACCCACCGCCGTCACCGCCAGCGTCACCGATAAAACCGCTATGTATCTTCGTATCCGTATCATAACTTTCATTTTTTCAAGGCACTCCGTCACCGAACGCCCGTATGGAGCGACTGGACGCTGCGCTCGTGGAAATCCTGCGTCGAATTATTGGTATCCTGATAAACGACCCTACCGCCCGCCTTCAGCGTAGCCTCGGCATCGATCCCGCTCGGATCGTTCCCGTAGGCGTACCCGTACACCACCGGATTGCCCTCGATCGCGAGCGTGGCCTCGGCATCGACGTTGCGGTACAGGGTCCGCCCGAGGAAATTCTCAGTCAGCGTTACGTAACCGGCGTCGATCGCAGGCGCCAGCCGTTTCGCATTTCCGGTCGAGCTGCCCGAAAAGACCTCCATGCCGTCCATGATCCATTCGTTCGGCACTTTGATGCAGCGGGTTCCCGGATAACCGGGCTTCAACACCTCGTTGGCCGCGTCGTTCATATACTCTCTGGCGGTGCCGGCTTCTGCGGGCACCTTGAAAAACAGCGTCGTCGGCGAATCGACCGAAATCGTATAAGCCTTCGCCGTTCCGGTCTTCCGAAGCACCTGCATGTAACGGTCAGTGCGCACTTTATCCCCCGGAGTGGGATGGTAAGTCGTGTTGGTATAGTACGTATTGTCGTAGCAGACGAAACAATCCGCACGGTTCAGATCGACCGACAGCGGATACTGCAACGTATGGTCTATCGCCCCGTTGATGCACATTACGGCCTGGCCGCCGGGTTCGAGCGGATAATCCGTACCGCCGCCCGGAAAACCCCACACGCACTCCACCAGCGGCACGTAATCCCGGAACGATTTCTCCCCGGTCTCGGGATCGGCAATCAGCCAGACGTTCGTTCCGTACGCATTGTAAGGATCGACCGTTCCGAAACAGATATTGTCGAGGTAGGCGACCTTTTCGGAATTGTTGTACAGGATCACGTACTTATCGCTCTGATAAGTACCTTCCAGCGGATCTTTCTTACAGCCGCCGCAGTAGACCTCCTTGATGACGATTTGACTGGTTTTGGAAGCCACCAGCGGGATATTCACCGGCTGCGAAAGGTCGCTGGCCGCAGAGACGATCATCTGATCGCGCGCGCCGTTGAAATAGATGACCGCATCCTGCTCCGACACCCGGTCGCGCGCGCTGACCCGGTAAATTCCGAAAGCCACTTCGAACCGGGCCATATCGTCGTTGCCGGCCGAAGCCGTATAGACCGTGCCCCTGTCCACGTCCTCCAGAGTCACCCGCGCGCTCCCGCCCTCCCGGTCGGGATGACCTTCGGGGTACACCAGCCGCACGGTGAGCTCCCGAGTCGTCCCCTCGTACGGATTATCCTTCCCGTCGAGCAAGTCGTTGCACGAACACAACACGACAGCGACCATGCCCAATACGATTCCCGCGATATATTTATACTTTTTCATACTCCTTTTCCGCTAAAATTTTAACCGCAAGGTCAGTCCGTAATAAAAATCGGGAGTCAGGATCACCTTCACCCCGCTCGCATACGAAGCCAGGTACTTGCGGGCATTGGTAAAGTTGTTGGCGTAGAACGAAACCGACGCCACGTTACCGATCTCCTTGGTAATGCTCAGATTGGCCGAAAAATAAGGATCGTACCCGTCCTGTTTCAACTGGAATGAGTTCCCGTTGATTATCAACCCCTTGAGCACGGGATCGTTTGCGGCGGCATCGTCGTAATTGTAGACGTTTCCTTCCAGATCCATATAGTAAAGCGGCCTCAGCGCCGTATAGCTCTCGCCCTCCTGCTCCACCTGGTAGGCCAGTTGTTTACCGTGATAGGACGAGATGTTCCGCGAGCGCGAAACCAGCGACGCCTCCAGGCGCAACGAGATGACCATCCGGATCGACGGAATGTGCGTAATGGCGGTCAGGTTCGCATCGAGACGCTTCGTCTGCCGGCCGTTGTAGGTGGCGGTCGTCGAACCGCCGTTGTCGGCATAAATCCCCACGTACTCGAACGAACGACCCGGAATCGACGAATGCGACTGATTTTCCTTGTAAATGTAGGAAAACCCTTCGTTGACGTACTTCACGTTCGTATAAGCGGCATCGAAACGGAACTGTGTCCGGATCGACGGAATCTGCGGGAAATCGACCGTCACCTCCAAACCTTTCCGGTCGACCGGCGAACTGTTGTCCTGATAGATGTTCTTCACGAAAGTCTTGTCCATCACCTTGGTATCCATCGGCGTGTAACCGGCCGACGGATCGTCCTTGTCGCCCACGAGGATCTGACCGGTGCGGTTGTCCACGACGATGTCGGGATTGGCCGGCATTTTATAACCGCTCGGCACTTGGCTGATGCGGTATTCGAACGGCGAATAGGTCGTATTGAGGCGATAAGGATACTTGGTTTTATTGAAATAACCGGCCACCGATATCCGGGTGCCGCCGAGGGTCAGATCCACCCCGACCTCGATATTCCGGTTACGCATCCACCGCAGGTTGTCGTTGTAAGCGATCGAATAGGGCGTCGTATGGTAGACATACACGCTGCGGTTGTCGGCGTACGAAGCCCCGAACACCTGGATATCGCGGTACAGCGGATCGGGGTAAAGGATATTGAACGACGGCAGTTTCTCGGTGATTCCCCATCCGCCCCGCACGTTCAACTGATTCAGAAAATATTTCCGTTCGCGATTGATCAGCGTATATTTCACATTGAATCGCGGCGACAGGCTCTGTGCCTTGTTGTACTGCATGTTCTTGATCAGGGTCTTCTCGCCGCGGACGCCGGCCATCACCCCGAGCGAAGTCTGACCGAGCTGCAGCGTCAGGTTGTCTTCGAGGTAAACCGCCAGGTTATGCATATACGGAATGTCCGTATACGGCCGGGGACGGAAACCGTTCGGCTGCAACTGCGGATTTTCGTAATACTCTCCCTGACCGACATTGCCGTTCGCGCTCCAGGTGACGCCGGCTTTCACCCGGTTCAGCAGCCGGTCGAAACGGCGCGACCAGTTCGCCTTCAGCGAGATCCCGTAATCCAGCTCTTTCGAGTCGATGAACTGCGTGTTCACGTAATTGACCGGCAGTTGGTTGGCGACGAAATAACCTTCGGTCGTCGCATTCACGGCCGGCTGTTCCGACGCGGTATGTACCGGCAAGTGGTATTTCGACAGCATGTCGGCATAATTCACCGAGGCCGTTACCGCCACGTTCGTAATCCAGGATTTGTTCAGCAGCCAGTCGAGCGAAGTATTGAACCGCAACGCATTGTCGTGCGCCTTTTTCCACTCGCCGGTCTGCGCGTCCGGGTCGTCCTTGGTATTCATGCCGCCGAGATTGCCCGTCAGGCCGACCGAAAAGTTCAGCGGCGTGCTTCCCCGCCTGAAAACGCGCGCATAATTCAGCGCGATTCCGTTCCGCTGGTAAGTCGTGTACGGCGAAACCGGGTTGTCGATCGCGCGCGTATGCTCCAGCGCGACATTCAGCGAACCGAGATCCCTCCCCAGGTCGAAACCTTTGCTCAGCGAAAACTGCTTGGTTTTGGGGTTCGTCGTAAAAGTCGCCGTATAAGGCGTTTTGCCCTTGCGCGTCTTTACCTTGACGACGCCGCTCGTCAGGTCGCCGTATTCGACCGACGGAATACCCGTAATTACTTCGATGGATTCCACGTTGCTCGATGCGATATTCCGCGTGCTCGCTCCGGACAAGTCGCCGAACGAAGCGTTCGTCGACAACCGTACGCCGTCGACCTCGACCGCCGTACCGAACGAAGCGTTCCCCTGCGAGACGCCGCCGTCGCGGATCGAAAACACGTTGTCTTTCATCAGGTTCGGGTTCACGGTTTTGCCGCCCGGCAGCAGGCTCGACACGTCCGAAACGTTGACCATCTGCAAATGGTCCAGCGCCGCCTTGTCGATCACGCACGAAGTGCTCATGCTGTTGCGGTTCTCGCGCGCGGTAACCACCACTTCGGAGAGTTTCAGGTCGGCGCAGCACAACCGGAAAACCAGATCGTCCCTATCGCCGGTCACGTTCAACTCGCTGTCCAGAGCGACGTACCCCAGGCACGAAACATTGACCGGATGCTTGCCGGCCTGCACGTTCCTGATCGAAAAATGTCCGTTGTCGTCGGTAATCGCCCACAGGTTCGCGTCGACCACCGTCACGACGGCCATCGGAACCCCTTTCGACGACTTGCCGATCTGCACTCTTCCGGATATCGTATATTTTTGTGCGGAAACGCCCAGGACACTAACGCTCAGCAACAAAGCAAGTAGAAATTTTCTCATCCAGCAACCCTAATTTAATCAAGCCTCCAATCCGGACCAACTTTTGCAAAGATGAAAAATTTTGTTACAAAAGACAAAAATAAGCACCTTTTTCACACAAAAAGCGATGCAGCATTCCGCAAAATGCCACATCGCAAACCATTCGTAAAACCGGATAATCCTCTATTTCGACAAGGCCTGTTCGATATCGGCGATGATATCCTCCGCATCCTCGATGCCGACCGAAAAACGGATCAAGTCGGGCGCTACGCCGGCTTCGATCAGTTGTTCGTCGGTTAGTTGGCGGTGGGTATGGCTCGCCGGGTGCAGCACCGAAGTGCGGGCGTCGGCCACATGCGTGACGATAGCGGCCAGTTTCAGGTTGTCCATAAAACGGATCGACACGTCGCGTCCGCCTTTCAGTCCGAACGACAGCACGCCGCAGGAACCGTTCGGCAGGTATTTTTGCCCCAAATCGTAGTATTTGTCCCCTTTCAGGCCGCAGTAATTCACCCATGCCACCTGCCCGTTGCCTTTCAGGTATTCGGCTACTTTCTGCGCATTGGCACAGTGGCGCGGCATCCGCAGGTGCAGCGTTTCGAGTCCGAGGTTCAACAAAAAAGCGTTTTGAGGCGACTGGATCGAGCCCAGGTCGCGCATCAACTGCGCGGTCGCCTTGGTGATATAGGCCAACTTGCCGAAATTTTTCGTATAGGTCAGTCCGTGATACGAAGCGTCGGGACGGGTCAGTCCGGGGTATTTGTCCGCATGGGCTTCCCAATCGAAATTGCCGCTGTCGACGATCGCGCCGCCAACGCTGGTCGCATGGCCGTCCATATATTTGGTCGTCGAGTGCGTCACGATGTCGGCCCCCCACTCGATCGGGCGGCAGTTGATCGGCGTGGCGAACGTATTGTCCACGATCAGCGGCACGCCGTGACCGTGCGCGATCCGCGCGAATTTCTCGATATCCAGCACGGCTACGCCGGGATTGGATATCGTTTCGCCGAACAGCGCTTTGGTATTCGGACGGAACGCCCGGGCGATCTCCTCCTCGGAAGCGTCCTGATCGACGAACGTCACCTCGATGCCCAGTTTCGGCAACGTCACGCCGAACAAGTTATAGGTTCCGCCGTAGATCGTCGACGCGCTGACGACGTGGTCGCCGGCCGAACAGATGTTGAACACGGAATAGAACGAAGCGGCCTGGCCCGAAGAGGTCAACATGCCGGCTACGCCGCCTTCGAGCGCAGCGATCTTCGCCGCTACCGCATCGTTGGTCGGGTTCTGCAGCCGGGTATAGAAGTAGCCGCTCTCTTCCAGATCGAACAGCCGGGCCATCTGTTCGCTCGTCTCGTATTTGAACGTGGTGCTCTGATAAATCGGCAGCACGCGGGGCTCGCCTTTTTTGGGAGTCCATCCCGCCTGAACGCAAAGGGTCCCCCGATGTAGTTTTTTCTCCATTTAGCTGAATTTTAGATTTGCAAATGTAATCATTTCCGCGAAAAATCGTACGCTTCCGGCCGGATCGGAGCTACAAAACCCGCCGTCCGACCGGGTCCCGAGAACGACTCGTACCGCCGGACGAACGCCTCCCGGAAAACGATACCGCATTCGGGTACATTTATGGAATTTCCGGCGGAGAAAGGCGGAAAATTACGATAAATTCCATATCTTCGATTTTTGAACCGTCCCGTCGGGAGAACGATTGAGCATCGGTTCGCACGCGATCGGTTTCGACCGGAACGCAAAAACAGCGGACGAACCGGCAATTCCCGAAAAGACCGTTCCGTCGTCCGTAAAACGCGGCATATCAAATCGTAAAGGCCATGAATCATTCCGGAATCCGGTATTGTTTTCAGCTTTGGAAAGCGAAAGAAAGCATTGTTTTTTTTGTCCTTCTTTCGTATCTTTCGATCCCCAGCGCCCTGTACGCGGCAACCGGGGCAAATGCGCGATCAACCGTTAATCCTAATGATATGAATTTAAACACGCCCCCTGCGATCGCAGGAAACATACCGCAAGACGTAACCGAAAGAGCGGGCGAGAACGCCGTCTTCATCGTGTACGGACTCAAAGAAACGCCCCGGACGGCAGACCGGATAAAAGATTTGTGCGCCAATTTCTCGGCCATGATCCGCAGCATACGCAACCGATTCCCCGACATGCAGTTCAGTTGTACGATGGGATTCGGGGCCGACGCATGGAGCCGTCTTTTCCCGGAACGGCCGAAACCGCGGGAACTCGAAACGTTCCAAGAGATCAAAGGCGCCAGGCATACGGCGGTTTCCACGCCCGGAGACCTGTTTTTCCACATCCGGGGCAGGCAGATGGGCGTTTGTTTCGAATTCGCTTCCATCATCGACGAAAAGCTGAAAGGAACCGTAGACCCCATTGACGAAGTTCACGGCTTCAGGTATCAGGACGGCAAGGCGATCATCGGATTCGTAGACGGCACCGAAAACCCGGCCGTGGACGAAAATCCGTACGAGTTCGCCGTAATCGGGGATGAAGATTCCGGATTTGCGGGAGGCAGCTACATTTTCGTGCAGAAATACCTGCACGACATGAACGCATGGAACGCCCTGCCGGTCGAGGAACAGGAAAAAACGATCGGCCGGAAAAAATTCAACGACGTGGAACTCTCCGACGAGGAGAAACCCGCCAACGCTCACAATGCCGTGACCAACATCCAGGACAGCGCAGGCAACGACCTGAAGATCGTACGGGCGAACATGCCTTTCGCCAACACCTCCAAAGGAGAATACGGCACCTATTTCATCGGTTATGCGGGAACGTTCTCCACCACGCGGCGGATGCTGGAAAACATGTTCGTCGGCGATCCGGCAGGCAATACCGACCGCCTGCTCGATTTCAGTACCGCCGTAACCGGCACGCTGTTTTTCGCACCCTCCTACGACCTGCTCGAAACGCTCGGCGAATAAATGCTACCGGCTCCGAACGGGGACGAACATCCGGAAGACGCGCACGATGCGACGCGTCTTTCGTTTTATAAACGACTCCCCTCACCCGAACAGCAAACGATCCGGCCGAATTTCAGGCGAGAAAACGCACTGTTATAAAACGACGAAGCGATCCCGCCGTCGGCGGGATCGCTTTAAAAACGAAACAGTCCGAAACGGATTATTTGTTTCTTTCCGGACGCAGGCTGCGGACAGTCGCACCGGCCTGCCACATTTCGCTTTCGCGCAGCTCTTTGAGCTCCTGGTTCAGCTTTTCGCGGTAATCCGGCTTGCTGTTCGAGTCGATCGAACGCTGCGCTTCGTTACCGGCAGCCACTTCGGCGTACAGTTTCTTGAACACCGGCAGGGTCGCGTCGCGGAACGGCTTCCACCAGTCCAGGGCGCCGCGCTGTGCGGTCGTCGAGCAGTTGGCGTACATCCAGTCCATTCCGTTTTCGCCTACCAACGGCATCAGGCTCTGGGTCAATTCCTCAACGGTTTCGTTGAAGGCTTCCGACGGCGTGTGGCCGTTTTCGCGCAACACCTGGTACTGCGCGGCGAAAATACCTTGGATAGCGCCCATCAGCGTACCGCGTTCGCCGGTCAGGTCGGAATAAACCTCGCGTTTGAAAGTCGTTTCGAACAGGTAGCCCGAACCCACGCCGATACCCAGCGCGATCACGCGTTCCATAGCGCGGCCGGTAGCATCCTGCAAAACGGCATAGCTTGAGTTCAAACCGCGACCTTCGAGGAACAAACGGCGCAGCGAAGTACCCGAACCTTTCGGAGCGATCATGATCACGTCCACGTCTTTCGGAGGAACGATACCGGTGCGATCCGAATAGGTAGCGCCGAAACCGTGCGAGAAATAGAGCGCCTTGCCGGCCGTCAGGTGCTTTTTCACGGAAGGCCATACGGCGATCTGAGCGGCGTCCGACAGCAAGTACTGAATAATGGTCGCCTTTTCGCAGGCTTCTTCGATTTCGAACAGCGTCTTTCCCGGAACCCAGCCGTCGGCAACGGCTTTGTCCCACGTCTTCGAATTTTTACGCTGGCCGACGATCACGTTGAATCCGTTATCTTTCAGATTCAGAGACTGTCCGGGGCCCTGAACGCCGTATCCGATCACTGCGATGGTTTCGTTCTTCAGCACTTCGAGCGCTTTGCTCAGGGGGAACTCTTCACGTGTGGTCACGTTCTCCACAACTCCCCCGAAATTCATTTTTGCCATGATTTTCTGTTTTTAAAAATCGATTTATAAGTTTGTTATAGTTCGTTCAATCCGTTTCCGTTCGGCTCGCGGTGCAGCACCACGCTGCCCGAACGCGTAAACTCGATCAGGATTCCCCGGCTTTCGAGCTCCGTGCGCATGCTCTCGATCTCCTCGCGCGTGCCGGTCTTCTCGACCACTACGTACGCCGGGTTCATCTCGATGATACGGGCGCTCCACTCGCGGACGATCATGTCCACCGTGCCGCTCTCCTTGAAAATCTTCGACGAAAGTTTATAGAGCGCGATCTCCTGCGTAATCAACTCGTCATTCGAATAGTATTCCACCTGGATCACCTCGACGATGTTACGCAGTTGCTTGGCCAGTTTGTCGATAACCTCCTGCGTCGTAAAAGCCGAGATCACGAACATACTGATTCCCTTGATCGACGATTCCGATACTTTCAGACTTTCGATGTTGATCTTACGCCGCAGGTAGAGAGCCGTAATCCGGTTCAACACCCCGATCTGGTTCTCCGTAAATGCGATAACGATATATTCCTTAATCATAACTGTCAACTCCGTTAGGTTCTACTTTTTGTCAGGTTCCTTGGCGATCAGATCCGACAGCGATGCGCCGGCCGGCACCATCGGAAAAACGTTCTCCTCGGACAGCACGTCCACTTCGAGGAAATAGGCTCCCGGAGCCTTCACCAGTTCGTCGATCGCCCCTTTCAGTTCCGACAACTGCGTCACGCGACGGTTCGGAATCCCGTACGCCTCGGCAATCATCGTGAACTTCGGGTTTTCGAGGCTCGTGTACGAATAACGCTTTTCGAAGAACAACTGCTGCCATTGGCGCACCATACCGAGGTAATGGTTGTTCAGCACGATCATCTTGACGCCGATCTTGTTCTGCATGATCGTCCCAAGCTCCTGCATCGTCATCTGAAACCCGCCGTCGCCCATCATCACGACCACTTCGCGGTCGGGCACGCCGAGTTTCGCCCCCATCGCGGCGGGCAGCCCGAATCCCATCGTGCCGAGCCCTCCGGACGTAATGAAACTGCGCGTACGATTGAACTTCGAATAGCGGGCGCTGAACATCTGGTGCTGTCCCACGTCGGTTACGATCACCGCATCGGCCTTTTCGGCCTCGGCCAGCGTGCTGACCACGTCGTACATCGAAATACGGACGCCCTGCGGATCGGTGCTCGGCTTCACGACGACTTCGTATTCGCGTCGATGGTAGTCTTCCGCCATCGCAATCCATTCGGCGCGCTCCTTATACCGGATGCCCACTTTCAGCGCGTCGAACGCGTCGCCGGCGTCGGCATGGATCGGCAGTTCGACGGCCACGTTCTTGCCCAGTTCGGCCGGATCGATATCGACGTGGATGATCTTCGCATTCGGCGCATACTGCTTCACGTTACCGGTCACCCGGTCGCTGAAACGCATACCGACGGCCACGATCAGATCGCTCTGCTGCGTCATCCGGTTACCGGCGATATTGCCGTGCATACCGAGCATACCGATGAACAGCGGATGGCTGTTCGGCACGGTCGAAATACCCATTAGCGTCTGCGCCATCGGGATTCCGGCCGCTTCGGCGAACTCCAGCAACTTGGTCTCCGCGCCGGCGAGCTTTACGCCCTGTCCAACGATCAGCAGCGGACGTTCGGCCGCATTGATCATTTCGACGGCCCGCTGGATCGCTTTCGGATCAACCTCCGGATGCGGCTTGTAGCTGCGCAAATAAATGCACGGTTTATAACTGTAATCGAACTCCTCGACCTGAGCGTTTTTCGAAATATCGATCACCACCGGCCCGGGACGTCCCGTGCGGGCGATGTAATAAGCCTTGGCGATCGCACCCGGAATTTCGGACGCTTTGGTCACTTGGAAATTCCATTTCGAAATCGGCATCGTCATGCTGATCGTATCGGCCTCCTGGAAGGCGTCCGTTCCGAGCAGAGTCGAAGGCACCTGCCCGGTAATGCAGATGATCGGCGTCGAGTCGAGCATCGCGTCGGCGATCCCGGTCACCAGGTTCGTAGCGCCCGGGCCGGACGTAGCCAGGCAAACGCCCACCTTGCCGGTGGCGCGCGCATAACCCTGCGCGGCATGTACGGCGCCCTGTTCGTGGCGCGTGAGAATGTGATTCAACCGATCGGTATGATGGTACAGATGATCGTAAATCGGGATTACCTGACCGCCCGGGTAACCGAATATCGTATCGGTTCCTTCGGCTATAAGCGACAGTAAGAGAGCCTCGGCCCCTTTTATTTTTTGTTTGTTGGACATAATGAACGTATTAAAATTCAACCATCGGAAAACAACCGCAACCGCCCGGAACGTATTCCGAAAACGATTCTGCTATTACAAGGCTGTTTCCCCGAACAACGTGTTGCTAAATGTTTTCGCGTACTCCGCCCTTGTCGGCCGATGTTACCATCGATGCGTAGGCCTTAAGGGCCCGACTGACGACTCGGTTGCGCTCCACGGGTTCGAAGCGGACAATCGCCTGCCTGCGCATATCGAGCTCCTCCGAAGTAAGTTCTACATTGATCGTTCGGTTCGGTATATCGATAAGGATCGTATCGTCGTCCTTTACCAGCGCGATGTCGCCGCCCGCTGCGGCCTCGGGTGAAACGTGCCCGATCGACAGTCCCGACGTACCGCCGGAAAAACGACCGTCCGTAATCAGCGCGCACGCCTTGCCGAGGTTCACCGACTTCAGGTACGAAGTCGGGTACAGCATCTCCTGCATACCGGGGCCCCCTTTCGGCCCTTCGTAACGGATCACCACCACGTCGCCGGCTTTCACCTTACCGCCCAGAATACCGTCGCAGGCCTCTTCCTGCGATTCGAATACGCGGGCTTTGCCCTCGAAACGCAGGATCGACTCGTCGACGCCCGCCGTCTTGACGATGCAGCCGTTGCGGGCGATGTTGCCGAACAGTACGGCCAGTCCGCCGTCCTTCAGGTACGGATGCTCCAGGTCGCGGATACATCCCTTCTCGCGGTCGGTATCGGCCGCCGGGTATCTCGTATCCTGCGAACCCAGTTTCAGGTTGAAACGTTCGCCGGGAGCGGCCAGCGCACGCGTCTTCGCCTCGTCGGCAACGTCCGGACTGCGCAGGTCGTTCAGGCGGATCGCCTCGCCGAGCGTCATTCCGTCGACGCGGACGACGGCCGTATCGAGCAGCTTCCCTCGGTTCAACTCGCCGAGAATGCTCAGGATTCCGCCGGCGCGGTTGACGTCCTGAATATGGTACAGCGGCGTGTTCGGCGCAACTTTGCAGATCACCGGCACGCGGCGCGACAGCATGTCGATGTCGCTCATCGTGAAATCCACGCCGGCCTCTTGAGCAACCGCCAGCAGGTGCAGCACGGTATTCGACGACCCCCCCATCGCGATATCCATCGACATCGCGTTCAGGAAGGCCGCGCGCGTAGCGACCGACCGCGGCAATACGGCTTCGTTATCGTTGAAATAATATTCCCTGGCATTCTTGACGATCAATTTGGCCGCCTTGCGGAACAACTCCGTCCGCAGTTTATGCGTGGCTAACACCGTTCCGTTACCGGGCAGCGAGAGCCCCAGCGCCTCGGTCAGACAGTTCATCGAGTTGGCGGTAAACATACCGGAGCACGAACCGCAAGTCGGACAAGCGGCGCGTTCGAGCTTCGACAAATCGTCGTCCGAAAAATCCTTGTCGGCTCCCTTGACCATCACGTCGATCAGGTCGTAAGCGCGGTCGCCGAGCCGTCCGGCCTCCATCGGCCCCCCCGACACGAAAACGGCCGGAATGTTCAGCCGCATCGCGGCCATCAGCATCCCCGGGGTGATCTTGTCGCAGTTCGAAATGCAGATCATCGCGTCCACCTTGTGCGCGTTGCACATATATTCGACGCTATCGGCGATCAGGTCGCGCGACGGCAGCGAATAGAGCATCCCGTCGTGTCCCATCGCAATCCCGTCGTCGATGGCGATCGTATTGAACTCGGCGGCGAAACAGCCCTCTTCGGCGATCCACTCTTTGATTTGCTGTCCGATTTCATGCAGATGCACGTGCCCGGGGACGAACTGAGTGAACGAGTTGACGACGGCGATCACCGGCTGTCCGAACTGTTCTTCCTTCATTCCGTTTGCTCTCCAGAGACTTCTGGCTCCCGCCATTTTCCGTCCCGTGGTACAGACACTGCTTCTGAGATTTTTCATAACTTTCGTTTTCTTGTTTCTTCCCTAATGTACTGCGGCAAAATAAGCGAAAGAATCCTGTTTCCGGTCTTCGTTCCGCGCGCCGCCTATGATGCTCAAACCGGCATAACGCCGATCATATCGTTATCATCCAACCGGTTAACAGACATCCGGGCACTATAACAAACCGGTTACGAAATGCCTGGGCGTCCGTTGATCGAGCAAAGGTAGAACTTTTTAAAAAACAATAAAAATTATTACCCGCTTTTTTGAGGGTGAACCACAATTCCTTCGGCTTCGAAAATTCACGGAATCCGGAAAATACGGCGGATCGGCCCATACAAAGCGAACCGGACGGACGGCGGCCGATAAAAACAGCGGCATACGTATTTTTTTTTACCTTTGCTGCGTTATAAACTTATAATCGAAAAGAACATGAAGGAAGAATATATCCCGTTCGTCAACGACCTGATCGAACTGGCCATCCGCGAGGACATCGGCGACGGCGACCATTCGTCGCTCGCGTGCATCCCGCACGACGAACGCGGCCGGATGAAGCTGCTCGTCAAGCAGGAAGGCGTCCTGGCCGGCGTCGAAGTCGCCGAAACCGTGCTGCGCCGGCTCGATCCGGAAGCGAAATTCGAAAAACGGCTCGACGACGGCGCGCGCGTCCAACCGGGCGACATCGCCTTTTACGTCGAAGGACGGCTGATCTCATTGTTGCAGGCCGAACGCATCCTGCTGAACATCATGCAGCGGATGAGCGGCGTAGCGACGCAGACGGCCGTTTACGTCCAGGAACTGGACGGGCTCAAAACACAGGTGATCGACACGCGCAAAACCACGCCGGGCATGCGCGTGCTGGACAAGATGGCCGTCCGCATCGGCGGCGGCGGCAACCACCGCATCGGACTGTTCGACATGGTGATCCTCAAGGACAACCACATCGACTTCGCCGGCGGCATCACGCCGGCGATCCGCAAGACGCAGGCCTACCTGAAAGAGAAAGGCAAAAATATCCCGATCGAAGTCGAGGTGCGATCGCTGGACGACATCCGCGAAGTGCTCTCGGTAGGCGGCGTAGACCGGATCATGCTCGACAACTTCTCGCCGGAGACGACCCGCGAGGCGGTCGCGTTGATCGGCGGACGGTACGAAACCGAATCGTCGGGCGGCATCACGCTGAAAAACCTGCGCGAATATGCCGAATGCGGCGTAGACTTCATCTCGGTCGGCGCGCTGACGCACCAAATCAAGAGCCTCGACTTGAGCCTGAAAGCGTGTAAGGCCGGCGAATAATCTCTTTTGCCGATGAATTTCGAAACGCGGTATGACCTGTCCCGGCGCGGACGATACGCCGGACGTTTACTTTTCCTGATTACGATGGCTGCGCTTATCCTGAATCCCGGTGCGGCGGCCCAGGGCCGCTTCGACTACGCCGACCTGCGCGGCGGTTTGTTCACGCCGAAAACCGTCGGCGGCGTCCGCAGTATGCGCGACGGCGAACATTATACGGCGGTCGACAGCGGCCGCATCGTCCGATACAGCTACCGGACGGGCGAACGGCTGGCCGTGATTTTCGACCGCGCGACAGCCACCCCGTCGATAGACTTTACGGATTACCGGTTCAGCGCCGACGAAACCCGCATCTTGCTGTCGACCGACGTAAAACCGGTGTACCGCCGTTCGTTCACGGCCGAATACTGGATATTCGATACGAAAGACGGATCGCTCAGGCGGCTTTCGACGGGCGGGCCGCAGCAACAGGCCGCCTTCTCGCCGGACGGCCACCGCGTGGCCTTCGTTCGCGACAACGACCTTTTCGTGGCCGACCTCGCGGACGGCGCCGAACGCCGCATTACCTCCGATGGACGGAAGAACCACATCATCAACGGTATCCCCGACTGGGTATACGAAGAGGAATTCGCCTTCGCGCGGGCGTTCGAATGGTCGCCCGACGGACGGCGGATCGCCTGGCTGCGGTTCGACGAAAGCCGCGTCAGGGAGTACAATATGAACCGTTTCGACGGGAAGCTGTATCCGGAAAACTACACGTTCAAGTACCCGAAGGCCGGCGAGGAAAACTCGATCGTCGAACTCTACTGCCACGATCTGGAAACCGGCGAAACCGTCCGGATCGATACCGGCGGCGAAACCGACCGATACATTCCGCGCCTGCTGTGGACGCCGTCCGGAGAGCTGGCTTTCTACCGGCTGAACAGGCTGCAAAATCACTTCGAAGTGTTATTGAGCGACCGCAACGGCGCGACGCGCGTCGTTTACGACGAACGCGACGAACGCTACGTCGAACACGCCGACCGGTCGACCGTCACGTTCCTGCCCGACGGCGACCGTTTCGTCGTCCGCAGCGAACGGAACGGCTACATGCACCTGTACTTGCACAGCATCCGCAAAGGCTTTCTGAAACAACTGACCGACGGACAGTGGGAAGTCACGGCGATGCTGGGCGTCTCCGACGACCGGGTTTACTACTTGTCCACCGAAACCTCGCCGCTCAGACGCGACCTGTATGCGGTCCGACTGGACGGCAAGGATAAGAAACGGCTGACCGGGGGCGACGGCACTTACAACATCCTGCCGTCCGAAGGGTTTCGCTACTACATCAGTTACTTTTCGAACGTCGAGACGCCGGAGCGGATCACGCTGCACGCCGCCGACGGCCGGCTGATCCGCACGCTCGAAGACAACGCCGCGCTACGGGATACGCTGGTGGAGCAGGGCGTACCGGTCAAAGAATTTTTCACGTTCCGGAATTCGGAAGGCATCGAACTGAACGGCTATCTGCTGCGGCCCGGCGATTTCGACCCGGCGAAAAAATACCCGGTGCTGATGACCCAGTACAGCGGTCCCGGATCGCAGCAGGTCGCCGACCGCTGGACGATGGACTGGACGGACGTGCTGGCGCAGCAAGGCTATATCGTCGCCTGCGTCGACGGCCGGGGAACCGGGTTCCGCGGCGAATCGTTCCGCAAATGCACGTACCGGCAACTGGGACGCTACGAAACCGAAGACCAGATCGAAGCGGCCCGCTACCTGGGGTCGCTGCCTTACGTGGACGGGTCGCGGATCGGCATTTACGGCTGGAGTTACGGCGGGTTCATGGCGTTGAACTGCATTCTGAAAGGCAACGACGTGTTCCGCATAGCGATCGCCGTAGCGCCGGTCACCTCATGGCGTTTCTACGACACGGTTTACACCGAAATTTATAACGGCATGCCGCAGGACAATCCGTCGGGCTACGACGACAATTCTCCGATCCGTTTCGCCGACCGGCTCGAAGGAAAACTGTTGATCGCGCACGGCACGGCCGACGACAACGTGCACATTCAAAACACCTACGAAATGGCCGCCCAACTGACCGCGCACGGCAAACCGTTCGAAATGCGGATCTATCCGGACAAAAACCACAGCATGGGCAATGCGCGGCACCACCTGTTGGAACGGTGCATCGAATTCGTAAAAGAAAATCTGTAAAAAAACGCCCCGGCCGTTTGGCGATGCGGCAAAAACTCGTTACCTTGCAGGAAGATAACCTAACCCCTGCAAAGCATGAAAACAAATGCAGCCGTTGCCGGATTGATCGCTCTGGGTTGCCTGTGCTTGTCGTTCAGCCCGCGAATCACGGATTCTCCCGCAGCCGAAAAGACGGCATCTTCATCCGTTTCCGCAAAAACGGATTCTCTGCAAAGGGAAGTCCGCCGTTTCGAAGACACGGTGCGTCAGATGGAAAAAGAACTGGGCTGGGCCGTGTTCGAAGAAGCCACCGAAATCGCTTACCGCAAGGGGATCATCGCCCCGGTCTATTCGCTGGCCGACTATCGTTTCGACATCGCATCCTACAACCTGAAAATCGACTCCTGCAAGGCCTATCGCCGGGCTTTCGACGATGCGGAGGAACAACTGCGCCAGGTGCTGATGCAGGACTCGGCTTACCTGTCGCTGATGCGACACCTTCCGGAAAAGGACGGGAAACCGGACTATGAACGCCTGAAGGCCGGGCAGGAACTGATATTCACCCGCCTGTCGCACACCTCCGAGGAATACCGCTGGAAGCGGGAGATCCGCGAACGCAGGCTGCTCGAATCGAACACCGCGCTGCTGCGCACCGTCGCTGCGGTCTGCCGCAGGCAAAACCGGGAGGTTCCGCCGTTTCCGGTTCCTCACTTACAGAACAAAATACAGAAAGACGCGGAAGCCATCGGATCGGATCTCGCCACATACCTGTCTCCCGACAAAGAGATGGAAATGAAATACAGCGACGAACTGCGGCAGGCCATCGCCTCGCTGGAAGAAGCTCGCGAAGCCCTGTGGCTGACCCGGCAGGATCTGTACCGTCTGCAGGACGAGCGAAAATAATAATCCGCCGCAGCCATGAAAATCCCGATCTGCCTGATCTTCCCGTTCGTATTGCTGTTCCCGCACGCCCGGGCCGAAAATCCGGACGATTTTTCGCCGGAACGCAAGACATGCATTCTGCACCTGAGATCGGTCAGGGACTCACTCCAAAAAGACATAGACAGCAAAAGGCTGCGGATCAACGCGATCCTGTTCACCGAGGGGATCGCGGAGCTCACGGTTGCCGACCAGCCTTACATCCGGCTTCCGTTCCCGTGCCTCGGATACGACGATCTGGACGATTACGTCCGGGCCGTCGATTCGTTGCAGACGTTCGACCGGAGCTATTATCCGGCCGCCCAGCGACGCAGGGACAGTCTCCTTTCCCTCTCCTGCCGTTACCGGGCCGTTCCGGACGAAACGGACTCGCTGGAACTCGTATTCAAAAAGGCCGTGCTCCGGACGTTGTATGCAGATTTTCGGGCGCACGGGCGGCCGATAAACACGGAATACATCCTGGGGCCGGAGAACACGAACCGGGTCGTGGAAAAAAGCCACGAACGTCGGAGACTCGCGCTGGAACTGGGCGCCCTGTGTCGGCTGCTGGATAAAAAACAGATCGCAGCGGCCGCGCTCTGGACTCCGCAATGGAGTCGCTACGTGCAACCGATCCCGACGGCGAACGATTCGCTGCTCGCACGGATACGGCTCCGATCGGTCGATTCGCTCTGCCGCGCGACGGAGCGCAAAAAACTGCAGATCAACAAAAGGGTATACGATTTGATTATCCGCGAGGTAATCCGTACCGGGCGGCCCTTCCCGATGGAGTCGCTCGAAAGATGCGGTTCCATCCCCGTAGCCCGCTATCGGGCGCAGCTTTGCAGGAAGGGAAAAACGGTTCCGGAACAGATCGGATCGTTCGAATTCCAGCTCCGGTTGCTGAAAACGATAGCGACCGACTTCCGGCGGCAGCGGAAACTGTTGCCGGAAGGGGAAGTCACCCAGCTTGCCCGGTACCTCGACATCAACGCGGACGCAAAAATCATGCTGCTACGCGAAGAACTCGACGTCTTGGAACAAAAAACGGAACAGGCGATCGAAACTTACGTAGAACAAAAATACTTGTAAAACAAAACAATATGGAATTTTTAACGGAATATCATTTGCTGGGACTGGTCATCGGGATCGCCACCTTTTTGATTATCGGACTGTTTCACCCGGTAGTCGTCAAAGCCGAATATTACTGGGGAACCGGATGCTGGTGGATTTTCCTCGTGCTCGGAATCGGCGGGATCGCCTGGTCGCTGCTGACCGACAACGTACTGATCGCCGCGCTGGCCGGCGTGTTCGCGTTCTCGTCGTTCTGGACGATCAAGGAACTGTTCGAACAGCAAGAGCGCGTCCGCAAAGGCTGGTTCCCGGCCAACCCGAAACGCCGGACGAAACAAGTATGCCGGACGGAAGAAGAAAAACGGTAAAAACGGCAAAGTCCCCGGTTTCTAATTTAAACCGGGGACTTCTTTATTACTTTCGCCGGAAAACGGTAATCCCGCCCGAAACGATCACTGCTTTTCGAGTTCCAGCAACTTGCTTTTACAAAGCGCGGGACCGGAACGGCTCCATCGATTGTTATCGACCACCCGTCCCTGCTTATCGACCACAACGCAGTGCGGAATCCCGTAAATGTCGAATTTAGTACAAAGCAAGTTCCACTGATCGTCGGACAGCCTCAGGCGCTCGCCCTGAATCCGGCGTTCGGAAAGGAACCGATCGTAAGCCGCAAGCGGGGATATTCCTTCGGACGTGATATATAGGAACTTGATTTTCGAATCTTTCAGCTCTTCGACCGTTTGGCGGGCCTCAACCATCCCCTGCCTGCACGGAGCGCATCCGGTGCCCCAGAAATCGATGTATAGCACGTATCCCCTGTACGGAGCGATCAGCTCGTCGAAATAGTCGTCGGCTTTGGTTCGCGGCTCGTCTTTTTCGACCGGCCGGATTACGACCGACGAGGCTTCTTCGTACGCCCGCACGATCCGACCGGTCAGGTACGGCGTCCCGACATACGGCAGCAACCGGGTCATTTCCGCGAAAAGATCCAACCGAAAATTCTCGTTTTGCTGTTGCTGCGACACGAGGCTGTAAAAATAACCGGTCAATGCGTAATCGTAAGCCAGGCAACGGTCCAATCCGTAACGGCGCAGCGTATCGAACGCATTCGCATACATGTATTTTTCGCGCAGCGTATCCAGCCGCGCCTGCTCTTTCGCCCGCTGCGCGTTGAACTCTTTGAGACAAGCCACGAAGCGACGACTGATCATCGTATCCCGGATCGAGACGGACTCTCCCCGGCTCTTGAACGGCAGGCTGTCCAACTCGGCCCGCTGCCCGGGAGTCAGGTCGGGACATCCTTCCCGCACCTTTCCGGCGATATACGCGATCAGCCCCGGCCCGAACAGACCGCTGAATGCGGAAAATGCGTCTGCGATACGGCCTATATTCATCACCGGACTGCTGACGACAAGCCGGCTGATTACCGAATTCGCATCGGACGTAGTAATCATCAGCGGATCGTCGACCCGCTCCATCGTAACGAAATCGTAAAAGGACGCCGGAAGCGGCCGGTAATCGGGATTCCTCTCGGCCTCGTAAACGCCGTCGTCGCGCAACCGACCGTTTATGATTTTCGAATTTTGATTCGCCGACGCATAGTCCAACAAATTACAAAATGCCCGCTGACTATGCTCCGCGTAGAGCAGATCCCGCGTCCGGCCGCTTATTTCGTAACGGGCCGCCAGAGCCGACAACGAATCTTCCGTCCGGCGAAAACGTTCGGCGATCCACGCCTTGTATTCGTCGGCAGCCCCTCTCCCGACGCACTCCTGAGTCCGGCCGTAAACGCTGTCTTGCGCCGGCACGATTCGGTCGGCGATCATCCGGTACATATTGTATTCGGCCGCGCGGCCCATAAACCGCGACCGGCTCCAGTCCTTCATTCCCGATCTGCACTGAGGATTCTGCAGATCCGACATCACGAAACGGCACATCAGCGTATCGCCCGGCTCGACGTACAAATTCCTGATCGTTCCGGGTCCCAGGCTCATCACCAAGGTCTTCGGATGTTCCGTTTCGATTTCGGCGGAAAAACGGCCGTCCGGAAGCACCTCGATCAGCGCCGCGCAATCCCGGCGCGTTATCGGATCGTACGACATCAGGGTTCCCGACGTAAAGCCGAACTGCGGCGTATACCCTTCCAGAATACCCCGGATCACGGCCGTGCCCGGACGATACAGCTCGTTCCGGTACTTCTCCGGATCGTATTTCCACTCCGCCGCCGGCGTAGTGCGGCGCACCAGGTCGCGGCCCAGCGTCGCGAACGTACGGCCATCGGAGCCGAGCAGCAGCGCGCCGTCGCGCCCTTCCTTCAAGCAGAGCGTCGTATCGCGATCGCCATTCTTAAGCTGCACCCACAGCGTTTTCCCTTTGCGGGTCACCGTTCCGTAATCCCAGAAATCGTTCCGCCACACCGCCGTCTGCGGCAGAAAACCGCAGACCCACCGGTTCGAACCGTCGGAAGTCATCCAATGACCCGCAGCCCACGCCGGAAGCGGCGACGGCGCATCTTTCAGCCAAATGCCGTACGTATTTTCGAGCGGTTTCTGTCTGCCGAGAAAATCGACGCAACGCACATCCGCATCCAGCGGTTCGAAAACGAACCGCGCTTTCGACACGCCGGGAGCGGGTAGAAAAACCTCCTTACCCAGTTCGAACCCTTCGGCCGCCAGCAGTCTGTACCGCCGGTCGCCGCCGCGTTCCCGCAGATAACATCCCGTATCGTAACGGATCCACGAAGCGGGATCGTTGCGTAACGTCACCTCGGCCACCGTCCGCTCTTTTGTGGTTTCGATCCGGTCGAAGCGCACGACGTAAACATAATCGTTCCGCACCGGATCGACCGTACGTTTCTGTCCCCAAGCCGCACAGCATAGCAACAAAAACAATCCCGACAACAAACTCTTTTTCATATCGCATCGTTTTAGATTTGCAGGTTTCCGTCCGGAATCCGGACGCTAAACAAATTTAATAAAAATATCCTGAAAAAGCTATTTCATAACACAAAAAGACAACTCTTTCGGATTGTCTTTTAAAACATTTCTCTTTCTGCGCAACAAATACAGCGAATAACCGGGCCGCTATCGATGCCACGGAACGTCGGTTTCTACTGCTACGCCGCTCCCCCGCCACCCGATCCGGATCGTCGTCAAGGCTCTTTCTCCAGCTTCAGCAATTTACTTTTACAGTGTTTCGGCCCTATCCTGCACCACCCGTTATTATCGACGATGCGCCCCTGTTTATCGACTACGGCGTAATGCGGGATTCCGCCGATGTCGAATTTCGCTTTCAGCAGGTTCCACTGATCGCGGGTAACCCGGATATGCTCTCCCCCGATCCCGTTCTCCGTCAAAAAACGGTCGTAAACCTCGACCGGCGACTGCGATTCGTCGGTAATATAAAGGAACTTGATTTTCAAATCTTTCAACTCTTCGACGACCGGTTTCGCCGCGATCATGCCGCTGCGACACGGCCCGCAACCCGTCGACCAGAAATCGAGGAATAGTACGTTTTCCTTGTAGGGCGCGATCAGTTCGTCGAAATATTCGTCGGCCTTCGTCCGCGGCTTCTGCCGCTCCTGCGTCCGGCGGGTTTCGCAACCCGAAGCATACGACTGCACGATCTTACCGGTCACGTACGGGGTTTTGACATAGGGCAGCAGCCGGGCTACCTCCTCCAGTCGGGCGCTGTCATTCTCCAGTCTGTCACCTTGACCGGCATACCAGCGTGCGAGCGTATAATCGTAAGCCACGCAGCGATCCAATCCGTAACTGCGCAAAGTGTCGAAAGCGGCCCGGTAAAGCGACCGTTCTTGTTCCGACCTGATCCGAGCGATCTCCCGTTTCAAAAAATCCTGCTCCAAAGCCCGGAAACGGCGGATGACGATAGTATCGAGCCCGGCCAATCCGGCGGAATCCCTTTTCCCGGCGATCAACGAATCCAGCGTAGCCATCTGATGCGGGGTCGGCTCCGGCATCGACGCTTTCATCCGCTTGCCGACATCGGCGACCGCTTTCATCCCGAGGGAGTCGTATCGTTTATTAAACCCGTTGTATGCGGCGCCTACGAACATGGCCGGGCCGTATTCGAGCCGGTTGATCACCTCGGCAAAGCAGGTTGTCGCGATCATCAGCGGATCGTCGACGAAATCCATCGTCATAAAATCGCAGAACGACTTCGGCAGCGGCCGGTAATCGGGATTCGGCGTCGCCTTATAGGTTCCGTCGGGCCGTTGCGAGTAGGTATACCGGCGATCGGAATGCCGCATCTGGTAATTGAGCAGGTTCCGGTATTCGGTCGTCCGGAAATTCGCGTACAGCAGATCCCGCGTCCGGGCGGAAAATTCATAGCGGGCGGACAGCGCCGCCAACGAATCGTCCACCTGACGGAGCCGCCCGTCGATCCACGCCCTGAATTCGTCCGAGGCGTCCTTCTCGATGCATTCGCTCATCCGGTCGTAAACGCCCCACGGATTGGGCATCATCCGTTGGGCGATTAAATAAAACTGGTTATGCGGCGCCGAACCTCCCATGAACCGGGAACAATCCCATATCTGTTCATATCCATGTCGCCGGGGATTCTGCAAATCGGTTATACTGTAATAACACATCAGCGTATCGCCCGGCGCCACGAATACATAACCGGAGACGTCTTCTCCGATCTGCATATACAATGCCTGCGGAGCTTCCACCTCCACTTCCACGTCGAACCGTCCGTCGGGCCGGATTTCGATCAGAGAATAAGAATCCCGGCGCAGGACGTGGTCGGTCACGCCCAACGAACCGGTCGTATAACCCAGCTTCGGGGTATAGCCGTCGATCACGCCGCGGATCACCGCTTTCTTTTTACCGTACAGGACGTCCCTGTATTTTTCCGGATCGTATTTCCACTCCGCCGCCGGCGCAGTGCGGCGCACCAAGTCGCGGCCCAGCGTCGCGAACGTACGGCCGTCGGAGCCGAGCAACAACGCGCCGTCGCGCCCTTCCTTCAGGCAGAGCGTCGTATCGCGATCGCCGTTCTTAAGCTGCACCCACAGCGTTTTTCCTTTACGGGTCACCGTTCCGTAATCCCAGAAATCGTTCCACCACACCGCCGTCTGCGGCAGAAAACCGCAGACCCACCGGTTCGAACCGTCCGTCGTCAACCAGTTTCCCGACGCCCAATCCGGCAGTACCGAAGGTTTCTCCGATCTCTCCAGAAAAATTCCGTACGTATTATGCGATTTTTTCCAGCTCGGATCGATGAAATCGACGCAATGTACATCGGCATCGACCGGATCGAAAATGAAACGGGCTTTCATCTCGCCCGATTCGGGCATATACACTTCCTTATTGAGTTCGAAGCCTTCCGCGGCCAACAACCGGTACCGCCGGTCGCTGCCGCAATCTTGCAGATACGTCGTCAGCGAATCGTACCGGATCCAGTAATTCGGGAGATAGCGCAACGTCACTTCGGCCACCGTCCGTTTACCGGTGATTTCGACGCGGTCGAATTTCGCCACATAGGAGAAATCGCTCCGGACGGGATCGACGATCCGTTTCTGTCCGTAAACGCTACAAGCCCACAGCAACAGGAGACCTGCCAGCAGATTCTTTTTCATGACAGAGCAGTTTTAGGTTCGGGCACCGGCACATGCCGACGTATCACAAATATAGCAAAATACGCCGAAAAAACCGCTTTGCGACAAAAAAAGACACTCCGCCGCGAATTATTTGAAATATTTACGCTGGAACAGCAACAAGTAGATGACGCCGACGGTGATGTAACTGTCGGCGAAGTTGAAGATCGGGCTGAAAAACAGGAACGGCTCCCCTCCCACCCCGGGAATCCACGACGGGAAAACGCCCTCCACGATCGGGAAAAACAGCATATCCACGACTTTGCCGTGCAGAAATCCGGCATAACCGCCGCCTTCGGGCAGGAAAGTGGCGACGCTCGTAAAGGTCGATTCGGAAAACAACAGCCCGTAGAACGCGCTGTCGAGCACGTTGCCGAGCGCTCCGGCAAAGATTAGCGAGAAACCCGCCAGAACGCCGGCCGGCGCCTTTTTCCGGTATAAATAAAAAATATAATACCCCAAAGCACCGATCGCCAGCAGACGGAAAACACTGAGTATCAACTTCCCGTAATTACCCCCCAACTCGAATCCGAACGCGGCTCCCGGATTTTCGATAAACCGGATGAAAAACCAATTCGGAAAAACCGTCACACTCTGATCCAACATGAAATGCGTCTTGATCCAAATCTTAACGATCTGGTCGAATACCAGCAAAGCGACGATCAACAGGATAATCTTCTTTTTACTCATCGTGAAGGGGCTCATTTAAGATTTGCAAAGATTGTCTATTTTTTTGGAAAAGACAAACCCGCAAACAAAAAGCAGACAGCCCGTTTCCGCAAACCGCCCGCTTTCGTCCCGACCTCCCCGTTATTTCAGCATATCGCTCAATTCTGCACCGGCTCTGAATTTGACCACATTCCGCGGGGCGATCCGGATAGCCGCCCCCGTTCGGGGATTGCGTCCCGTACGTTCCGGCTTTTTAGCCACCGAGAACGATCCGAAACCGACCAGTACGATCTTGTCGCCCGACCGCAACGTTTCGCCGGTCACTTCAATGAACGCGTCGAGCGCTTTTTTGGCATCGACTTTCGTAATTTTTGCATTTCGCGCAATGGCGTCAACGAGTTGAGATTTATTCATGACTCTTAAGTTTAGGTAAACACGCTGAATTTCAGCACGTTTACAAATATAGTCATTTATCTCGTAAAAACGAAAAACTTAAAATGGAAAATTCGCCAACCGTCCGAAACGCAAAACAAACGTCCCGCCGCCGGAAAACAAACGGGAGAAAGCGCACTACAAGTTGGAAAAGTAAAATTTCCGTTATATTTTTGTCCCCGGAGAGATGGCAGAGTGGTCGATCGCGGCGGTCTTGAAAACCGTTGAGCTGCGAGGCTCCGGGGGTTCGAATCCCTCTCTCTCCGCAAATAATGCTTATTATCAGCGAGTTACACGACCAACACCCAGGTAATGTATCAGATTAGGGCATAGGATTGCAACTAGCTGAAAATCATTATCATGACTTAAAGAAAAACATAAAAAGAAGACGACTTTCGGGTCGTCTTTTGTATTTTTGCGCCCGCAAATCGGCTGAAAACCGGCCGAGGGTTCCGGATAGGAACCTTCATGTATCAGATTAGGGCACGAAAAAAATGACTTGCAAATTTTGCGGAGGAACTTGTATCAAAAAGGCTATCAAGAGAATGGGAAACAACGCTATAAATGCAAACACTGCCACAGGAAACAACAGGCGGATTATTCTTACCAAGCCTATATCCCGGAATTAAACCGGACGATCTCGGAATATACCAAAGAGGGCGTCAGGATCAGAGGCATCGCAAGGTTACTGGAAATATCAACGACTACTCTCATTAGAAGAATCATCTCCATCTCCAAAAATATAACAGCTCCGCATGTAACAGCCAATATAGAATATGAAGTCGATGAAATCAAAACCTTTGTCGGCCGTAAAAAAGATCATATCTGGGTAGCCTATGCTCTGAACTGCGCTGACAAATCCGTCGTCTGTTTCTCTGTTGTACCTCGTACCAATGAAACGCTGAGTAAGGTTACCGATAAACTGACCAATGCCAGATTGATCTATACGGATAAACTCCGGCAATATAAAACACTCATCTCACCGGAAATCCACAGGACTGCTCACCGCGGCACCAACCACATCGAACGTCATAACCTGACCATCCGTACACATATCAAGCGTCTGACCCGCCGCACGATCTGCTTCAGCCGGAAAGCGATAATGCTTTATGCGGTGTTAAAGATTTATTTCTGAGGATAAGATTATCTACGACATGCAAAAACAATCAAGTTTTATTGAGTTAGGCGCAAATTGCAATATAGGAAAACAACGGATATTCCATCTGTATTAATGCGGAATAGTGGCAAACCCAGCCAATAAATTGATTGTAAATATTTAATATACAAATAATTGCATCCAGAAATGACGTAGCAATTTTGACAATTGAAATATTCTTACCTGCCAAAATCTTAATTGAAAAACGTCAGTACAATGACTGTTTTTGTGTCAAATTTGTCAATACAATTAGAAATAATCCCAGTAATTAGAGCAGAAATATTACGGAGCCTAAAGACTATACAAGTCTAATATTCATGCCTTATTAACCTGTTTATTAGATTAATAATACCTAATTTTAAAACAACTCTTTGGGACTTATCTTCAAAAGCTCGTCGTAAGGAATTCCTCCTGTTCCAACAAGCAACACTTTGTCCGGTTGAAATTTCTCAGCAAATACACCCATCCCCTCATTGTCTGCATGAGCTCCGCTTTTCACCTCCAAACCAACAACCTTACCTCCTTTTTCAAGAACAAAATCTACTTCGAAATTACCTTCATGCCAGTAATACAGATTATATCTATCAGATATGGAGTGATTCATTAAATGTGCTCCCACAGAAGACTCAACCAGTCGTCCCCATAATTTCGGATTGACTACTGTGTCCTCAAAAGTTTCATCGCTTTGTGAAGTCAGCAGTGCATTATTGTAGACCTGAAACTTAGGACTCGACGATCGCTATCGAATCACATTTCCTGCATATTTCTCCAAACCACCCAAGAGGCCGCAGTCAGACAGCAATTTAAGATAATTTGCCAACGTCGTCGTGTTACCGGCATCTTGTAGCTGGCCAATATTTTAGTGAAAGAAAGAATCTGGCCAGAATATAAACAACCGAGTTCAAACAATCTCTTTAACAATGCCGGTTTATCCACGCGAGTCAACATCAGGATATCTTTTGAAATGCTTGTTTCGATCAAAGCATCCTTCATATAGTTTTTCCAACGTTCTTCGTCGGTAATAAGCGAGGCAGCACCCGGATATCCCCCGAAATAAACATATTGCTCAATCGACCATTCGAACGCAGCTTTCATTTCAGCAAAAGACCAATGGCCGAGATAAAATGTTTCGAAACGTCCTGCCAATGACTCTGTGAGTCCTTTCTGAATCAATAATCGGGAAGATCCCAGTAAAATTACTTTAATATTGATATTTTCTCGCGTATCCTTATCCCATTGCTGCTTGACGATCTCACTCCAATTTTCAATCTTCCACGAGCAGATATTCCGACACATTTGCAGCCTTCATTCTAAGCCTAGCTGTCTCCCAAACCTGAGTCAACCATGCCGAGTTAGTCGCCGACACGGCATCCGCAGATTCATATACATTAAGGTAACGAAAGTTTCTGCAGCAATTGATTTACCATCGTGGTTTTCCCCACCTGACGAGGCCCGAGGATTACCTGTATGAACTTTCGTGGCTCTTCGATCCTTGCTTGAATCTCCTTTATATAAGGGCGTTCGTACATAATAAATAAATTACTCAACGACTTGTGTAAATTTACTCAATACTTTTGCGATTACAAAATATAGGGCAATGTTTAAATCTATATGATCGTAAAAATGGAAACAAATATTGCGGAGGCACATGCGTAAAAGACGGAACGCAGAGTAACGGCAGGCAACGCTACCAATGCAAGTCGTGTCATCGAAAACAACAGACACTATATAGTTACGACGCCTACCAGAAAAGAGGGAGCGGCATACGAAGTACAGCACGAATACTGAATATCTCTCCCACAACACTACTTAGCAGAATTGTACAGATTGTTCATACAATCTCGCGTCCGACAGTCATTACTCAAAGCACCTATAAAGTAGATGAAATAAAGAGCTTTATACGAAGAAAGTCCGAACACATCTGGATAGCATATGTCTTGGATAGAAAATCCAAACAGGTCGTCAGTTACAATATCGGCCCACGGACAAACGCCACCCTTAACGTTGTCCTCAAAACACTCCATCTATCCGATACAAAACGGGGTCATACCGATAGATTAAAAAACTATCGCTCTCTAATTGTGACAAAAATCCATCGGACGTCATTGTACGGAACTAATCATATCGAACAACATAACTTAACGATTCGGACACATCTGAAGCGCCTGGCTCGAAAAACCATCTATTTCAGCAGGAATGCTGTTATTCTATCTGCAATCTTGAAGATTTATTTCTGGAGATAGTATAATCATCTAACAGTGGCGAATGTGATTATTGAATATCGAATAAAAAATAACCCAGCAAAACAAAATAATCCGATACTGCTCTTTCTTATACTTTAAAAATCGTAAAAACCCGAATTAATCGCTATAAGTTGTAACAACTTAGGTGTAATATACACACTTTTAAAACTGTTATGAATCGGGAAAAACAGATAGAAGAAAGTTTTATTCGGAAACTGACGGAGCAACTAAAATATGTCTATCGTGATGACATTCACGATAGAGCCTCTCTTGAAGCAAATTTCAGGCAGAAATTCGAGACGCTGAACAAAGTAAAATTATCCGATTCCGAATTTGATCGGTTGCTGGAGGAGGTTATCAATCCCGATGTTTTCGTATCGTCGAAAAGGTTACGCGAGCGAAATACATTTACCCGTGAGGACGGAACGCCATTGCAATACACACTGGTCAATATAAAAGATTGGTGTAAGAACGACTATGAAGTAATCAATCAATTACGGATGAATACCGATAACAGCTACCATCGTTACGATGTTATTCTGCTTATCAACGGTATTCCGGTTGTTCAGATCGAACTGAAAACCTATGATGTCAGTCCGCGGCGAGCCATGCAGCAAATCGTGCTGAAATCGGAATACAAGAACGTAACCATTCCCATCAACATCATATTATACATAGAGTCCGTGGACAACTACGTCAAGGTGCATCTTGCCGACGACTCATCGGTGTTCTCCAAGATTCCCCTGCGTGGCATGGAGGAACAGCTTCCTCCGGGAGAGTTCGTCCGCATCCACCGCTCCTTCGTGGTGGCACGCAACCGCATCGCCCGTTTCACGCACTCGGAAGTGACGCTGTCGAAGACGGGCAAGATCTTGCCCGTGGGGAAGAAGTATGCGGAGGAAGTGATGGCGATGCTGGGCGGGAATGGGTAACGAAGCAAGCAGAGCATTACGTAACGTCTCTCCCAATCTCTTCCTATATTGTGCGGGGGAAATGCCCGCCTGCGACTTAAAGAACTTGCCGAAAACGTCAACATTCCGTTTTTCGGATTTTTATTGTTACTATTACAGACATGGAAGCGTTATTTGAAAAAAGCAATATTGAGAAACCCGATGAAGTCTGCAAGTTGGTAAATCGTAACCCAATAATAGAGATTTTCACTGTAAATCACTATCTATCAATGGCTAATTTGTTTTAGTACGTTTTTCAAATAGAACAGGACTTTGAAAGTGCTTCTTGCCATAACTCTAAAGACTTTTTGCAATGATACATGACTTAGAGTTATTCGAGGTTATGAAAAACGATGCAAGAAACGGAAACCCAATACATTAAAAACAAGGTCCGGAAAGAGATTGCGGTAACGATTTGGCAACGCAACTCCTTCCGAATTTTGTCTTTTCACGCGGTTTTAACGCTTGACTATTTTTTGTTAAATATCGTTAAACAGCAGTAATAGTGTTGTTTACACTATTTCATACTCACCCTGTTTTTTAAGGAGACCCGGTTTGGTTATCCCGATAAAATGCCGTAATATTGTATGATAAAACTGCAAAAAGCATATGAACAACAACCGATACTGCATCATCATGGCCGGAGGCGTCGGCAGCCGTTTCTGGCCGATCAGCCGCCGTTCGACACCGAAACAATTCCTCGACATCCTCGGAACCGGAAAAAGCTTCATCCGGCACACCTACGAACGGTTCGCCCGAATCATTCCGCCGGAAAATTTCCTGGTCGTGACCAACAACAGTTATAAAGAGCAGGTATTGCGGCACATTCCGGAAATCGGAGAGCGCCAGGTGCTCGGCGAACCGGTGGGACGCAACACGGCCCCGTGCATCGCCTATGCCGCCTGGAGGCTGAAAACGGTCAATCCGGATGCGACGATGATCGTGACGCCGGCAGACCACCTGATCCTCAACGAGGACGAATTCCGCCGGGCGATCGTCGAAGCGGCCGAATTCGCCGAGAACAGGCGGGCAATGATGACCATCGGCATCCGGCCGAACCGCCCGGACACCGGATACGGTTACATCCAGGTCGACAACCGCTCCGAAACGGACGGCTCGCCGATCTTCAAAGTCAAAACGTTTACCGAAAAGCCGAACCTCGAACTGGCGAGAACATTCGTCGAAAGCGGCGAATTTTTCTGGAATTCGGGCATTTTCATCTGGAAGACCGAAACGATCCTCGAAAATTTCAGCGCCTTTCTGCCCGACCTGCAACAGACGTTCGGGTCAATCGGGGCCTACTACAATACCCCGCAGGAACAGCAGCACATCGAACGCATCTACCCCGAATGCCGCAACGTTTCGATCGACTTCGGCGTGATGGAAAAGGCGCACGACGTTTACGTCCGCTGCAGCGACTTCGGATGGTCGGACATCGGAACGTGGGGATCGCTGTACCAGCATTCGCCCAAAGACGAGAAAGGGAACGTGGAAAGCCGCTTCTGTATGCTGTACGACACGGAAGGATGCATCGTCAAAACGGACACGGATAAGTTGACCGTCATCGAAGGGCTGAAGGATTACATCGTGGTCGACCACAAGGACGTCCTGATGATCTGTCCCAAAGCGAACGAACAGAACATCAAAAAATTCATCGACGACACGAAATTCAAGATCGGGGACGAATTCATTTAAAAACGACCGAAACCGGCCGGTCTTTTACGGAACGGCGGCCGGAAAACGCCGAATCTCAACCGGAAACGACTTCATGGAACTTTACGACTTATATTGCAAATTCCCGCGCATCTTGACCGATAGCAGGCAGGTCGTCGCGGGAGGAATTTTCTTTGCGCTGCACGGGGAAACGTTCGACGGCAACCGCTATGCGGCGGCGGCGGTCGGAGCGGGAGCGGCGGCGGCGGTCATAGACGACCCGGCGGTAACGGACGGAATGTCCGCGGCGGAAAAGGCGAACTATTTCGTCGTACCCGATACGCTGAAAGCATTGCAGGAACTGGCCGCACGCCACCGCCGGCAACTGGGGATTCCGATCCTCGCGATTACGGGCAGCAACGGAAAAACGACGACCAAAGAACTGATCAGCCGGACGCTGAAACGGAAATACCGCGTAGCGGTCACGCAGGGAAATTTCAACAACCACATCGGAGTGCCGCTGACGCTGCTGGCGATGGACCGTTCGGCGGAATTCGGCGTCGTGGAGATGGGTGCGAGTCATTGCGGAGAGATCGCGCTGCTGTGCTCGATCGCACAACCCGATTTCGGACTGATCACCAACATCGGCAAAGCGCACCTGGAAGGTTTCGGCGGCATCGAAGGGGTTATGCGCGGCAAAGGGGAACTGCTCGACTACCTACAGACGCACGGAGGAACGGCGTTCTATTCCAGCGAAAGCGAATACCTCGCGCAGATGATCGGGAAACGAAAAGGATTGCAGGCGGTTCCCTACTCTACGGCGGGGATGACGGCAGCCGAAAAGGGAAACTACCTGACGGTACGGAAAGGTGCGACGGAAATCCGGACGCATCTGGTCGGGGATTACAACATCGGCAACGTGGCGGCGGCCATCGCGGTGGGCGGCCATTTCGGAGTCCCGGAACAGCAGATCGTAGCGGCTATCGAAAGCTACGAACCGGACAACAACCGGTCGCAACGGAAAGCGGGAGCGCGCAACACGCTGATTATGGACGCTTACAACGCCAATCCGTCGAGTATGCGGGCGGCGCTCGCCAATTTTGCGAAAGAACCCTCGGAACAACCCAAAGCGGTCGTGCTCGGAGACATGGGCGAGCTGGGAAAATACGCGGAAGCCGAACACGCCGGGATCGTGGAACTGTTGCAGCAACTCGGCATCGGCGAAGTCTACCTCGTGGGAAAGCTCTTTTCGGAAGCGGGACGCGGAATATACCCGGCTTTCGCGGATGCGGCGGCGCTGAACGAATACCTGCAGGAACATCCGATACACGGCCGCCTGATCCTCGTAAAAGGATCGCGCACGATGAAGCTGGAAAGCGTGGCCGAACGCCTTTAGCGAACAAGGAAAGCGCGCGGGTCGTTGAAAAATACGCAGAAGACGGGACGGTCAAACGCGCGGCCGGCGCAAATCCATATAAAACGCCTGCGCCGCCCGGATAATCCGGGCGGCGCAGGCGTTTTCGGCGGGAACGACTATACCGGAAGCGTCTCTCTTCGCCCCTACTCCGCCTCCCAATCGAAACCGTCTTTGCGGTCTTTGACCTTGATGCCGATCGCGGCCAGGCCGTCGCGGATCTTATCCGACGTGGCCCAGTCTTTGGCGTTCTTGGCCTCCATCCGGATATTCAGGATCATGTCGACCACCGAAGAGAGCATCTGCGAATTATCGCCGGCCAGATCGTCGCGCAACCCCAGGATATCGAACACGAACAAATCAACGACCCGTCGCAGTTCGGCCAGATCGGCGGCGGAAATCGTCTGCTTGCCGTCGTAAATCTGATTGATCGTCCGAACGCAGTCGAACAGTTCGGAAATCACCATCGGCGAATTCAGGTCGTCGTCCATCGCCGCCGTACAACGGGCTTCAACGTCCGAAATATCGACGGAAGACGCTTCCGACGGCTTGATCTTTTTCAAAGTCGAGACGGCTTTCATCAGGCGTTCGTATCCCTTTTCGGCTGCTTGCAACGCCTCGTTCGAAAAATCCAGCGTGCTGCGGTATTGCGCCTGCAGGATAAAGAAACGGATCGTCATCGGGGAGTAAGCCTGTTCGAGCAGCGGATGGGCGCCCGTAGTCAACTGCTCAAGCGTGATGAAGTTGCCGAGCGACTTGCCCATCTTCTGTCCGTTGATCGTAATCATGTTATTGTGCATCCAGTAACGGGCCGAATCGTGACCGCAGGCGGCCGTGCTCTGCGCGATCTCGCATTCGTGATGCGGAAACATCAGATCCATACCGCCGCCATGGATATCGAACTGTTCGCCCAGGTAGCGGGTGCTCATCGCCGAACACTCCATGTGCCAGCCGGGAAAACCGTCGCTCCACGGCGAAGGCCAGCGCATGATGTGTTCCGGAGCCGCCTTTTTCCACAGCGCGAAATCGAACGGATTGCGCTTATCGCCCTGCCCGTCCAGGTCGCGCGTATTGGCCATCATGTCTTCCAGTACGCGGCCGGAGAGCTTCCCGTAACGGAACTTCCTGTTATAAGCTTCGACGTCGAAATAAACGGAGCCGTTGCTGACATAGGCGTAACCGCGATCCAGAATCGTCCGCACCATCGCGATCTGCTCGATGATATGGCCCGAAGCGCGCGGTTCGATGCTCGGCGGCAGGACGTTCAACTGACGCATCGCATCGTGATAACGGTCGGTATAGTACTGAGCCACCTCCATCGGTTCGAGCTGTTCGAGCCGGGCTTTCTTGCTGATCTTGTCCTCGCCTTCGTCGGCGTCGTTCTCAAGATGTCCCACGTCGGTGACATTGCGCACGTAACGCACCTTGTAACCGGTCGCCCGCAAGTAGCGGAACAACAGGTCGAACGTAATGGCCGGACGGGCGTGTCCCAGGTGCGGATCGCCGTAAACGGTCGGGCCGCAGACATAAAGTCCCACGAACGGAGCTTTCAGCGGCACGAAGGCCTCTTTTTTGCGTGTCAGGGTATTATGGATAGACAAATTCGATTTCATGGCTGCGTTTTTTAACAACGCAAAATTAAAAACTTTCTCCGATAGTTCAGACTAAATTGCGGTTTCTTCCGTTATTTTTCTAATTTTGCAAGGATTATACGTTTTCCCGAAAAACGGCATTGAAAAAATAACCGACAGAAATCTGATGAACAATTCCTTTAAAAAAATCAATGTGATCGGAGGCTGGTTCTGCTTCGTCTTCGCGTCGATGGTCTACCTGCTGACCATGGAGCCGACGGCCAGTTTCTGGGATTGCAGCGAATTCATCGCAACCTCGTACAAACTCGAAGTGGGACACCCTCCCGGAGCGCCGCTGTTCATGATGATATCGCGCTTCTTCACGATGTTCGCCGGGCCGCAGCATGCAGCCCTGATGGTTAATGCGATGTCGGCGCTGGCCAGCGGAGCCACGATCATGTTCCTTTTCTGGAGCATCACGCACCTAGCCCGCCGGGCGATGCGTAAAAGAGAAAACGAACTGTCGATGCCGCAGACGATCGCCGTGATCGGCGCCGGACTGGTCGGCAGCATTGCCTATACGTTCACCGACACGTTCTGGTTTTCGGCCGTCGAGGGCGAAGTGTACGCGCTATCGTCGTTCTTTACGGCGATCGTATTCTGGGCGATCCTGAAATGGGAAAACGTCGCCGACGAACCGCATGCGAACCGCTGGCTGATCCTGATCGCCTACCTTACCGGGCTGGCCATCGGCGTACACCTGCTGAACCTACTGATCATTCCGCCGATCGTACTGATCTACTATTTCCGCAAATACAGCGTGACCAAATGGGGAGTCGTCAAGGCGCTGCTGGTTTCCGCCGCGATCCTCGTGGCGGCCATGTTCATCATCATTCCCGGAACGATCCAACTGGGCGCACTGTTCGACAGGCTGTTCGTCAACACGTTCGGTCTGCCGTTTAACAGCGGAATCACGGTCTACGCTTTCGCGCTGTTCGCCGCGCTGGCATGGGGCGTTTATCTTACGCATAAAAAAGGAAAGGTGCTGGCCAACACGATTCTGTTGTGCGTGACCGTAGTGATCCTCGGATACAGTTCGTACGCTTCGGTCGTGATCCGGTCGGCGGCGAACCCGCCGATGAACAGCAACGCGCCGAACAACCCCTACGGGCTGCTGTCGCTGCTGAACCGCGACCAGTACGGCGCAAGACCGCTGGTCAAAGGTCCCTACTATTCGTCGCCTCCGATAGCTTACAAAGAAAAAACGGCCTATTACAAGGGAGACAGCGGGAAATACGAATCGGCGCAGACGTTGGGCGGATACGAATACGATCCGCAGTTCGAATTCTTCTTTCCGCGCATGTACTCGGAAAAACCGTCCGACATCAAGGCTTACCAGAACTGGGTGCAGATCAAAGGACGTCAAATCCCGTTCGGCGATGAAACGATTACCGTGCCTACGTTCGCAGAGAACCTGAAATTCTTTTTCGCCTATCAGATGAACTTCATGTACTGGCGGTACTTCCTGTGGAATTTCGTAGGACGCCAGAGCGACATCCAGTCGACCGGCGAAATTACGGACGGCAACTGGCTCTCCGGGATCAACGCCGTCGACGAACTGTTCCTCGGCCCGCAGGACCACCTGCCGAGCGAGAAAGCGGCAAACAAAGGACGAAATACCTACTATTTTCTACCGTTCATCCTCGGTATCATCGGGCTGATCTACCAATTGAACCGAGACGGCAGAAACTTTACGGTCGTCATGGCCTTCTTCATCATGACGGGCGTGGCGATCGCCGTCTACCTGAATTCGCCGCCGGCCGAGCCGAGGGAACGGGACTACGTTTTCGCGGGATCGTTCTACGCGTTCTGCATGTGGATCGGATTCGGCGTACCGGCCCTGTACGAAGCGTTCAAACGCTGGTTCAAGAGAGATCACGTCTACACGGCCGTAGCGGCAACGCTGATCGGCGCAATCGTACCGGCCCTGCTGGGCGCTAAAAACTGGGACGACCACGACCGCGCCGGGCGTTTCGTAGCCCGCGACTTCGGGATGAATTACCTGAAATCGGCCCTGCCCAACGCGATCATCATGAACTACGGAGACAACGACACCTTCCCGCTGTGGTACGCACAGGAAGTCGAAGGGGTGCGCACCGACGTCCGCGTGATGAACATGAGCTACCTGGGCGCCGACTGGTACATAGACCAGATGAAATTGAAGAGCAACGACTCCGATCCCGTGCCGTTCACCCTGCCGCGCGACAAATACACCTACCGGAACGATTACCTGCCGATCAAAGAACGATTCAAATCGGCCACCGCGAAACAGGTGATCGACGAATGGATCAGGCTCGACGATCCGGTCACCAAAGTGACCACGCCGTTCGGAACGGAAGGGGACTACATTCCGACGCGGAAAATCGCGATCCCGGTCAACAAAGAGAACGCGATCGCCAGCGGCATCGTTAAACCGGAAGACGCGCACCTGATGGTCGACACGATCTACCTGACCCTGAAAGGCAGCATCGTCACGCGCGACCAGCTGATGCTGATCGATCTGCTGGCGCACTTCGACTGGAAACGGCCGATCTATTTCACGCAAGCCATTTCGCCCGGAGAACTCGGACTGAGAGATTACCTGCAGGTCGACGGATTCGTGTACCGGCTGGTGCCGATCGCAACCAAAGGGGACTATCTCAACATCGGACGGGTCGATGCGGATTACTTGTACGACAAGCTGATGAACGAATTCTCCTACGGAAACATCGACGATCCGAAGGTCTATGCCGATTATACGGTACATAACAATTTCTACTCGACGCAGGCGCGGACGCTGTACGCCCGGCTGGCGAAGGCCCTGCTGGAAAAGGGCGACACGACGCGGGCGATCGAAGTGCTGGATACCGGCATCCGGAAGATCCCGTTCAGCCAGATCCGGCACAACTACCTGTCGACCGTTCCGATCATCGAGGCCTATTATATGGCCGGAGCTTTCGACAAGGGAAACGAGGTGCTGGAAGAATATGCGAAAAACCTGGAGGAAAACATTACCTATTACCTGCGCTTTACAGGGAAATACAAAGACCTGACTCTACGGGACGTGAAGGAAAACGCAGAATACCTCTACGACCTTTATCAGATCGCGGGCATGTTCGGACAGACCGGGCAAGCCCGGCAGATCGAACAGTACCTCATCGACAAAGGAATCGTGGAAGATAAAAAGCAGGAAACGCCAACCGTTACGCCCATCGACACGGACAACGGGACGCTACTCCAATAAACCTACCGACCGCCGAGGGAGATGCTGAAAACCTGCTCACAGCACGAACTGGTCGAGGCCGGTTGCGACGAAGCCGGGCGGGGGCCGCTGGCAGGACCGGTGGCCGCCGCCGCGGTTATCCTGCCGCCGGAATGGAACCATCCGCTGCTGAACGACTCGAAACAGATGAGCGAGAAAAACCGCTACTTGTTACGGGACGTTATCGAACGGGAAGCCGTAGCCTGGGCCGTAGAGATGGTTTTTCCGGAAGAAATCGACCGGATCAACATCCTGAACGCTTCGTTCGCGGCGATGTCCCGCGCCGTCGAACGACTGTCGGTGAAACCGCAGTTGCTGCTGATCGACGGAAACAGGTTCCGGACAACGCTGGATATTCCGTACCGTTGCATCGTCAAAGGCGACGCGACGTATGCGTCCATCGCTGCGGCCTCGGTACTGGCCAAAACCTACCGCGACGACTACATGATGCGGATCGCCGAGGAATATCCGGTATACAACTGGCAGAAAAACAAAGGATATCCGACCCGGGAACACAGGGAAGCGGTCATGCGATACGGTCTGTCGCCATACCACCGCATGTCGTTCAACCACGAATTCGAACAGTTGCGACTGTTCGAGCGACCGGCCGAAAACCAAAAATGAACAACGATAAAATGTGAAACGACTATCGAAAGATTCAAAAATTGATCTTTTTGCCGATTTTTTTATTTCAATAATTAATTTCTTCACACAGAATAAAAGCAACTGATTAAACGCATCTTACATATCAAATAAAAAACCGGAGCCTCTCTAAAATTCCTGTTTTTTTGAAAAAAACGCCGTCTCTCTCTTGACAAAGGGGGAGGCGGCGTTCTATATTTGTACAGCGACGGCCCGGACCGGGCACTTTTCCGAACGGAAACGGCAAACGCGCCGGTCGGAGGAACGGAGAACGAAACGCCGCTCGCTTATTCCATATTCTATCGAATTATTTATTAACATTTCGGGGAGTTATCGATTGCAATTCGGGACATTTCGTTTCAGGTTATGAACACTCTTCACCGGTTCTGTCCCGCACAGTCTGTCGATAACCCGAATCAAAACCATCAGAAACCCATGTCGCAAGCAGTCCGAACAACCGGATCGGAAGCCGGAATCAGCCAACCGATCGAATCGCAACCTATTAAAAACAAAACCGATACAGATTCATATCGACTGATGACCGAAGCAATCGACTCTATCCGGCAGGCGGAAGAAGCCGTCGAACGGCTGGCCCGTTTCCGGCTGCAACAGAAAATGTCGAACAACCGTGCAAAAAGCGTTGTCCGGGAGTTGAAAGAGCTGGAAAAAGTGCTGTCGTTGTATATCAGCTAACCGTCTATTAACAGATTATACACACTAAAAACGGAGTTATCGACACATGACCACCGTAACGATCGACAATCGGAGCTATCCGTGCCCTTCCGCATGGAACGAAATCGGCTGGGAACAGTTTTTTACGCTGGCGGAATATGCTGGGCAGACGGTCGGCACTTCTGCAACGGAACGGAAAGCGGAGCGGGTACTGGAGCGCATTTGCGGAGTGGATCCGGGAACCGTTCGGAAGATCGACGGCCGGCAGCGAAAACAGTTCGCCGACTGCCTGGGCGAACGTTTTTTCGGGTTTCCGCCGCCATTTCCGGAGAATCCGGACGGAAACGACAGTACGGACGGTTTCGATTGGAACGGAATACGGATGCTGTTTCCCGCTCCGGCAGTCGATCCCGACGGCAGCGTCGTACCGCTAGCGCATACGACGGCCGTCGAACTGTGCGAAGCGACCGACCTGTACCTGTGCGACAAATGGCGGTACGCCCCGCTCGTCGTCGCGATACTCTGCCGTCCCGAAGGTGAACCCTACCGGGAACAGACATGCCGGCATCGGGCCTGGAGCATGAAAAAACTGCCGATGGACATCGTTCTGCGCCTTTACGACATGCTCCGGCAAGCACACCGCTACCTGAAACGCAATTACCCGCTCTGCTACGAAACTCCCCGGACGAACGGGGAAAAGACCGGACGCGAAGGACCGACCTGGAACGAGCTGCTGCTGTGGGCGGGACATTTCCGGATCGACGAGATCGAGCCGGTACGCCGAATGAATTGCCACGATTTTATGGATCTCGTGCAGAGCCGCATTAAAATGAACGGATAAACGGCTCTTTTCCGGACGATTTCGATGAAAAAACATCCTGTAAAACAAACTCAAAATGCCCAGAAATCAACTTTCGGCCCTGATCCGAAAAACCGCCGAGAAACTCGGCTATCACTTTTACGAAGGCTTCGAGTACCGCATGAACGAATGCGCGCTGAAATTTCCGGCCGTATGGCTGTCGCCGCCGAAAACGAGCCGTGTCGAAGGAAGGCGGGAACGGAAGATTACCTACCGCGTCGTACTGCAGCTGATGCAATGCAACCGCAAATTCGACGAATCCGCAAAAAATAGGGTATGGGACGGGCTGGAACGGGATGCCCTACGGCTCACCGACCGGCTGACCCCGCAGCAAAACGTCTTTTGCACGGAAAACATCTCGATGGCTCCGGCCGAATTCACGCTGACCCGACAGGGAGAACTATCGCTGCGGGTGGAATTCGACGTCCGCACGGACGATTGTCAAACCTCAACCGACGAATCCCTATGAAAATCACCAAAATCCCCGCGCCGTACTCCCCGGCTTACCGGGACGCGCTGTTCCGGATTTCGGCAACGGCCGACGAAATCGTGGAGCTCGACATTTTCGACCACGCAGGTACCGGAATCATCGGCAGAAAAAGGCTTTACGGGTCGACTGTATACGACGTGAACGTAGCCGGCTACGCACAGGGGCAGTTCGAAGTGGCCCCGCTGCGAACCGTGCAATGCACGTTCGTCGCCCCGCCGAAACGGATCGTGAACCTGACGGTCGGATCGGGCAGCACGCGCAGCACGACCCGGCTGAACGCGGGGATACGAACGATCTATTCCTACGAAAAACTATCGGCGTCGCCGGAAACCCGGACGATCGGGCCGGAAGAGAGCGACGAAATCGCCGTCATCGCGGAAGGCGGAACGCTGAAAGCGGTCGCGGTCGTTGCGGGCACTCCGGCGACGCCGGTCACGCTGGCTACGAAAAACGATGCCGACGGGTTGCACGTATTCGGGTTGAAAATGGCGGACATGCGGGCGAAACTCAGGGCTGCCGGACTGAGAGAACCGACCGAAGGAGAAATCGTAACAGTCCGCATCCTGGACGGCGAGGACGAAGAGATGGCCTGCCAGCGGTACCGGGTAGCGCCGACCGGCGAACAGAACGTCCGAATATGCTGGTGGAACGGATACGGCCAGATCGACTACCATACGATGCGGTGCGTCCTGAGCAACGGATACGACATCCGCAAAGAGCGCGTATACACGGCCGACGGCTACCGCACGACCGGTTGTAGCCGGGAAAACAGGCTATCGCTGGCCTCCGATTTCGTCAACCGCGAAACGATGGAATGGCTGAGCGGAATCGCCGTAGCGCCCGGAGTGTGGATGGAGCAGAACTATGCGTTCGTCCCGCTGGACGTCCTGACCGAAACGGTAACGACCGTGTCCGAAACGCTCTCGCAACTGCAATTGACCGTCCGCAAAAGCGCCCGGGAAATCTACCAACACCAGTAAACCATGATGAAACTGTTTATCGACGGCAAACAGGCCGATACCGACCAGACGACCGCCGTGTCGATTTCGCTCGGAATCGCCTCGATCACCAAAATCGAAACCGGAAGGACGGGATACTCGAAAACGATCCGCGTGCCGATGACCGCACGCAACCGACTGCTGTTCGGCAACCCGGAAGAGATACACGCGGCCGAGCAGTTCAACCAGCAGCCGCATACGGCACGCATCGAAGCGGACGGCTGCATGGTACTCGAAGGCTCCCCGATGATGACCCGGTGCGAAAGTACGCCGGCAGGAGAAGGATGGTACCGAATCAACATCATCGGGGCCGGCAAAGAGTGGGTGCAAAAAGCGGCGGCGGAGATGTTCAATGAAATCGGGATCGCTTTTGAACATACGATCACGGCGGACATGGTCAAACAAAGCTGGACATGGGACGAACCGGTGCGTTTTTTCCCCGTGCAGCGCGACCGGTTCGCCGTAGCATCCGACACCGTTCAGCAGGGCGTTCGGATGCTGACCTTTACGGACTACCATCCGTTCTTGAACGTACGGGCGCTGGTCGATGCGATCGCAGCCGCAGGAGGTTATACGGTCGCGTCGACGTTCATGGACAGCGCATTTTTCCGGGCGCTGTACATCAGCGGGCGCTATCCGGAAAAAGAAGTCGAACCGCTGGCCGAACGGATGGGATTCCTCGCCGGACGGTTCGCCGATGCAACGGCCGTAGCGGACCGGTTCGGCAGGGTTTACGCCGATCCGCTGACCACGATCTCGTCGGTCGGGAACATCGTCGACACGGCCGATCCGGACGACATCTCCGACGGAGTTTCCGTGGCGGGCGTCTACAACCGCAACGGCTGCTTCCGGAAAGACGGGCAGCGGGCGGCTTATTACCCGACGGAGAGCGTAGCCGTAGGATTCGAATACCGGCTCCGTTACCGTTCGGACTACCGGATCGCCAGCCGGACGGCCCTGAAATGCTTCGACCGGGTCTACCTCGACGACAACATCGAACACCGCTACCAGGTGACCAACCGCAACGAAGACCGGCGAGAAACGTATCGCGACGGATGGAGCTACCGGCTGATCGTCTTCGACCACGCCGAAGCGAACACATACCGGTTTACCCACGAACTCGCAACGGACGGAACAACCTCCATCGTGAAAACCTTTTCGTCGCGGAGCACCCTAATCGAACCGCAAACCGGACAGACGATATCCAATCCCCGGTTATGGATCCAGTCGGGCGGCACCTACCTGCCGTTCACCGGGGACTGGGCGCTGTACGACGGCTATGTCGCCGAAACCGGACAAATCGACATCGAACTGACGGTCAGAAGTTCGGCAGCGACGGCATCTCCATCGAACCCCCGCTATTTCCACCGGTTCCATTTCGGCGGAGCGGACGAAGGCATGGAGCTGACACTCGGCCGGGAGACGACGCTCAGGCCCGTTTTCATGCCGCATCCGTGCGAAGGGACGACCATCGGATTTGCCGACGTCGCGGCGCACGAGATCCGGCAGATCGCGCTGATCAATGCATTGAAACAGTTGTTCAATCTCTATTTCTACTCCGACACGCTGACCAGGACGCTCTATGTGGAACCGCGCGAAACATTCTACCGGAACGACGTCGTCGTGGATTGGAGCGAAAAAATCGACCGCAGCCGGCCCGTCGCGATCGAAGAACCCGGCGCAGACCTGGCGCAGCGCTTCACGCTGCGTTACCAGCCAGGAGACGGCAGCGCAGCCCGGTGGGACGAGTCCCACAAAGAGATCCTGGGACGCTGGAGCGCGCCGATCCTGAACCGGTTCGCCAAAGAAGGTGAACAAATTTACAGCAACCCGATCTTCACGCCGACCCTGAACAAAACCGGCGAGTATCCCGATGCGCCGGAAGCTTCGCTCGCCCAGGTCGGCGACCGCGACCGCAGCGGTAACGCGGAAGAGAATGAAAACCTGAATTTCCCACCGAAAATCGTCCGGTACTACGGTATGACCGCGCTGGACGGACATCCGTGGGGATGGCCGTCGTACGACAGCCAGTACCCCAAAATCGCGTTCCACGATCCGCAGGGGGAACAGCCGTTCACACTCTGTTTCGAAGACCGGGACGGAGCGGACGGATTGCACCGATATTACGACAAAACGGTGGAGCTATACAACCGGGGACGGAGAATCACGCTATACCTGTATCTGAAGCCGGAGGACATCGAACCGCTGATCGTTCCGAATACGCTGTGTCACGATTTCAGAGCCCTGTTCCAGCTGACGATCGCCGGGGAAACGCTGCTATGCCGGCTCGAAGAGATCTGCGACTACAATCCCGCCGGAGGACAATCTACGAAATGCATTTTTCTAAAAAACGTATAATCCATGAACACAGAACCCTATCGAATCTTCTGGGACGACGAGCTGTGGCTCGCCCGGCGGCTGCGGGAAGCGTCGGCAGACCCGGCCGGCGAAGACCGACGGCAAACGGCATCCGGAAAAAAAGACAGCGGCATCTCGCGGATAACGGACAGAAAATCTCCGAACGGGGAAAGCCGCGTTCCGCAGCCGTTCGCCGGAACGGAAGTTCCCGGTGAAAAGCGACTCCCGGCAGCGATTTCCCGCCAAACCGATCCCGAAACGGAAACGGCTTTCAACCCCGCAGGTCCCGAAACGAAGCATTCCGGATACGGACAGGCGACGGCGGCTTACGCACCTGCGACCGAACCGTTTCCGGCAATCCAGAAACCGGTCGATCCGACCCGTCGGCAAAACGGGTCGGAATACGGATCGCAAAACGAAACGTCACCGTACCCGCAACGAAGCGGGAACGACGATGAGCGCGGTTCCTCCCGGCTGTCGGAAGAGTCGCGCCGCGCAATCCGCGAAACCGTAAACGAACGGTTGTCGGAATTGAGAGTGTACGTGCTCGAATCGGACATCACCGAAGCGCAGCAGGCCGTTAAAAGCGTCGTGGAACAAGCATCTTTCTGAAAGCCATAAATCCGAAAATATGACACGTTACGAAAAAGAACTGATCCGCATGATCGGCATGCGGTTCGGAGAGCTCGCTCCGCAACAATTGGTCGAGAAACTGACCAGAATCGGCGTGATCGACATCACGCTGTGCAAAGTACTGACGATCCGGGAATTCGTAGCCGCACTGCAAAAGAACGGGATGAAAAAGATCGACGCGATGTGGATGGCGTCCGAACAATTCGCCTGCACCTACGAATACGTGCGCAAATGCATGTACTACTATACCGACGTAAACCTGTAACGAAAAGTCGGTTTTCGTAGAAAAAATTTCCGTGACGAACCGCGTACCTTCGCAGCACCATACAAACCACCAAACAATCAACCATGACAACGATCCGAGAACAATGGAACGCCCTACTGGGCAGGCTCGGCCTCGCTTCCGACACGGAGAACGGGGTGAGCGACAAACAACTGGAAACGCTGAACGAAGCGTTGGCGGAACCAGCCGACACGCCGGCCGAAGAGACGGCCGCCGGACAAACGGTAACGGCGACCCGAACGCTTCCGCACGAAGACCCATCCCCGACGGAAACGCCCCGTTCGGCCAACCAGGCGGCCTACGACAGCGATCTACGCAATTTCAGACGATAAGGCCGGACTGCGTAAAGTAATATTTACTTTATAAAAGAACACTAAAACATTTTTGTAAACTATAAAAATTATGGCAAAAATCGAAAACCCTAAAAACTACACCGGACGCGACCTCGAAACGATCTTTTTTCGGCCGATGCTGAGCGGGTCGGACGCCGTCGACCTGGGCATCAAAATCCTGTACAACACCCCCGTTCCGACGACGCTCCAATTCTGGAAACGGGCGGGGGACATCCTGCAAAAATACACGGCGAGCGGCTGGAACGGAGGAGAAAGCGCAACCAAATTTCAAAAGCAGATCCAACTGTCTAAAGTAAAGGCGGAAGTCGGATACTCGGCCGACGACTACTTCAACATGGTTTACGAAACGATTGCCGGACGCAGCGACGTCAACCTGGACGACCTGTCCGGGACGGAACTGGAAGCCGCCGAAACGTCCCTGTTCCGGGAAGCCGTCGCGGAAAGCATCCGTGCGACGATGTGGCTCGGGGACACCGAACGCAACGGGCAGTTGGCAACCTTCGACGGATTCGTCAAACGCCTGCTCGCGGACAGCGGGCCCGGTGAAAACGACGTACCCTGCTTCTACCTGCCGGAAAATTTTGCCGGCAACAGCGAAACCGACGCTGCCGAAAAAGTGTTCAAGAAGCTGTGGGAAGATGCGCCGGAAGTTCTGAAAGCGTTCAAACCGCAAGGCAATCTGGTTTATCTGGTAACGTCGGATATTTATGCCAGATACGAGGAAGAACTCGATAACGTGGTACTCGAATCGGCTTATCTCGCCAAGCAAAACGGACGCGAAGCGCTCTCATACCGAGGGATACCGGTAATCGACATCCAAGTAACGCCTTACCTGAAAACGTGCGGGGACATGCCGCAGACGTTCGCGCTGCTCACCGACCGTAGAAATCTGGCGATCGCGGTCAACACGGCCGACTTCCCGGGAACCGAAATCCGGATGTGGTACAATCCCGATCAGATGGAAAACCGACAACGGGCCATCTTTATGGCCGGATGCGACTACCTGCTCCCCGAAATGGTTTCGATGGCGGTCGGAGGCATCTCCGCGACACTGTCCTCGGACGGCATCGACGCTTCGGGCGGAGCGGTCAGCATCACCGTAAAAGGATACCGCGCCGTGAACAGCCTAACGGCGCAGGGACTCGCAAACGACGACAGCCCGGTAGGAGAAGCCGTCCCGCTGACCGGGGAACAGGGCGTTTTCGGCGGAACGCTGACCGGAAGCGGTATTGTCAAAATCCGCTGCACCGTCACCTACCTCAACGGGGAGAGCGGAGAATTCATCATCCAGTAATCAACCGATAAAACAGACCGATTATGTCATTGTCAAATTACGCCCGATCCAGAAGCCGACGAAACGGAGGGATCCGCCTGATCGGACTGGTCGAACAGAGCGACGTGGCCGAAGTGACCTACGCGAGCGCGGAGAAAGGATACTCCGCGATCCGGCTCGACGAAGACTGTTATTTTTCGAAATACGAATTCCGGGAAGATGAAGCCGAATACCGGGAGACCGTTTCGGTCGTCAACGGGGCGCAGGTCGTCACCCACGAGCTGATCTTCACGCTCGATAAGATGGGCAACGACAGCTCCCCGGCGATCACCTCGATCGCCGACGCCGCACGCAACGGGCTGATCGCCCTGCTGACGACTCCGAACGGGGATTCGTTCTTGGTGGGCTACTCCGTCGAGTTCGAAAAAGAACGGCCACTGAGACTCGTTTCGGCCAACGGAACGACCGGAAAACAGCTTGCCGAAGGAACGAACGAAGTCATCACGCTGCGCAGCCAAGACGTTTCGAAAGCCAAACCGTTCTTCGGGGATATGGAAACGCTGTTCTCCGCAGCCGGATAGCAATCGAAACCAACGGGAAACGGGAGCCGGCAACGAACGCTCTCCTGTTTCCCGTTGAAAAAAACTCATTCCGATGAAAACGAAAAATACATCCAGAAACCTGTATGTGCGCGGGAATACGGTCAATCCGTTCGCAGCGGCCGGCCCCGACAAGGCGGGAAACGAACGTTACTGGCGATGGGGATCGGACAACCTGTTCCCGAATGCCCTGGCGCTGATGTCGCGCCGGTCGCCCACACACCGGAGAATCATCAACGACAAAGCGGATTACATCTCGGGCAAAGGATTCACCTGCGATCCGGAACGCCGAACGCTGGCGGCCATCGCGGAACGGGCGAACGGGGCCGGAGAATCGCTGCGCGTGATCCTCAATAAACTGGCATTCGACAAATCGCTGTTCGGAAACGCATTTCTCGAAATAGCGACCGACCCGGACGAAACATCCCTGTCGCTGTTCCACCAGGACGCCTCGCGGTGCCGGGTCGCACGGGACGGAACGCACATCTTGCTGCACCACGACTGGACCGCATTCACATTGCAGCAGGCCAAATCGCTGCCGCTCTACCCGATATTCGAACCGGCCCCGGACGGGACGCTGCGGTCGATCGTTCATTATAAAGACTACGAACCGATGTTCGAACACTACGGACTGCCAGCCTACATCGCCGGACTGAACGTATCGGCGATCGCCTACAAGACCGACCAATGGAACATCAGCCGGTTGGACAACTCGTTCCAACTGTCGGGTATCATGGTGCTGGACGGAGACGTGGATAACGAACAGGACGCTTACGACATCATCTCGGCCGCAGAAAAACGATTCGCCGGAAAACCGGGACAGGTGATGTTCATGGTCAAAAACACCGAAGAGACGGACAACTCGAAATTCGTACCCATCGCCTCGGCCAACGAGGGAGACTGGAAACTGCTGCACGACCAGGCTACGTCGGACATCGTGGTCGCACATTCGTGGTTCCGGTCGCTGAGCGGACTGGACTATACGACCGGATTCAACGCCGAACGCATCCTGCACGAATATGAAATCGCCCTGAACACGCTGATTCTCGGAGAACAGCAGGAACTGCTGGAACCGATCCGGACGGTCATCGAACGCTGTCTGCACTGCGAGGCGTCGTCGTTGCAAGTCATCAACCGCCCTCCCACCCGATCGAAACCGCTGTACATGAAAGTGTGGGAAGCCCGCAAAAACGACGGGCTGAGCTACGACCCGGACGATCCGGAACAAAACCTCTACCTGGCGCAGATCACCAAATACGCGCTCCGCAACATCGACTAAACACGCAAAGACATGACCGACTTACTGATTACCGCCGCCGAAGTGCTGGAAACGGCCTTCCCGTCGAACGAATACGTTCCGGAAGGGATGATCGTCCCGGCCCGAATCGAAACGGCGCAACTGGGATTCCTGCGCCCGGTATTCGGCAAACTGTACGACAAACTGGGCGAAGAACCGTACGCGGCTTTTTGCCGGACGTATATAAAGCCCGCGCTGGCTTACTACGTACGCTACCTGATGGTAGACGAACAGTGCGCCGCGATCGGTGCGGCCGGCGTCCGGCAGAACAAATCCGCCTACACGGAAGCCGTCCCGGACAGCCGGCTGCACCGACTGCGCAGGCAGGCGCGCAACGATGCCGACACGCTGCTGGACAAGGCGATCGACTACGTGGAAAACAATCCGGCGATGTTCCCGGAATACGACCCGAAAGAAAATATCCGCCGCCGGGTCTTGATAAAAGGCGGATTCATTCTGTAAAAACGCCTCATATGAAACAAATGATCGGAACGATCTCTTCGGTCGCGGCCCTGTTCGCGCCGGTGCAACCGCTGGTATGCTGCGCGCTGGCATTCGTATGCGTCGATTTCGCAACGGGCGTCGCGGCGAGCTACAAACGCGCCGGACGCATGAAACGCCCGTGGGCCTTCGAAAGCGACAAGGCATGGAGAACCGTCTACAAGCTGGTCTTCGTCACGGTAGGCATCGCGATGACGTGGCTGATCGACACCTGCATCCTCCCGTTCGCAGGGCTGCGCCTGGCCAACCTGTTCACAGGATTCGTCTGCGGCGTGGAGCTGTGGAGCTACCTGGAGAATGCAGCCGAAATATCGGAACACCCGCTATTCCGGAAACTAAAAAAATACATGAAACAGGAAATCGACCGAAAACTCGAAAAAGATTCGCTATGATCTACGAAAACAAAGTCCCGCCGGCATTCGCCGGTAAAGTAAAACAAATCGCGGCCCGACTCAGCGTCAACCCGGATCACCTGATGGCGATCATGTGGAGCGAAAGCCGCCTCGATCCCTCGGCGCGGAATCCGCGCGGCGGGGCCGTCGGGTTGATCCAGTTCATGCCGGCTACGGCGGAAGGACTCGGAACGACCGCAGAAAAACTATTGAAAATGACCGGGGAAGAACAGCTCGATTACGTCGAACTGTTTTTCAGGCCCTATGCCGCACGCTGCCGGACGTTCGCAGACCTCTATCTGGCTTGTTTTTTCCCGGCCGCCATCGGCAAACCGGACGGATACGTCCTACAGACCCGGCGGCTGCCGGCCCGTGTGATCGCCCGGCAGAACCCGATTTTCGACACCGACGGAGACGATAGGATCACCGTCGGCGAATTCCGAGCAAAACTGAAATCGCTGATTCCCGATGCGCTGCATCCGTACCTTTTTTAAATGCGGTCTGCCGGTACTGCTGACGGCGACGGTCGCAGGGAGCGGCTGCAGGACAAGCAGGAACCTGCAATCGCACGACCGGCAGTCGCTGCGCGACACGACGGCGACCGTCCGATCGGAAAAAGACAAGGTTGCGGAACAACTGACCGACGACTGGGAAAACTGGGAGATCGTCCGTACCGAATACGTTTTGAAAGGCCGCGACACCGTCCCCGATACGATACGACGGATACCGGCGGGAATCAAACGGGTCACCCGCGTACGAGGTATCAGACACAGCACCTCGGTCAATAAAAAAGAAGAACAGGAAAAAACGGCGCAATCCGTACGACTCCGCCGGACGGAATCGCAAACGGAGACTGCGAAAACCGTAAAAAAATCCTCCGCCGGACGAATTGCACTGTATGCGATCGGGCTGGTCGCACTGTGGCTGGCGCTCCGTTCGATCGGAAAATGGTTATTGTAAAACCGGATCGAAATTCTAAAGCAAGCGATTCTCGGCAAAATACCGCCAAAGCGGAGCCGCATGCAACGCTTGTTTGACCCGGTCGGTCAACAGCAGATCACGGACCTCGTCCTGTGAAAGCAAGTGCACGGTCAGGTCTTCGGTCGCTTCGAGATGCTGCTCCGAAACGGGTTCGACATCCTCGGCGACAAAACAATGGGTCAGGTTGGTATGCGTAGACGGATTGGCCGAAACGGTCATCAGCTCGCGCCACGTTCCACGGCCGTAACCGGTCTCTTCAAGCAACTCCCGTCGGGCGGCGGCGAGCGGCGAGGCATCCTCCGGATCGCAAACCCCGGCACACAGTTCCATCAAGGCGCATCCCAGACCGTGCCGGTACTGACGAATGAAAACGAACTTCCGATCGCGGGTAATCGCAATCGTATTCACCCATTCCGGATATTCGAGAACGTAGTATTCGGGAACCGGATTCCCGTTAGGCAGCACGATGGATTCCCTGCGCACCGTAAGCCACGGACGGTTGAAAAGATACTCGCTCTGCAATACTTTCACTTTTTTCTCTTCGGACATTTTACACTCTTTAAACGCAACGGCAAGTTTACTCAAAATTTTCCGGGCTGCAAAACGATTTCAGGAAATCGGACAGACACCGGTAAGTCCGGAACAAAAAACGTGATACTGAGAGGAAAACCGCGACAAAAACAAAATTTGTCGCGGTTTTCCATTTATTTACGTATCTTTGCCGCAAATTTATGATTTGTCACTTGTATCGGAATTGCGTCGCCCTGACGCCATGACCTAAAAAATTTACATGTCGGTCATATTTTACACCACAATAACTATACATATACATGGTTCAATTAGAAGAATTCGGAGCGCTCGGACTGACCGATGTCACCCTCGAAGCCATTAAAGCGAAAGGCTTCGAAACCCCGTCTCCGATCCAGAAACTCACGATCCCCGTTCTGCTCGACGACGAAAAAACAAACGATATCATCGCACAGGCCCAGACCGGCACCGGTAAAACCGCCGCTTTCGGCCTGCCAATCCTCGAACGACTGCGCCCGCAGAAAGGAGCGACCCAAGCGCTGATTCTGGTTCCCACCCGCGAACTGGCCCTGCAGGTTACCGAAGAAATCCTGTCGTTCAACGCCAAACGCAAACTCGTCATTTCGCCGATCTACGGAGGAGCTTCGATGACCGAACAACTGCGGCGTCTGGGCAAAGGCATCGATGTCGTAGTCGGCACGCCCGGCCGCATCCTCGACCACCTGCGTCGCGGAACACTGGACATCAAGGCCCTGAAATACCTGATCCTCGACGAAGCGGACGAAATGCTCAATATGGGCTTTATCGAAGACGTCGAAGAAATCTTGTCCAATACGAACGACTACCGCCGCATCCTGCTGTTTTCGGCGACCATGCCCGAACGGATCATCCGCCTGTCGAAAAAATACATGCGCGACGTGGAAATCCTGCGCGTACCGGCACAAGAAGTCACCACCGAACTGACCGACCAGATCTACTTCGAAGTGCGCGACAGCGACAAATTCGACGCGCTGACGCGAATCATCGACGTCGAACCCGAATTTTACGGGATCGTCTTCTGCCGCACCAAGATCGGCGTGGACGAAGTGGTCAACAAGCTGACCGAACGCGGGTATGCGGCCGAAGGACTGCACGGCGACGTTTCGCAGGTACAACGCGAAAAAATCCTGAAACGATTCAAGAAAAAGCTGGCCAATATACTGGTAGCCACCGACGTGGCGGCGCGCGGGATCGACATCAACAACCTGACCCACGTGATCAATTATTCGCTGCCGCAGGACACTGAATCCTACGTGCATCGGATCGGCCGCACGGGCCGCGCCGGCAATACCGGTACGGCGATCACGTTCATCTCGCATTCGGAATACCGGCAGTTCAGTTCGCTGAAACGGGAAATCAAAGTGGACATCAAGAAAGTCGCCCTGCCGTCGGCGCAGGACGTCGTCGAGATCAAAAAGACCAAGATCAAGGACGACCTGATCGAAATCGTCGAAAGCGAGTCGTACCGCAAATATACCGAAATGGCCGGCGAGGTGCTGCAAAACCTCGACCCGGAAGTGGCGCTGGCGGCCCTGCTGAAACTGGCGTTCAAAAACGAACTCGAAGAGAGCAGCTACCCCGAAATCCGTTCGATCAACGTCGACCGCAAAGGAACGGCGCGGCTGTTCATCTCGATCGGCAAAATGGACGGTTTCGACGCCCGCAAACTGACCGACATGCTGAAACGCGAGTGTCGGCTGCCGGACAACAAGATCGACGACGTACGGGTGATGGATAGCTATTCGTTCGTAACCGTACCGTTCTCGGACGCCCGGCAGGCGATCCGCCAGCTCAACGACATCAACCGCGGAGGACGCCCGATCGCGGAACTCGCCAAAGACGGCGATTCCGGCGAAAACAAGGAACGTTCGGGACGGGACTTCCGGAAAGAGAAGCGCAAAGGCGCGCGGAAAGAGGATCGGAAAACGGAACGCAGGGACGCCGCCCGCAAATCCGGCGGAAATCCGAGAAAAAACGACTTCGACTGGAACAACGTCCAGTGGGATGCGGTCAATCCGGCAGCCGGCTGGGGCGGCAAAGCGGGCTTCGACAAACGGGCCGGCGGTAAGAAACGCGGCAAACGGTAACGCGCATACCGAAAACACACGGCCATTCATGTCAAAGTGACAGGGCAAACTGACAGAGAAAGGACTCCTTTGTCAGTTTTTTCGTTCGAAAACCTGACATTTCCCGTTTGGCATATTATGTGTAAAAGAATGGAACGTTTCCGTAAAAGGAATGTCCACCGGAAACGGCAAATGAAAACCAAACATTAACAAACTTAAAAAAATAACGACGTTATGAAAGTTAAACCATTAGCAGACCGGGTTCTGATCGAACCCAATCCCGCAGAAGAGAAAACGGCCGGCGGATTGTTCATCCCCGACACAGCCAAAGAAAAACCCCTCGCAGGTAAAGTGATCGCCGTAGGCCCCGGAACGGCCGATGTGAAGATGGAAGTGAAGACGGGCGACCAGGTCCTTTACGGCAAATACGCCGGCACCGAGATCAACATCGACGGTAAAGACTACCTGATCATGAAACAGGGCGACATCCTCGCCATCATCTAATCGTTCAACTCAGTATAAACCCAATTCAAACAATCAAGATTATGGCAAAAGAGATTAAATACAATACCGAAGCGCGCGAACAACTCAAGGAAGGCGTCGACGCGCTGGCAAACGCTGTGAAGGTAACGCTGGGCCCGAAAGGACGTAACGTTGTAATCGATAAGAAATTCGGCGCTCCGCAGGTGACCAAGGACGGCGTGACCGTAGCCAAAGAGATCGAACTCGAAGACCCGATCGCCAACATGGGCGCCCAGATGGTCAAGGAAGTGGCCTCGAAGACGGCCGACGACGCCGGCGACGGCACCACGACGGCTACCGTGCTGGCGCAGGCCATTGTCGGCGTAGGCGTGAAGAACGTAACCGCAGGCGCGAACCCGATGGATCTGAAACGCGGTATCGACAAAGCGGTCGGAACCGTCGTCGAAAACCTGCGCAAGCAGAGCCAAGAAGTGGGCGGCGACATTAGCAAGATCGAACAGGTAGCCACGATTTCGGCCAACAACGACAACGCGATCGGCAAGCTGATCGCCGAAGCGATGGGCAAGGTGAATAAGGAAGGCGTCATCACCGTAGAGGAAGCCAAAGGCACCGAAACGCACGTAGACGTAGTAGAAGGGATGCAGTTCGACCGCGGATACATCTCTCCGTACTTCATCACCGATTCCGAAAAAATGGAAGCCGTGCTCGAAAAGCCACTGATCCTGATTACCGACAAAAAGGTTTCAACGATGAAAGAGCTGATGGGCGTGCTCGAACCCGCCGCACAGAACGGACGTTCGCTGGTGATCATCGCCGAAGACGTCGACGGCGAAGCGCTGGCAGCCTTGGTTGTCAACAAACTGCGCGGCACGCTGAAGATCGCCGCCGTGAAAGCTCCGGGTTTCGGCGACCGTCGTAAAGAGATGCTCGAAGACATCGCCATCCTGACCGGCGGTACGGTGATCTCCGAAGAACGCGGCATCCGCCTGGATCAGGCTACGCTCGACATGCTGGGTTCGGCCGACAAGGTGATCGTCACCAAAGAAAACACGACCGTCGTAGACGGCGTTGGCAACAAGGAAGCCATCGCCAACCGCGTCGCACAGATCCGCAAGCAGATGGAAATCTCGACTTCGGATTACGATAAGGAAAAACTCGCCGAGCGTCTGGCCAAACTGGCCGGCGGCGTGGCCGTACTGTATGTCGGCGCTGCCAGCGAGGTGGAAATGAAAGAGAAGAAAGACCGCGTGGACGATGCGCTGGCCGCAACCCGCGCCGCCGTAGAAGAGGGCATCATCCCGGGCGGCGGCGTAGCCTACATCCGCGCCGTAGCAGCTCTCGAAAAGATGAAGGGCGACAACGACGACGAAACGACCGGTATCCAGATCGTGAAACGCGCGATCGAAGAACCGCTGCGCCAGATTGTAGCCAACGCCGGCGGCGAAGGCTCGGTAGTGGTCGCCAACGTCAAAGAAGGCAAGGGAGCTTACGGCTACAACGCCCGCGCCGACAAATACGAAGATATGTTCAAGGCCGGTATCATCGACCCGACGAAAGTGGCCCGCGTCGCGCTGGAAAATGCAGCTTCGATCGCAGCCATGTTCCTGACGACCGAATGCGTACTGGTCAACAAGAAAGAACCCGAAGCTCCGGCAGCGATGCCGCAGGGCATGGGCGGTATGGGCGGAATGATGTAATCGCCCGGCGAAACGGAAAAATCCCCGGCTTTGCAGCCGGGGATTTTTTTATGTCTGCCTCCGGAACCGCGTACGCTTCAACTTTTTCGACCGGACGGAAAAATTTCCCCTTACCGATTACGGGATGATCGCAGATGTTACCAAAACCATCTGCGATTTGACATTCAACAGGATACCACGAATATCCCCATATTCGTTTCATCATGCCTTATGGCGGCGGAAAGGTTTCCTTTTTCCATGACGGGCAGCCGTGACATGAACAAAGAACTGAGCAAAAAGCGGAATAGACATACGAGAACGCCTCTTGCCTATGGCAACCTTTTTAAAACCATGTGAAATATGTAAAAAGGTTGTTTTTTCTACCGATAGTCCTTTTTCTCCGGATCGGTCAAACTTATCAGATATAATAATGCAAAATCTTGATGAATAACTGTCTCGTAGTTCCTGACTGATTATTATTCTTATTCGCTGGCTTATTCGAATATACAGAACACAACATAAGCATTTCGGAACACTGTTGTCTACTGTACATTTGATAATTTCGCACACAAAATCAGAAAATGGACAAAAAATGGCTAAAATTAATCGGCTTGACCGGTTGTGCAATGCTGATGGCGTCAAGTATCAGGCACTATCGAACGTCTGTGCGTAAGCGAAGGCGAGAAAGTGCGCCGGGACAAGTTCTCTTCATCATCGACCAAGTGCCCTATAAAGCGGCCCTGCGGACAGCAACGGCGGACGTGGCGGCAGCCAGAGCGAACCTGAAAACAGCAGAACTGAACTTCAACAGCAGCAAGGAACTCTATGCGCAGAAAGTCATCTCACAGGTCAATCTGGAGATTGTCAGCGAAGTTGGCATATCTCCCCTCTCTGTATCTCTCCCCGCAAGGGACAATAAGCAGCTTCGACGGCGGCAAGGCTGCCAAAACCTACTCGGTGCCTGTTACCGCCAGTTGGGAGATAGATATTTTCGGTAAGTTACGTAACGCCAAGCGACAGTCGCAAGCATTGTATGCACAGAGCCAGGATTACAGACAAGCCGTACGCACGCAGGTAATAGCCGGAATCGCCAATACATATTACACGTTGCTGATGCTCGACGCCCAGCTCGAAATATCAGAGCAGACGAAAATATCGTGGAAGGAATCGGCTGATGCCACCCGCGCCCTGATGAACGCCGGAAGAGCGGATAACTCTGCCGTGTCGCAGATGGAAGCCGCTTATTACAGCGTGTGCGCCTCCGTACTTGACCTGAAAGAACAAATCAATCAAGTCGAAAACAGTATGTCGTTGTTGTTGGCTTCCACTCCTCATACCATAGAACGTGGCAAGTTAGACACCTTAAATATACCTACAAGCTTTTCTACCGGCATTCCAGTCCAACTGTTGTCAAACCGTCCGGATGTCCGGGCTGCGAAACGCTCCTTGGAACAGGCATTTTATGCCGCAAACCAGGCGCGTTCCGCTTTTTATCCATCCATAACACTGAGCGGAAGCGCGGGGGGGCAAATTCGGCAGGGAGTACGATTGTCAATCCCGGAAAGTTCCTCGCCTCGGCGGTAGGTTCGCTCCCACAACCGCTCTTTGCACGAGGGCAACTTACCGAACAGTTGAAAATAGCCAGCCAAGGCCCAGCAGGAAGAAGCTCAGCTCAGTTTCCAGCAGGCACTTTTGCAAGCCGGAACCGAGGTGAACAACGCCTTGACACAATATCAGACGGCGCGTGACAAGTCGGCACTGTACGAGAAACAGGTGGAATCCTTGCAGACAGCATATAAGAGCACTTCCCTTACCATGCAGTACGGCAATACGACCTATCTGGAGGTACTGACGGCACAGCAAAGCCTCCTGAGCGCCCAACTGACACAAGTAGCCAACCGCATCACTGAGATACAGGGGCTTATCAGTCTCTATCAGGCACTGGGTGGAGGATGTGAAGAGTGACTGTTTTAAGTCTATCCTCAAATATACATTTCATAAAGAAACTACATCCCAAAAGTTAGACACAAAACTTTTGGGATGTAGTTCAAAATGTGTTGCCGCCGAATTTTGAGACTACGTTACCCCTTTTTATCGCCTCCTTGCGGAGCTGTCAACAGAAAGTTTTTGAAGTCATAAATGAGTTTGGAGGCATTTCTTCTTCAAATGGGCTCTTACGAATATCCCAAGGAGCCTTTATTTACGTGACATCTATCAGTGTCATTCTCTCTCCGAGATTACGCGCACCTTGATCTTCCCCTGCCTAATCCATCTATATAACGTGGGCTTGGAAATATTGTATTTGTTGTAAACCTGAATCACCGATAAGAACTGACGCCCCCTCGGCTCCATTAACAATGGCTTGTCGTCTTGCTTCCTTTTTTCAAAGCATGTTTTTTACTGCGGAATGTTTCATCTTTTTTATCACTTTAACATCAATTCATGAATCAGGTAGATAAATCACGTCAAAATAAGTATCCCCACGGTTAATCCGAATAAAAAAAGTGGAGCGTAACTCGTTGAGATACGCTCCACTTCGTTATTGATGATTGTTTGACCTTACTTCACTTCTTCGAAATCCACGTCGGTCACGTTGTCGTTCGAGGTTTGTCCGGCTCCGGCGCCCGCGCTGCCCGAAGCGGAGCCTGCGCCCGCATCCGCGCCTGCGTCGGCGCCCGGGTTCGCCTGCGATGCTCCGGCGGCCTGCTGTGCGTTGTAGATGTCCTGCGAAGCGGCCTGCCATGCGTTGTTCAGTTCGGTCGTCGCCGAGTCAATGGCGGCAATGTCCTGCGATTTGTGCGCGTCTTTCAACTTGCCGAGGGCGGCTTCGATGGCGCCCTTCTTGTCAGCCGGGATCTTGTCGCCGTACTCCTTGAGCTGCTTTTCGGTCGAGAAAATCATGCTGTCGGCGGCGTTGACCTTGTCGACGCGTTCGCGTTCGGCCTTATCTTTCTCCTCGTTGGCTTTCGCCTCGTCGCGCATCTTCTGGATCTCCTGTTCGGTCAGGCCGGACGACGCTTCGATCCGGATCTTCTGTTCCTTGCCGGTGCCTTTGTCTTTGGCCGATACGTTCAGAATGCCGTTCGCGTCGATGTCGAACGTCACCTCGATCTGGGGTACTCCGCGCGGTGCGGCCGGAATGCCGTCCAGGTGGAACCGTCCGATCGTCTTGTTGTCGCGGGCCATCTGGCGTTCGCCTTGCAACACGTGGATCTCCACCGACGGCTGGTTGTCGGCTGCGGTCGAGAAGACTTCGCTCTTGCGCGTCGGGATCGTGGTGTTCGCGTCGATCAGGCGGGTGAATACGCCGCCGAGCGTTTCGATTCCCAGCGACAGCGGGGTCACGTCGAGCAGCAGCACGTCTTTCACTTCGCCGGTCAGCACGCCACCCTGGATGGCGGCGCCGATAGCGACCACTTCGTCCGGGTTGACGCCTTTGGACGGCGTTTTACCGAAGAACTCTTCGACCACTTTCTGGATCGCCGGGATACGGGTCGAACCGCCTACCAGGATCACTTCGTCGATCTGACTGTTGCTCAGTCCGGCGTCGGCCATCGCTTTTTTGCACGGCTCGATCGTCGCGCGGATCAATCTGTCGGCCAGTTGTTCGAATTTGGCGCGCGTCAGGGTCATTACCAGGTGCTGCGGAATCCCGTCCACCGGCATGATGTACGGCAGGTTGATCTCGGTCGAGGTCGAGCTCGACAGTTCGATCTTCGCCTTCTCGGCGGCCTCCTTCAGACGCTGCAGGGCCATCGGATCTTTGCGCAGGTCGATGTTATGCTGTTTTTTGAACTCGTCGGCCATCCAGTCGATAATCACGTGGTCGAAGTCGTCGCCTCCGAGGTGCGTGTCGCCGTTGGTCGATTTCACTTCGAATACGCCGTCGCCCAGTTCCAGAATCGAAATATCGAACGTGCCGCCTCCGAGGTCGTATACGGCGATCTTCATATCCTTGTTCGCCTTATCCAGGCCGTAGGCCAGCGCTGCGGCCGTCGGTTCGTTGATGATACGGCGCACTTTCAGACCGGCGATTTCGCCCGCTTCCTTGGTAGCCTGGCGTTGCGAGTCGGAGAAGTAGGCCGGAACAGTGATGACGGCTTCGGATACTTCGGTGCCGAGGTAATCCTCGGCGGTCTTTTTCATTTTCTGCAGGACGATCGCGGAGATTTCCTGCGGGGTATAGAGTCTGCCGTCGATATCGATGCGCGGGGTGTTGTTGTCGCCTTTGACCACTTTGTAAGCCGCCCGTTCAATGTCTTTGCCGACCTGATCGTAAGTCTCGCCCATGAAACGCTTGATCGACGTGATCGTACGCTGTGGGTTGGTGATCGCCTGCCGTTTGGCGGGGTCGCCCACTTTCCGTTCGTTGTTGTCCACGAACGCTACGATCGAAGGTGTCGTGCGGCGTCCCTCGCTGTTGGGGATCACCACGGGTTCGTTACCCTCCATCACGGCAACGCAGGAGTTCGTAGTACCTAAGTCAATTCCAATAATCTTTCCCATAGTCGTTATCTCGTTTAGTTGTTTTATGCTGAATTTTTTGTTTTCGAACTTGATTTATCAATCTTTATGCCAAGCGGCAAAACGGGCGGTTTGGCCGCTGCCGACTGCCAAAGAGGTTTCGATTGTCGGACATGCTGGCACGGAGTCTGCCATTTCGTCTGAAAAAATACCCGAATAAAAGGGTTCGTTGCAAATTTTGGGCCGCCGGTATTTTTTATGAAACGGAACGTCCGTTTTTTCTATATAAAGTTCTACATTTGCGCAGGATAAATACAACGATATTATGAAAAGGAATCTTGTTTTTGTATTGCTGCTGACGCTCTTCGGTACGGGGGCTTCGGCGCAGCTCAAGGTGGGCAAACTGCTCAAGGCGGGCGGCAATCTGATCAGCGCCGTTACGCTGACCGATGCGGACATCGCCGAAATGAGTAAGAGCGCGGTTGAGAAGATGGATCAGGAGAATCAGGTCGATACGTCGGATTACCACCGGCGGTTGCAGCGGTTGACCGAGAACATCTCCGTCGACGGCCTGAAGCTGAATTTCAAGGTCTACCTGACCAAGGACGTCAATGCGTTTGCCTGCGGCGACGGCAGCGTGCGGGTGTATAGCGCGCTGATGGATACGATGTCCGACAGCGAACTGATGGCGATCATCGGTCACGAAATCGGTCACGTGGCCCGCACCGATACGAAAGATGCGCTGAAAAACGCTTACCTGCGTTCGGCGGCCCAGAATGCGGCCGGTTCGGTCAGCGGCAGCGTCGCCGCCAGACTGTCCGAATCGCAATTGGCCGAGTTGGCGAACTCGCTGGCGCAGGCCCAGTATTCGCAGAAGCAGGAATACGACGCCGACGAGTACGGATTCGAGTTCTGCCTGAAAAATAATGTCGATCCGTATGCGATGTACCATGCGCTCGATAAACTGGCCGATATGTCGAAGACGAACCGCAACAACGCTTCGGCGATCGTGAAGGCGTTTGCGACGCATCCGGACAGCTACAAACGCGCTCAGCGCATGAAGGAAAAGGCCGACGCACTGCAGCATTGATCGGCGTAAACGGATAAAACTATGAAAAAACTTTTGGGAATTTTTCTTATCTGCATCTTGGGCTTTTCGTGCGCCAGGAGTGGGGAAAGTGCCGTACCGACCCGGGTGGACAGCATCGTTTCGAGATTGGAAGATCCGGATACTCGGTCGGTAATCGTGGTGGCCCATCGGGGCGATTGGAGGCACAGCGTCGAAAATTCGCTTCAGGCCGTTCAAAATGCGATCGATATGCAGGTGGATGTAGTCGAAATCGATGTCCGCAAGACTGCCGACGGCCGTCTGGTCCTGATGCACGACGCGACGATCGACCGGACGACCAACGGCAGCGGCAAGGTTTCGGAACTGACGCTCGATTCGATCCGGAACTGTTATCTGAAAGCCGCCGACAGTACGCTGACCGATCTGCGGGTTCCGACGCTCGATGAAGTTTTCGAGATAAGCAGAGACCGGATCATGCTCAATATCGACAAAGGGTACTGGATATTCGACGATGTTTACGCGCTGGCCGAAAAGGCCGGCACCACCCGCCAGATTATTATGAAAGGGGATCAGGCGGCCGATCAGGTGCTCGAAAGTTTCGGGCGTTACCTCGACAGGGTTTTTTACATGCCGATCGTCAATTTGAACAAAGAGGGTGCGGAAGAAGCGATTGCCGATTTTCAGGAGAAAATCCGTCCGGTAGCTTATGAGTTGTTGTATAAAAGCGATACCTGCCAGACGCCGCTCAGGGTCAAAAATCAGTTGGCCGGGAAATCGTTGATCTGGTACAATACGATGTGGAACGGGATGTCCGGCAGCCGTTATGACGACCGGGCGGTCGATGATCCCGACCGGGTGTACGGTTACCTGATCGATTCGCTGAACGCGCGGATCATCCAGACCGACCGGCCGGGGTTTCTGATCCGTTACCTCGTATCGCGCGGACAGCACTGATTGTTTTCGAAGGTGATAAAAGGCAGGGAGCGGAAAATTTTCCGCTCCCTGCTTTGTTTTCGGCAGATATCGTTTGTCGTTAGAACCGGATCGGATTGACGCCCGGATGCAGTTTGACGGTTTTGCCGTTCCAGACGAAATCGCCGGTCAATTGCCCCGGCAGAGCGACTTGTCCGGATAATATATCCCCGTCGCGTTGCAGTTCGACCGTGATGTCGCCCTGCGGATGCGGTACGACGCCTTTGATTTGTTTCAGGTGTCCCGGATGCGGGGCGATCCGCACCGTAGCGAATCCCGGCGAAGCGGGTTCTACGCCGCAGACCGTTGCCAGCAGGTCGTAATTCGGGCTCGAACTCCAGGCATGGCAGTCCGAACGGGTTGGTTCGGGGGTCTCGGCGAAGGTGGTGAGGCCGATGTCGATCATCTGCTGCCACGGCCCGAGCATTTCGGTATAACGGTCTGCCAGACCGACCTTTTTCAGTGCGCGGATCAAATAGAATTTGTAATAGAACGTGGTTTGCGTGAGCGACGGATCGCTGTCGATCCGTTCGAATACGGCGCGCTGGTCTTTGTGCGGAATGGCGTCGGTCAGGATGCCCATGATGTTGACGTGCTGGCTGTAAGTCGGACTGCCGATATAATCCCGCAGCAATCCTTTCGATGCGTCCCAGCACTTTTCGTAAACGTTTTTCTTCAGTCCGGCGGAGATCGCCGCATACTCTTTCGCTTCGGCGGGCCGGTCGTAGCGGCGCATCAGGTCGGCTGCGTCGTCCAGCGCGGCGGCCAGTTGCAGCGTGGTGATCGCCGAACCGGACGAGTCGCTTTCGGGCGCGATACCTCGTTCCCACGAGGTGGCCCAGTCGGTGAAGTTCCAGTGCGGAAGACCGTTCTTCAGCAGGCCCGTGTGCGGATCGATCTTTTCGGTGAACCACGACAGCACGGTGCGGATGCCGGGTAGGAAGCTTCGCACGAAAGCGTCGTCGCTGCGGTGCATCCAATAGTCGTGGATCATGCCGATCCAGTAGAGCGAAAAAGGCGGAATGTACTGCGGAATGTGGCTCGGGTAACGGCTGCAGGTGATTCCCTCGTACGAGCGCGAAAGGTCGTACATCCGGATCGCCTTGCGCACCAGCCGGTCGTCGCCGGAGACGTACAGCGAGATCAGCGCCTGGATCCGCGTGTCGCCGGCATACTGCAATTGTTCGTAATAGGGGCAGTCGAAATAGGTCTCGTGGGCGCAGAGTCGGGCGGTGCGCCAGCCCGTTTCCCAAATTTTCTCCAATGCAGGGTCGTCCGATTCGAAAGAGCCGCGCACTTCGAACGGATAGCCCGTGTAGATGCCGTACAGATCTTCGACGACGAGCGGCGCCGCTCCGGTTTCGATGTCGAGTTGGATATAACGATAGGTTTTGAACCACAGCGGGCGGAACAACCGTCCGTCGGCTCCGTCGGGCAGGAACTCGTCCGCGAATCCGCGGCACTCGCGGCCGTCGATTTCGTTGCGGTTTCCTTTGCCCCGTTCGTCGAACAGCGCTTCGGAATAGGTCAGTTTGATTTTGCTGCCTTTGCCTCCGGATACTTTCAGTTCCGGGTAGGCGGTGGTCAGGAATCCCTGGTCGAGCAGCACGGTGCATTTCGTGCGGGCCGGGATTTTCAGCGGCGACCGGCCGTCGATGAACGTCGGCAGCGATGCGAGTCCCTGTTGCCGGCGCACGGCGGTCAGGCGTTGTTCGGTCAGTTCCATCATCGGGATGTCGCGCGGGGTCAGAATCCAGTCGCTTTCGCCGTAACCGGGCGCGCCGTAGGTTTTACCGGGCGAAAAGCCGGTGGCCGCATACCATTTCGAATCGTCGAAGCCGACGGTTTCCCACCCCCACGGGTATTTCGTGCCGTCGATTCGGTCGTGGCCGCCGATGTAGCCGGCTTCCGGACAGTTGAACAGCGGCGAGAAGGATTCGTCTCGCAGGACGAGCCAGCTACCGTCGGTGTTGACATCGTCTTCGACGGACGAATTGCCCTGTACGATCAGACCGGTCTGCCGGCTGATCTGCGCTCCGGGGCTACGGGTTCCCAGGTTCCATACCGTGACGGCCAGCACGTTTTGGCCCGGTCGCAGCAGCGGAGCGATGTCGACCGTTTCGTAGTACCAGCGGTTCAGATCGCCGCGCGCCGGGCCCCAGCACGCTTCTTGTCCGTTGACCAGCAGCCGGTAGCGGTTATCGGCCGAGATGTTGATAACGAACCGCTCCGGTTTTTTCGGCAGGTCGAGACGTTTGCGGAAGCGGTAGACGCCGTAATCGTACGGAGAAGATCCTCCGTCACAGATCCATTGGGCGCTCCAGGTGCCGGTGAGCTGCCGTTCGCCGGGCTGTGTCGACGGCAGCGACGCTCCGGCCGACCAGCAGCCGACAGCCATCAGGAAGGTAAGTAACAAGCGAGTGTTTTTCATAAGAAGTTCTGTTAAATTCGGATAAACCCTCAAACGGATTGAGACTAACAAATATAGGGATTAAACGGCGATTCGGTCGTACACTTCGGGATATTTGTAGTCTAAACGGTCTAATTTATTCGCTTTCCAATATTTAGGCAGGGAATTTGATTTTACACGGAGAAAGTATCATTGCGGGGATGGCATGAGCCTTTCCGAAATTGCTACGGTAAGCAAATTTATCAAAATTCATGTCACTTTAATCTATTAATGTTATGAAGTACGTTTATTTAATTCTGGCCGCTGCGTTGTTGGCGACGTCGGCCTCGGCCCAAACGGGAATGACCCGGGAACAGATGGAAAGTCGTCACCAGGAACGAGTACAAATGCGCGATGCGCGTCATCAGACCGAGATCAAACAGATGGATTCGATCGTCCTGAACCGTTACTACAAGTTCATGCCGACCAGCTTCCAGCAGGAACCGGCCGGGAACATGCACCAGATCTATTCGATCATGTATTCGTTGGCGATGTACAAGGACTACGTGGACATCGATATCCCGTACATCGTAGGCGTGGTCGCTCCTTATCATTTGACGATCATGAACTACATTACGTTCGACATCCAGAAGTATACCGCCGTTCAGAACGAGGACGGGTGGACGATTTCTTTCTCGTCGAATCTCTATTCGGACAATACCTATACGTTTACGTTCAAAATCTACTCGATCACCCGCGAGGCCGTGCTGAACATCGCTTCGACCCTCTATCCGACGGTGACCTACTACGGTTCGATCCAGCAGATCTATTAAACTTCGGCGAAAAGACGTCATGAAAAAATGGTTGCTTTTTACGATGCTCGCCGCCGCGCTGACGGCCGCCGCGCAACAGCCCGACCGGCGCCAGCGCAGCGCCGCCGAACGCCAGTTGCGCCAGCAGCGTTTCATGGAGCGACTGGATTCGATGGTGGCGTCCGGAGATTTCCAGTTTCTGCCGGTGAGCATGGAGTGGGGGCCGCGGGGCGGCTCGCAGATCATCAACGACTTTTATTATTACATCGGGATTTTCAAAAACCGTTTGCAGGTGCATATTCCGGTGGTGATCGGCAGGGCAATGACCTATAATGCGGTCGTCAATTTCGACACCGACAAGATGACCGGCTTCCGGACGCAGCGCAACGACTCCGGATGGAAAGTGTCGTTCGCGGCTACGGATAATACCGGGACGGCCTATACGTTCGTCTTTACGATTTACGACCAGACCGGACAGGCCATACTGGATATGGTTTCGAACCGGAACCTGATGCAGTATTCGGGTACGATCGTCGCGAACGACAAACTGCCGGAATCTACCGATCCCGCGCCGCCGATGAAAAGGGGGCCGGACGGGAAACTGGTTCCCGAAGATATTTGACCGGGGGCGTGCCGGAACGTACCGATGCGGACCGCCGATATAAAAACAGCGGAGGCTTATAAAAGCCTCCGCTGTTTTTTGCGGATCGAAACGGGGAACGATCAGATTTTCGTCGTAGCTTTGATGTAATGGTGGTGCGCTCCGTAGCGGTCGAAAGCCGCGCGGTCGAGCGCTTCGCGGTGATCCGGATGCGCGACGCTGATAATCAGCCGCGCACGCTCCTGCAGCGATTTCCCGTACAGGTTGACCGCGCCGTATTCGGTGACGAACCAATGCACGTGCGAGCGGGTGGTCACCACGCCGGCGCCGAGGGTCAGTTCCGGGGCGATCTTGCTGATTCCCTTGTTCGTTACCGAAGGCATCGCGAGGATCGCCTTACCCCCCTCCGAACGCGATGCGCCGTAAATGAAGTCGATCTGGCCGCCTACGCCGGAGTAGAATTTCGTGCCGAGCGAATCGGCGCAGATCTGGCCGGTCAGATCGACCTGCAGGGCCGAGTTGATCGCCGTCACCTTCGGATTCTTGGCGATGACGAACGGGTCGTTCGTATAGCCGACGTCCATCATGGCGACGCCCGGGTTGTTGTCTATAAAGTCGTATACTTTCTGCGAACCCATCAGGAACGTGGAGACCATCTTGCCTTTGTCGATGGCTTTGTTGCGTCCGTTGATCACGCCGCTTTCGACCAGCGGCAGCACGCCGTCGGCGAACATCTCGGTGTGGATACCGAGGTCTTTGTGCCCGGTCAGTTGGGCGAGCACGGCGTTCGGGATCGCGCCGATGCCCATTTGCAGGCAGGCGCCGTCCTCGATCAGCGCGGCGCAGTGCTTGCCGATCGCCGTTTCGGTCTCGTTCGGGGTCGAGAAGTGAGCCTCTTCGAGCGGCTTGTCGTCCTGTACGAACAGGTCGATGTCGTCAACGTGGATGAACGCGTCTCCGAACGAGCGCGGAACGTGTTTATTGATGACGGCGATCACCGTACGGGCGCACTCGACGGCGGCCAGCGTGGCGTCGACCGAAGTGCCCAGCGATACGTAGCCGTGCGCGTCCGGGGGCGATACCTGAATCATCGCCACGTCGCACGGCAACGTGCCGCTGCGGTACAGTTTCTGGGTTTCGCTGAGGAATACCGGGATGTAGTCGGCGTAGCCCGATTGGGTCACCTTGCGGACGTTGCCGCCTACGAAAAACGAGTCGAGCTGGAAAATGCCTTCGAACTCCGGAGCCGCGTAGGGAGCGGGCCCTTCGGTGTGCAGATGGTGCACGTGCACGTGTTCGAATTCTTTGTTGCGTCCGCGGTCGCACATGGCGTTGATCAGGCACTGCGGCGCGCTGGCCACACTGCTCAGGTGAATGTGATCGCCGGTTTTGATCACTTTCACCGCTTCGGCGGCCGGAATGAATTTGATTTGTTTGGTCATTATAAATTATCGTAGTTAGTTAGACTCGGGACTTTTGAATAAAACGGTGCAAATTTAAGCATTAATTAATGGATAAAAAAGGCCTTTTGAGGATTTTTGATTTACTTTGCAACCTTTATGGTACGGCGCATTTGCTTATTTTCAGAGGATATGGCTTCTTTTTTCCGGGGAATCACACCGAAATACATCATTCTGACGGGGTGTCTGTTTACGCTTCTGTTCGCGTTTTTCAGCAACGAGGTATATCATCCGGACGAGCATTTCCAGATTCTCGAATACGCGCACATGAAGCTTTTCGGAACGCCCGTTCCGGCCGAACTGCCGTGGGAATACATCCTAATGATGCGCCCCGGACTGCAACCGATGATCGCCTACGGACTCGGATGGCTGTTGGATGCCGGAGGAATCTATTCTCCGTACCTGTTGTTCTCGCTGCTGCACGTATTGAGCGGGGCGCTGTCCATCGTGTCCGTACTCGCATTTTACCGCGTCGTTCGCGGGACGCTATCCGGACCGAGCGAGGAGAAGTGGCTGTTGTTGCTGAGTTTTTTCCTGTGGTTCATGGTGTATCTCCATGTGCGGTTCAGTTCCGAAACGTTCTCGGGGAATCTGCTGTTGTTGCTGGTCTCGGTCTATTTGTCATACGGGCAGCGGGAGCGGAAGCGCCCTTTCGTGTGGGGCGCAGGGATGGGATTGTTGGCGGGCGCGGCCTTTATTTCGCGCTACCAAGTGGGATTCGCGTTGTTCGGATTCGGGCTCTGGCTGCTGGTGTTCGCCCGGCGCTGGCGACTGCTCGCCGGCCTGGCTTTGGGAGGAGCCGCGATGCTGGGCGTCGGCGTGCTGGTCGATTACTGGCTGTACGGGACCTGGACCTGCTCGCCGGTCAATTACCTGAGAGAAAATATCCTGAATTCCCACATCGATAAGTTCGGCATCAAACCGTGGTATTTCTACCTGAGCGATACGGTCAGCAAGGGATTCGTCGTTTACGGCCTGGCGATTCTTGCGGCGACGTGCTGGTTTTTCGTTCGGAATCCCAAACACGTCATCACCTGGACGATGGTGCCTTTCCTGCTGGCGCACCAGTTGGTCGGCCACAAGGAGCTCCGCTTTTTGTTCCCCGTGCTGCCGTTTATTCCCTTTTTCGCCGTTTTGCTGGCGCGCGACCTGCCGCAGCGGTTGCTGCGAAACCGGATCGTCCGGTTAGTCGGCGTGCTCGCCGTCGTTCTGAACTTCGCGCTGATCGTTTATAATGTCATTCCGATCAAAAATACGGATATCTTTTTCTACCGGATGATGGACGACTACTGCCGCGGCAAAGAGCGGGTGTGCGTGCTGAACGTGAAGGATGAACCCACTTATTACAGCTACGGCGAATTCATGATCGGCCCCCGCGTGGTCACTGCCCGTTTTTACATGCCGCGCAATATGGAGCTTCGCTTGGCCGGTTCCATATCGGAACTGGAACGCGAGGCCCGGCGATTGCGCAGAACCTGCCCCGACGTGTTTATCTTGTCCGGCGACGAGCGCCTGCCCGAGCACACTGCGCTGCCGGTGGAGAAAGTCGCCTGGAATCCTTATCCGAAGTGGATTATCCGCTATTTCAATTTCAACGACTGGGTCAGCCTTAGTATCCGGCGTAAAAACCTCTACAAAGTCGGCGCGTCGGCCGGCGAAAAATAATCTTTTTTTACATAAGGGGGGCGTTTTGCCGCGGGCGGAGGCGTTCGCGTGGCGGACCGACCGTATTTGAGCTGGTTGCGTGGCGTCGTGCGGTATGAAAATGGAACCGGCTGCAAAAAAATAAAGAAAAGACAGCAGGGAGAATGATCTCCTCTACCGCTTTTCTCTCCTACTAACCTAAAACTACTAACCTAAAACTTCACTGCAAAGATAAAGATAAATCGGCCGCTTTTCCAAATTTTTATTAAATTTTTTTAATAATATTTGCATTTCGCTTTTCTTCTGTTGTGTTAATATCCATTTTATCAGTTGTTTAATGTTCGGTTTCCGATTCCGTTTTTTTCGGCCGGAACGGTTTGTAACGGGTATAAAAAAAGAAAAACAGCCGGCGGAATGGATCCGTCTACCGTTTTTCTTCCCTACTAACCTAAAAACTACTTATCTAAATGAACCTAAAACTTGAATGCAAATATAACGGTTATTTCATTTTCTTAAATAATTTTAAGATCCTTTCGATGTAGCATTTTGATTTAATGTTGTGAATATTTGATAACACATTGATTATTAATGTCTTGTCGTTTGTTTTCCCGATTGAAAACGGAGGCGGAATAACCGTTTGAAAATGACGTGTTTATTTTGCAAGGCGGTATTTTGCCGTTTCGGTCGCCGCGAAACGGACGGCTCGGTCCGTATTCCGTTTCGCGGCGAATGCGTCGGTTTCTCGGCGTGCGGGAATTCGGAAAACATCGCTACCTTTGCGCAGTTTCAAATCCATCGATCTATGAATAGAGACCGCCTCGTCACGCCGAGTTACTGCTGCATCCTGCTGGCTAATTTCCTGCTGTTTTTCGGCTTTTACCTGCTGATGCCGGTGATGCCGTTCTACCTGACCGAAGTGTTCGGGGCCGGGCGCGCTACGGTGGGCGTTGCGCTCTCCTGTTATGTGATCGCTGCGCTTTCGATCCGGCCGTTCTCGGGTTATTTGCTCGATACGTTTGCCCGCAAACCGCTTTATCTACTGGCCTATTTTGTGTTTACCGCTATTTTCGCGGGCTACCTGGTAGCCGGAACCCTGACGCTTTTCATGATTTTCCGCGTGGTGCACGGCTTTGCGTTCGGGGCGGTTACGGTGTCCGGGAATACCGTGGTAATCGATATCATGCCCTCGTCGCGCCGCGGCGAGGGGATCGGCTATTACGGTCTGGCCAACAACATCGCGATGTCGGTGGGGCCGATGGTCGGGTTGTTCATGCACGAGTCCTGCTCGTTCGAGACGATTTTCCTCTGTTCGCTCGCATCCTGCGCGTTGGGATTCGCGATGGCTTGCCTGGTGCGGACTCCGGCCAAAGAACCGGTCAAACGCGAACCGGTTTCGCTCGACCGGTTTATCCTGCTCAAAGGGCTACCGGCCGGTCTGGATTTGCTGTTGCTTTCGATCCCCTACGGAATGACCACGACGTACGTGGCGATGTATGCCGCGGAGATCGGGATTACGTCGAAAGTCGGGATCTTCTTTACGCTGATGGCCGTGGGGATGGCGATTTCGAGGATCTTTTCGGGACGCCAGGTCGATAAAGGGCGCGTGACGCAGGTGATCGCTTTGGGAATGTATCTGGTTTGCGTCTGCTTCTTCGTGCTCTCCTCCTGCGCTGCGATCGCGGTGTGGAATCCCGTGTTGTGCAAATACCTGTTTTTCGCTGTGGCGCTGTTTCTCGGCGTCGGTTTCGGGACGATGTTTCCGGCGTTCAATACGCTGTTCGTCAACCTGGCGCCGAACGGCCAGCGCGGAACCGCTACTTCGACTTACCTGACGTCGTGGGACGTCGGTATCGGCGCCGGACTGTTGCTGGGCGGGTATATCGCTCAGATCGGGTCGTTCGACAAAGCCTATCTGTTCGGCGCCTGCCTGACCGTCGTCTCGGCGCTCTATTTCAAACTGCGGGTGGCCCCGCATTTCGAGAAAAACAAACTGCGCTGAACGGGGAAGGTTCCCATCCGACGCAGTCCGGAACAAACGGTTGTGTCCGTCGGGGGTTAAAAAAAGAAATTGTTGGTTCCGACGGCTTCCTTCAGATAGACCTGCGTACTACCGCCTTCGTGTTCGAATTCGATCTTATCCTCGCGGGCCAGCCAGCCCAGCGCGGCGTTCAGATCGCGGTCGCGGAGCCGCAGTTTGTCGCGCAGTTCGTCGTAATTCCATTTCCTTCCGTCGCACAACAGGCCCCACACCATTCCGGCGTGCGTCCCAATGTTTTTTTTGCTCATTTCAGCCATTTGGCAACAAGATTAGTTGTGAATACATCCTATCTTTTCTACAAAAATCGGCAAAAATGGCGTGATATAGTGTCCTGATTCGCAGGATTGATGTCCTAAATGTCCGACGTGGAGCCAAGATATGACATTTTCCTTTCGGGACGGTTTTCGGGGGAGCGGCGCTCCGTTCCGCGGAAAATGTTAACTTCGCCCGTAATAAAATAACCTGAAGATATGTCGGAAGATATGGAATCGCTCCTCCGCGGGCATCGCCGTTATTTCGCCGAGGGTCGTACGCGCGACGTCCGGTTCCGGGCGGAGGCGCTGCGCCGGTTGCGGAAAGCGCTACGGGATCATACGGACGCTTTGTGCGAGGCGTTGCGGTTGGATCTGCATAAGTCGGCGTCGGAAAGTTACCTGACCGAGATCGGAATCGTACTGCAGGAGATCGCCCGCCATCTTCGCCGCCTGAAGCGCTGGACGGCCGGGAGACGCGTGCCGTCGCCGCTGACGATCTTGCCGTCCGGAAGCCGCATCGTGCCCGAGCCGCTGGGCGTGGTGCTGATCGTCGCGCCGTGGAACTACCCGGTGCAGTTGCTGCTGAATCCGCTGGTCGGCGCCTTGTCGGCCGGCAACTGCGCCGTGCTGAAGTCCTCGCCGCTGGTTCCGCATACCGAGGCGCTGCTGAAACGACTGATCGGCGAGGTTTTTCCGCCCGGTTACGTGTCGTTTCTGGAGGGAGGGCCCGAGGTCGTCGAAGAGGTGCTGAAACAGCGTTTCGATTCTATTTTTTTTACGGGCGGATCGGCGTTCGGACAGACGGTGATGCGGGCCGCGGCCGAACATCTGACGCCGCTGACGCTGGAGCTTGGCGGAAAAAGCCCTTGCATCGTCGGACGGGATGCGGATATCCCGCTGGCCGCCCGACGGATCGTTTGGGGAAAATTGCTGAATGCCGGACAGACCTGCGTGGCTCCCGATTACCTGTTCGTACACGCCGACCGTAAGCGACAATTGTGCGTCGAGATGGAGCGGGCCGTCCGTCGTTTTTTCGGCGACGATCCGCGCCTCAGCGACGATTATCCGCGGATCGTTTCGGTGCAGGCTGCCGAACGGCTGCAGCGGATGATGCATGGTTCGGGAAAGATCCTTTTCGGCGGAACTTGCGATCCGCAGCAGCGTTACGTGGCCCCGACACTGATCGACGAGCCGGACGACGACAGTCCGGTCATGCGACAGGAGATTTTCGGGCCGCTGCTGCCGGTCAAAGGGTTTCACGATATCGAAACGGTGATCCGCTACGTGAACGAGCGCGACAAACCGCTGGCGCTCTATTATTTCGGCGGACGTCGGGAAGCCGACCGGGTGCTGCGCTCCACTTCGTCGGGCGGGGCCTGCGTCAACGATACGGTCGTGCAACTGGCCAACGGCCGGCTGCCGTTCGGCGGTGTCGGGCGCAGCGGCATAGGAAAGTATCACGGACGGTTCTCGTTCGAACTGTTCAGCAACCTGCGGGCCGTCGTGCGTTCGCCCCGGTGGATCGATATTCCGTTGCGGTACGCTCCGTACCGCAGTATCCGGTTGTTTAAAAAGTTTTTAAAATAGAGTGAGGCGGAGTGTTTCCGGGGGAACGGCTTGGAAAACGACGGAACCGGTTGTTTGCCGATCCGTTTGCAGGGGACGCTGCCGTCGGACGGATAATTGCGGCGGTGTTTGGCGCGGATTGTCTGTTTTTTAAAAATTATATCGTATTTTTGTAGGCTGGAGGCGGAAGCCCGTTTCCGACTTGTGCTGAATCTGAAAAAATCTTCGAAATATGTTTGAAAATCTTACCGATAAACTCGAACGGTCGTTTAAGATCCTGAAAGGAGAGGGACGCATCACCGAAATCAACGTCGCCGAGAGCCTGAAAGAGATCCGGCGCGCGCTGATCGACGCCGACGTCAACTATAAAGTGGCTAAGACGTTCACCGACGAAGTGAAAGCCAAGGCGCTGGGACAGAATGTACTGACGGCGGTCAAGCCCGGACAGATGATGACGAAGATCGTCCGCGACGAATTGGCCGAACTGATGGGCGGGACGATGAGCGATATCCACCTGGAAGGTTCGCCGGCCGTGGTGCTGATCGCCGGGTTGCAGGGGTCGGGTAAGACGACCTTTTCCGGCAAGTTGGCCAACCTGATCAAGAGCAAGAAAGGCCGCCAGGTACTGCTGGTGGCGGGCGACGTTTACCGTCCGGCCGCCATCGACCAGTTGAAGATACTAGGGGATCAGGTCGGCGTGGAGGTTTATACCGAAGAGGGTAGCAAGAATCCGGTGCAGATCGCCGAAAATGCCGTTAAATACGCGCGGGCCAATCACATCAATACGGTAATCGTCGATACGGCGGGGCGTCTGGCGGTCGACGAACAGATGATGCAGGAGATCGCTGCGATCAAAAAGGCCGTTTCGCCGAGCGAAATCCTGTTCGTAGTCGATGCGATGACCGGTCAGGATGCGGTGAATACCGCCAGGGAGTTCAATGACCGGCTCGATTTCGACGGCGTAGTGCTTACTAAACTCGACGGCGATACCCGCGGCGGCGCGGCGATTTCGATCCGTGCGGTGGTCAACAAACCGCTGAAATTCATCAGTTCGGGCGAAAAGATGGACGCGTTGCAGGTGTTTCATCCGGAACGTATGGCCGACCGTATTCTCGGCATGGGCGACATCGTGTCGCTGGTCGAACGGGCACAGGAGCAGTACGACGAGGAGGAAGCCCGCAGGCTGAAGAAAAAGCTGGTCAAGGATCAGTTCAATTTCAACGACTTCCTGACGCAGATCACGCAGATCAAGAAAATGGGCAACCTGAAGGATCTGGCGTCGATGATTCCCGGCGTCGGCAAGGCGCTGAAAAACGTCGAGATCAACGACGACGTGTTCAAGCAGACCGAGGCGATTATTCATTCGATGACGCCGAAGGAGCGCGAGAATCCCGCGTTGATCAACGGCAGTCGCAAGCAGCGGATCGCGGCGGGCAGCGGGACGACCGTGCAGGAGGTGAACCGCCTGCTCAAACAGTTCGACGATACGCGCAAAATGATGAAGACCGTAGCCGGCGGTATGCCGCAAATGGCCAAGATGGCCGGACGGATGAAACGATAACGACTAAACACGTATACGATGCAGATAATAGACGGAAAAGAGGTGGCGGCCAGCCTGCGCCGGGAGATCGCGGCCGAAGTGGCGGCTTGGGTCGCCGGCGGGAACCGGACGCCGCATCTGGTGGCCATTCTGGTCGGCAACGACGGGGCGAGCCAGACGTATGTGGGACATAAAGAGAAGTGCTGCGGCGAGGTGGGGTTCCGTTCGACCGTGCTGCGGCTGCCGGAAGAGACGTCCGAAGAGACGTTGCTCGGCGAGATCGCCCGGCTGAACGCCGATCCGCAGGTGGACGGTTTCATCGTCCAGTTGCCGCTGCCGAAACATATCTCGGAACAACGGGTGATCGAAGCGATCGATCCGAAGAAGGATGTCGACGGTTTTCATCCGGTCAATACCGGGCGGATGATCTCCGGACTGCCGTCCTATCTGCCGGCCACGCCGGACGGGATTCTCGAATTGCTAAAATATTACGGGATCGAAACCGCCGGACGGCATTGCGTCGTGATCGGCCGCAGCAACATCGTCGGCCGTCCGATCGCCAACCTGCTGTCGCAGAAAGGCTGGGACTGTACGGTGACGCTGTGCCACAGCCGGACGAAGGATCTTAAAAAGGTGGTGCGCGGCGGCGACATCGTAATCGCGGCGCTCGGCAAGGCCGAATTCGTTACCGCAGACATGGTGAAAGACGGGGCGGTGGTCGTCGACGTAGGCATTACGCGCGTTCCGAGCGACAAGACCAAATCGGGCTGGAAGCTGCTCGGCGACGTCAAGTTCGACGAGGTGGCCCCGAAATGCAGTTACATTACGCCGGTTCCCGGCGGCGTCGGGCCGATGACGATCATCTCGTTGATGAAGAATACGCTGAAAGCCGCACGCAGGGAAGTTTACAAATAGATTGCGGCGGCAGGCGCCGTTCGATGCCGCCGCCGCGCGATCGTAAAAATCCCCTCCGGAATCCGGAGGGGATTTTTCGTGTTTCGACGGGCGTTTTCCCGGAAACCGGGTGGGCGCGTTGTTTTCCGTTTTGCCGAATCGGTCGTGGCCGTACCGGTGATCCGGCCGCTGTACCCCTCTTTTTGCTTGCAGCTGATGCCTACGGAGTGGTAACCGCCCACGAACGGTTGCAGGGCCGTCGCGCGTCCCAGCCGGAAATGGTAGGCGATCATCACAGGCAGTTGCAGGTACATCAGTGCGACCCTCGGGCGTATCTGCGAGGTGCCCGGAACGTCTTCGTAGGCGATATCCGGTTTGACGCCTTTGTTCGAGAGATAGAGCCCCGTCTCCAGGTAGAGCGGATACCGGCGCGACAGCAGGATCCGGTCGGATACTCCCACGTGGAAACTCGACCGCGGGTCGGAGATTTTTCCCCTTCCAGGTAGTTGCCCGTCATATCCGACAGGCTGTAACCGGCCCGTATGCCGAAGATATTCGTGCGGTACTGTTGCGCCGTGGCGACCGTGGCGAAGACCAGTAGCCCTTTAAAGAATGCCCTTTCAAGTTCCAGATTCTCGGTCGTCTTATGATTAGAGAGGTTCAATGCTACGTGATGATAACCGCGCTGAACGCCTCCTACATTTATAGCGGGGCGTACCTTGTTCGTCGTAGGTTGCTACAATCAGTACCGGCAGCGGAGCCAGTACCATTTTATTTCCATCCCATGAACATTCGAGTCGTTTCCGCGTCGTGGTGGTCGAAGAAGAGGCTCCTGCCCGTATCGAGCGTGGCGATGGCGGCCATATCCTCGTCGGCGAGCGAGAAGTCGAAGATGTCGATATTCTGCCGCATCCGTTCGATATGGGTCGATTTGGGAATGATAATTACGCCGCGCTGGATAAGCCAGCGCAGGGCGACCTGAGCTACGCTTTTGCCGTATTTGCCGCCGATTCCGGCCAACAGCGGATTCGTAAAGAAACCGTTGCGACCTTCGGCGAACGGTCCCCACGACATGATGCGCGTACCGAACTCCTCCATGATTTTCTGCGGCTCGGTCTGTTGGTCGAATACGTGCGTTTCCACTTGATTTACCGCCGGCACGATCTCCACGTTGCTGGCCAGGTCGATAAAGTGGTCGGGATAGAAATTCGAAACGCCGATGGCACGTAGTTTACCATCCTTATATGCCTCTTCTAATGCGCGATATGCCCCGTAACGGTCGCAGAACGGCTGGTGCAGGAGCATCAGGTCGATATAGTCCGTTTGCAATTTACGCAGGCTCTCGTCGATGGAAGCTTTCGCTTTTTCATACCCGTAGTTCGATATCCACACTTTCGACACGAGGAAAATCTCCTTGCGGTCGATACCGCTTTTGCCGACGGCATTTCCTACGCCTTCTTCGTTGTGGTATGCCTGCGCCGTGTCGATCATCCGGTAACCCACTTTCAATGCATCGCTTACGCAACGTTCGCATTCGGCGGGCGATACCTGATAGACGCCGTAACCCATCTGCGGCATTTCGACGCCATTGTTCAATTTTACTGTGTCCATACGCTAATTATTTTGTTTTTACAGTTGTGTAAATGTAGGCATATTCACATATGTTGCCAGTATAAAAAATACGGTTTGGATTGCATTTTTTGCGGTAAATTACATTGAAATTCAATCGTCCAGGATCGGACGATACAAAAACCGAGATAAGTGTAGTTCCAACCGAATTTATTGTAATTACGGTTTGAGGTTCTTCTCTAACTTTGCAATGTCGAACATGGACAACGTGGTTAAAGACAAATAATTGAAATTCGCATTAGCTATATTTATGGGACAGAACCAAACAGTAAAAGACAATCGTATTACCGTAATCGATGCCCTGCGAGGATTCGCCTTACTCGGTGTGGTACTGGTACACATGCAGCAACATTACAGCATTTTTAATTTCGGTGCATTTACGCCAACCGAACCTGCTTTCCCTGTTTTAGACGAGTGGATCGGTTGGTTGACCCGCAACGTACTCATGGGACGTTTTATAAATATTTTCGCATTTCTTTTCGGTATGAGCTTTTTCATACAAATGGATCGTGCTGCGAGAAAAGGAGTGGATTTCAGACAGCGTTTTATCTGGCGTATGGTAATACTCTTTTTGATAGGCGTAGTCGGAAGCGCATTTTATTCGGGAGATATCCTATCGTTTTATGCCCTATTCGGATTGGTGTTGGTATTATTGTATCCATTGAAGACCAGAGTACTTGTCGTAGTCGCATCCTTGATTCTGATAGGCGCTCCTCGTTGGATATCTTTCGGTTACGATAAAATCGCGGCTCCTCGGGAAACTACCGTAGTTGCCAATGCCCCCGAAACGGAACGCGTGCGTGCCGAGCGTCCGCGCCAAATGGCCGACGTCGCACAAGAAACTCCGTCACTTGCCAATACCATCAAAAGCAACCTCATGGATGGTCGAATGCGGACATTAAATTACCAGTTCAATTGGGGCGGTCGTGGTTATCTGACTTTTGCCCTCTTTATTTTGGGACTCGTCGTCGGGCGTATCCGCTTTTTCGAAACGGTACACCTGCACACTCGCCGCAACATCTCACTATTCGTATCGTTTGCTGCCGGAGCGTGGATTATCGGTCGAATGAACGGACTCCTGCCGCAAGAACACACCTCTTTCATGCAAGGTATTACCCCCTCTGCGACAGCGCTTTTCCGCATGACGTTGAACGATGTGAATATGGTTCTTTTCTCGGCAGCCATAACGATGGGATTCGTTATTCTGTATCATATGAAAGGTATAGGAAAATGCCTGAATCTATTGACTCCTTACGGGCGCATGGGACTTACAAATTACGAAGCGCAAGGCATTATAGGCTCCATCATATTCTCGCTTTGGGGTTTCGGCTCCATATTCGGCCGTTGGCATGCTACCGAATTATTTTGTTTGGGAATTGCATTTTATATAGTACAAGTCGTATTCAGTAGAATATGGCTCACTTATTTCAAATACGGCCCGCTGGAATGGTTCTGGCGTTCGGCGACCTATCTTAAATGGCAACCGTTTCGTAAATAATAGAAAATATGGAATACAGAACATTAGGATTGAGCGGGCTGAGGGTATCGGCCGTCGGGCTGGGCTGCATGGGCATGAGCCACGCCTACGGCGCTCCCGCCGACAAACGGGAAATGATGGAACTCCTTGCCGATGCCGTGGAAATGGGTTACACCTTCTTCGATACCGCCGAGGCGTATGGCACGGCCGACCGACCGCACGATAACGAAGAGTTGCTGGGCGAGGCCCTGCGTCCGTTCCGCGACCGTGTTGTCATCGCCACCAAATTCGGCATATCGTTCGACCGTCCCGAAGCAAGCGGCACGCACGCCGTGATCCCCGATTCGCGTCCGGCAGCCATTCGTCGTTCGCTCGAAGGGTCTCTCCGCCGTTTGCACACCGACCGTATCGACCTTTATTACCAACACCGTATCGACCCGGCTATCGAACCGGAGGCGGTGGCGGAAGTAATGGCAGACCTTATCCGGGAGGGAAAAATCCTGCACTGGGGCATATCGGAAACGACCGAAGAATACCTGCGCCGCGCCCACCGTGTCTGTCCTGTAACGGCGATACAAAACCGCTACTCGATGATGGTCCGCCGACACGAAACGTTGTTTCCCGTACTCGAAGAGCTGGGCGTGGGGTTCGTCGCATTCTCGCCGCTTGCCAACGGATTGTTGAGCAACCGTTATACAGCCGAAACTACGTTTGACCCGACAACCGACTACCGTGCCTCGATGCCGCAATACCGCAGGGAAAGTTTCGTGAAGAACCGTCCGCTGTTCGCCCTGCTCGAACGGTTGGCGGACGAACACCGCGCCACCGCCTCGCAGATCTCGCTGGCATGGATGATGAACAAACGTTCGTGGATCGTTCCCATTCCCGGAACGCGTTGCCTCTGTCGCCTGAAAGAGAACATAGGCGCAACGGATATACGCTTGTCTGCGAAAGAGGTACGGGCCATCGACGCCGAACTCGATACGATCGAAATGAGCGAGGTGTTCGGAGGTTCACCCATTATAGAGAAACCAAAAACCGAAGGAGAATAATGAAAAAAGTATGTATCTGCGTGCTGAGCATGGCGAGCCTACTGTCCGGCACATTAAACGCACAGGAAACTATGAAAGAGAACAAAACATTCGCTGCGGCCGATATGTCGAATTTCGAGAGCCACAACAACAACCCGTTCGGCTTGGTGTATGCCGACGCCATTACAGAGAATAAAGCGGGAGCAGTAAATATTCATCCTATTACCTACGACCTGAACGGCCTGAAAATCGCTGCCAACGTCTATACTCCTGCGGGCTACGATCCGGCGAAAAGTTATCCGGCCCTCGTCGTGGCGCATCCGAACGGAGGCGTTAAAGAACAAGTAGCAGGACTTTACAGCCAGCGCATGGCTGAACAGGGTTATATCTGTCTGGCATTCGACGCCGCCTATCAGGGAGCCAGCGAGGGCGAACCGCGCAACGCGGACAAGCCGGCCAACCGCATCGAGGACATCCGCCGGGCCGCCGACATCCTACTGCAATATCCGGGCGTAGACCCGCAGCGGGTGGGTATCCTCGGCATCTGCGGCGGTGGCGGCTACACGCTGAAAGCCGCGCAGACCGACAAACGGTTCAAAGCGGTGGCTACACTCAGCATGTTCAACACGGGACTGGTACGCCGTAACGGGTTTCTCGACTCACAGATAAATAGCGTGCAGGAAAGACTCGCCGATGCCTGCGCTGCCCGCCAAAAAGAAGCCGAAAGCGGCGAAATCGAATACGTCGGCGATATGAGCGGCGTGACGCCGGAACAGGCGGCCGCATTGCCTTTCGACCTCTACCGCGACGGCTACGAATATTACCTGCAAAGCCATGCGCATCCCAACTCCACGTTCCGTTACACCAAGAGCAGTCTGATCGACCTGATGGCGTTCGATGCCAGCGAGGGAATGTATCTGATCGAACAACCTTTGCTGATGATTGCCGGCAGCATCGCCGATACGTTTTACATGACCGAGCAATGTTACAGCAAGGCGACCGGCACGCAGCACAAAGAACTGTTCCTTATCCCCGGTGCGACGCATATCAAGACCTACTATGTACCGGAATATGTGAATCAAGCAGAGGGCAAACTGACGGAATTTTTCGGTAAAAACCTTGGATTATCGGAACGGATATGAAAACGAAATTGATGACACTGTTTGCCGCTCTACTGCTTTGTGCAGGGACGAATGCTCAGTCCGTCGCCACGAACGGAAGAACGACAAAAACGCTTGTCGCCTATTTCAGTTGGGGCGGCAATACGCAGCACGTTGCCGAACGCATCGCTTCGCTCACCGGCGGTACGCTGTTTCGCATCGAACCCGAAAAACCGTATCCCGCCGAATACAAGCCTTGTACCGAGGTAGCGAAAGCCGAAAAGGAAGCCGACGCCCGCCCGGCCATCAAATCGAAAGTGGAGAGTTGGGAACAATACGATACCGTATTCATCGGTTGTCCCGTTTGGTGGTGGACGGCCCCGATGATTATCAATACGTTCGCGGAGAGCTACGACTTCCGCGGGAAAACCGTCGTGCCGTTCTGCACCTATGCTGCCACCTACCGCGATGAAACGCTGGCGCGGATCAGGGAGTTGACCCCTGCCGCCGAACACCTGAAAGGATTCGGAACCACCGGAAAGGATACAAACGGAGTGGAAAGTTGGTTGCGGACGATTAATGTCATACGATAATCCGTCGGATAGTGTTAAAAACAGCAGGACTTGCAGTCGTGGTTCGCACGATTGCAAGTTCATTTCGGATTTATTTCTATTTTTGTATTTGAGGATAAACGGATAGGGCATGGAAGATCAGAAAGATATAATCGTCGCAGACAGGCTCGGCATCGTGAGGACGGATTGCGAGAAGGAGTATCTGGCTCATTTGCTCTGTCTGGGAGGAACGTGCCGTTATCGTTTCAACGGACGGCCTTTTGAACTGCACGCCGGAGACGTATCCATCGTACGTAAACGGAAAATGTTGGAGAAAATAGAACCGTCGGACGATTTCCGGTGCAAGATAATCTATGCGACTCCCGGTTTCATAAATTTGTGTACGCCGCAGAGCAATTACGGAATAAAAGGTTCGTTGGCGCTCTTTCTCAATCCCGTCATGCACCTTACTCCCGAGCAACAAATCGTGTGTCGCCGCGATTTCGACTTGCTGGAGCTACGCATCAAAGATACGGAGCACCGGTTCTACCGCGAGGTATTGATTAATGCTATGCAGGCGGCTATCCTCGACTTTTTCGATTTCCATGCCCGCATCTATGGCGAAAGCGACATCTCCACGCAGAACGCTTCCGTTATGAGCCGTTTCCTTAAGATGCTGGAAGAAGGAACGTACCGCGAGCACCGGGAAGTGACCTATTACGCCGACCGTCTGTGCGTTACATCCAAATATCTGTCGGAAGTGTCGAAAAAGGTAAGCGGGTATGCCGCCAACTACTGGATCAACCGTTATACGATACTCGACATTACCCGTCTGCTACGCGACAAATCATTGACGTTCGTCCAGATTTCCGATATGTTCGGCTTCTCGTCGCCCGCCTATTTCAGCCGCTACGTGCAGCAACATCTGGGTATGAAACCTACGGATTACAGGGAATAGTTATGGCATCGGATTATCTGTCTAATTTTTACGCAGTTGCAAAACAGTTGACGATTCCCCCGAAAACCATATTATTGGAAGAGGGTAAAGTTGCGGATAAACTCTATTTGATCCGTAAGGGTTGTCTGCGGCTGTTTTTCTATAACGACGGGAAAGACATTACTTTCCAATTCTTTTTTGAGGGGGATTTTGTCGCTTCGTTTGATAGCCTATATAAGCGCACGCCGAGCCTTTTCTACTTAGAGAGCATTGAGCCTGCCGAAGTCGCTGCGATAAAAAGGAATGATTTTTACGCCATTATCAAAGACGACCCACGGTGGAGGCAAGCGTATGAAGAAAAGCTCATCGACCGGTTTCACTCCTATCAGCAACTATTCCTGTCGCGGATAAAAAATACGCCGCAACAACGATATGAAGAATTGCTCAAGGAATACCCGAATATCATTCAGCGGGTTCCGCAACATTACATAGCCTCTTATCTCGGCATTACCCCCGTCTCCCTGTCCCGTATCAGAAATCGCCGTTAGGCTTCGATCTTTACAATTGTTATCGTCTGCATCCGATCGGAGTGGCGACCTTTGTCACATAGTATGAATCGGAAACAGATGAAAAAGATTTTTGTAATAGATTGGGGTCTAATTTTCACATTCGTTCTGTCTGCATGTTCGGGAATAGGATTACATATTGCCGGACACGGGAATGCCCACGAGGTGTGGCATAATTGGGCCGTATTTCACGTTTTAACAAGTTTTTTGTTCCTTATAACTGTAATATTCCATATAATTACACATTGGAGTTGGTATAGAGGAGTTGTAAAAAACGGGATAGGCAGAAAAAGCAGAGTTACGATGGCGCTATCTATCGTATTTTTATTCGTATCCGTTACGGGAATTGTTTTGCTTAATATTAATGGGGCGAACTCTCGAATAGGATTATGGCATTATAGGGTTGGAATTATCACATCGGTCCTTTCCATCGGACATGTCTTTAAACGCATTCCTGCCTTACGCAACTCTTTGAGAAGATAATTCAGGATAGACGGTGTCGCTTAATCGGAAAAAACTGCAGTTTTTTCCGATTTTTTTGTATCGACCGGTTTCGGGCTTCCCGCTATTTTTGCGAGTAGTAGGAACTTAACATCGGAAAGATATGAAATCAATAGCCATTATGGTATTTATGTTTCTGACCTTAACGGTCGGAGCAAAAGCGCAAGAGAATCAGAGAATATTTACAGCCGAAGAACAGGCGATAGTTGATTTATCGAACAGTAAGTGGGAATGGATGGCAGAGAAGAACGTGGAGAAGCTGGCGGAACTGTTTCACGAAAACTCGCAGTTCGTCCACATGGGCGGCTATTGGGGCAAACAGGAAGAGCTGAACACCATCCGCACGGGTGGCATCTGGTACAAGAAAACCGAGATACACGACGTACAGGTGAAGTTTGCGGCCGGAACGGCTACCGTTTACAGCCGGATTCATCTGCACTCGGTAGTCGGCGGCAACGCCGTGCACTTTCCGTTTATCGTTACGGAGGTATATGTAATGGAGAACGGCAAGTGGCAGCTATCTACGCTTGCCTTTACACGGACATTAGGAGAATAATCAAACAAAAAACGGATATGAGAATTAAGAATTTATTTTTAACAGCTATGTTATCCATATCATCGGTTATAATTTATGCGCAAACTGCGGAAACCTTCCGGCAGCCTTATTCGCTCGGCGAAAAAATATCCCCGAACCCCAATTTTACGGGCGAAGTATGGCTTGCACCTTTGACCGAAAAGGAAGAATTGAACGTCCCGATGGCAAATGTAACCTTCGAACCTGGTTGCCGCAACAGTTGGCACTCGCACAAAGCCGGCCAGTTGTTGATAGCCACCGCAGGCATCGGTTACTATCAGGAAAAAGGAGAGCCCGCCCGTCGGTTGTTTCCGGGCGACATCGTGGAAATAGCGCCGGATGTCGAGCATTGGCATGGGGCCGCACCGGACAGTTGGTTCGCCCATATAGCCATTACCGCCAATCCTCAAACCAACGCGGCGGCATGGCTCGAACCGGTAAGTGACGAAGAGTACCGTAAGGCCACGACTGAAGCGGAAAGCCGCTATGCCGAAGCGAACGAGGTGCTGACCGTCCATGAGCAAGCCATCGTCGCAGTGGCATCTTATACGGGTAAAGGCGATTTGGAACACCTGAAGCCGGCTCTTACGCAGGCATTGGAAACCGGTATGACCATTAACGAAATAAACGAAGTGTTGATTCACGCCTACGCCTATTGCGGGTTTCCGCGCAGCCTGCGGGCGATTCAGACTTTTATGCAGGTAGTGGACGAACGGAAAGCGGCCGGAATAAACGACCCGGTCGGTCGGGAAGCATCCGCAGTCAAGGACGACAGAAATCGCTACGAGCGGGGACGCGACGTGCTTGCCGAAATATCGGGTACGCCGGCCGATGCCCCGAAAGCCGGATATGCCATATTCGCCCCTACTATCGAGCGTTTTCTAAAAGAACATTTGTTTACCGATCTTTTCGAGCGAGACTTGCTGACCTGCCGGGAACGTGAACTCGCTACGGTGTCCATCCTTGCAGGAGTGAGCGGCGTGGAACCGATGGCTGTCGGCCACATGTCTATTTGCCTGCATCTCGGTATTACGCCCGAACAACTCTCGGCATTGCTGAACATCGTTGAAATGAATCTCGGTAAGAACTATTCGGAACCGCTTCGCAAAGTGTTGAATCAAATAACGGAAAAGAAATGAAGAAGATAATTTTATCGGTATTGTTGCTGTCAGTTACAGCAATAGCCGGAGCGCAAGAACCTGTTGCAATAGTCAAACAAGGTCACTTCTCGGTAGGAGGTACAACCACACAGCGGCCGGGAGCATACGACAACCGTAAATTCGTCGGTTGGGTGGAGCAGGAAGAAACCGGCCAGAGTTATCGCGCCGATCATGCCTTCGTGGATTTCCAGATACCCGCTGATGCGAAAAAGCTGCCGTTGGTCTATGTGCACGGCTACGGAGGCTCAGGCGTTTGCTGGCAGATGACCCCCGACGGACGGGAAGGCTTTGCTACGTTGATGCTACGCCGTGGCTGGAGCAGCTATGTGGCGGATCTTCCGGGCAGGGGGCGTGCCGGACGCACATCCGCAACAACGACGGTAAAGCCCGTCACCGACGAGATGTTCTGGTTCGATATTTGGCGCATCGGCATTTGGCCGAATTATAACGAGGGCGTGCAATTCCCGAAAGATTCCGTGTCGCTTTCTCAATTTTTCCGTGAAATGACGCCCGATTTGAGCGACCACAAAGAGGATGTACCTGCCCTCGGTGCATTGGCTGACCGTATCGGCGACCATATTCTCGTCACCCACTCGGCGGGCGGTTTTCCCGGCTGGATGTCTGCCATGCAAAATCCACAGGTCAAGGCGGTCGTTTCGTATGAGCCGGGCGGATTCGTGTTCCCCGAAAGAGAAGTCCCGGAACGTATCGACGGGCTGACGGGAGGCGTAGCCGGAACGCCAGTTCCGACGGAACAGTTCGAGCGGCTCACGGAAATCCCTGTCGTCCTCTATTTCGGCGACTATATTCCCGAAACGCCGTCCGAGAATCTCGGCGATGAGAACTGGCGCGTGCGGCTCCAAATGGCCCGCAAGTTCGTGGAAACGATCAATCGACACGGAGGCAATGCAACGTTGGTGGAATTACCCAAAATCGGTATACATGGCAATACGCATTTTCTGATGCAAGATCTGAATAATGACGAATTGGCCGATTTACTCAATAGATGGCTGCAAGAGCAATTGCTGGCACAATGACTTGTATTATAGTCATATATTATATAGAGTATAAAAACTACGGTGTCCGGAAGTTCTCCGACACTATCGGCGGTTTTGTGTCCCACAAAACCTATACTTGCTCCCCGGACGCATTCAGACATCGGCTGCCGTGCGTGCCACAGGACAGAACCAACGTTTTCCCACACAAGCAAGCTGATTCATCCGAAAAAAAAGCTTATGCCCCAAGTTCCCGTTTTAACCATACCGTCATTACAGGATCGGGAATGATAACTTGACGTTTTTCGATCTCGATAAGCTCTTTTTTTACCAACGCCCGTTTTACGATGCTGACATTGGCCGACGAGCCGAGTTGGTATTTACGTAGTACCTCCTGTGTGGTAAATTCACTATGAACCCCGTCTAAAATGGCTCGCAGGAAATTCATCTGATAGGTCGTAAGGCTCTCGGTCTGCTTCTCGAACAGCGGCGTGTTCTGGTCGATAATATCCTGATACGCTTCCTCGAAATCCCGTTCCGTAGCGATTTTGTCCGTATGAACCCATACCAGCCATGCCAACTGCTGCACATACGAAGAGTGATTGTCTACCCTTTGACAAATCTTTTCGGCCAGCTCTTTCGAGATCTGTTTGCCCGTAGCCTCGAAACGTCCGCAGATGTAGTCGATCCAATCCGTCGTTCCTATTTTCTGTAAATAAATGGCATCGCCGAACTTGTAAAACGGCAGGCTCTTTTTCTCGAACAGTTCGTTCATCAAATGTTTTTTGCTGCCGAACAGACAATAAGACACCGATTTTTGCAACTGCCATACGGAACGCAGCCGTTTCTGGAATGTCTTGGAATCCTTGAACTCGGCTATCTGTTGGAACTCGTCGATGCAGACGACGATATTGCAACCTTTCTTCTGCGCTATCTTTTCGGGGAGCTGCAGGATTTCATCACTATCGTTGCTCTTGGGATCTATTTCGAGCGATATGGAAAAATCTGTCATCGGATCTGCACCCATCGAGATTTTGGGGCTGATACGGGAAAGAAACAGTTTGATATTCTCCAGCCATTCGTCCACCTTCGAGGATGTTTGTTTGAGAACGGCGGAAGCAAAGGCATCGTAAAAATCCCGGTCGCTACGGCATGAGAAAATATCGAGATAAACGATTTTCAGTTTGTCGGACTGTGCCAGACGACAAGCTTTTTGCACCAAAGATGTTTTACCCCAGCGACGGGGCGAAATCAGCACCGTATTCACACCGTGCCGGAAATTTAGCAATAAACGCTCCGTTTCTTTCTCACGGTCGGTAAAGTTATCGCCCGATGTCGCAATGCCGAATATAATAAGGTTTGTTCTCCATAATCTTTAATTGTTGTTCCGCACAAAAATAAGTAATATATTTATTACTAACAATATTATTAGTAATAAAATTATTAGGAGCACGAGGATTTAGATCGAAACTCGTTTTTAGCTGTTGTCGCAATACGTCAATTTGTATAGTTACGATTGGACACTTATCGGCAATTCGCATCGTTGCAGGTATTAGTCATTTGCCAAAGCTATTTTTGTTCGGGCTTGCCCGTCTGCCACGGAACTAAGGGAGTGACCCCGACCGACATTCGTCGTCGAGAGAACTGCCATGTAATCTGCAAACAGAGGCAAAGGGCTTATCCAATACAAAGCGAATAGCGAAGAGGAAAACAAATATGCCAACCGGTGCTACGATTGACATAATAGTATTAAAGCGAAAAGGGGGAATAAAAAGGTTTGAAGTGTCAAACAAGCGGCAGAGACTAAAACATTCATGCTTTCCATGTTAGCAAAATGCCGTGATAACACGAAAAACAATTTAATTTAGTACGTTAGCCTCTATATATGCTAAAGTAAAGTAAAGTAAACTAAATTAAATAAGTAGGTAGGCATTTGCCTGCCTGTACGGTTATGGCTTTATGAAAATGATTACCATTGCAGAGGAACACGAAAAACTTGCTTTTCTTCTATGGAACACATGCATTGCCAATTTCTATATGTGTCCCTGTAATTCGTTCT
>NZ_JAQDED010000004.1:13009-291512 GCF_027665465.1 Candidatus Alistipes pullistercoris | reverse complement strand
GTCAAAAACAAGATTACGATTATTCTGAAAAAGACGATTTGGATCCCGCCTTATTGAATGCGCCGGAACTGGAAGAATACATCATTGCCAGCGCCGAATATAGATATACTATGGATCTCTTCCAGATAGAAATCAAGAAAGTGGATCTTCTAAATTTGAAATTTGTAAAAGGTGCAAACGGGGAGAAAATAGCTTATCTTCCCATTTCAGTCGACATAGAAGATAAAATCCGGAACTTAAAAGAAAAAGAAGATACCTTGTTCCGAAGATATCCGCAATTCACCGCATTAACTAAAAATACAAAAAAAGATTATGTTCGAAACTGTATCAAAAACTCATTGAATGTTAATAAAAAGTTACTGGAACTTGGCATAAATATCAATCAACCGATGACCAAAGGAGGAACAAGCGAGGCATTTGGCAACATGGAGGATCTTACGAATTATCTTACAGAGGAAATGTCAAGTAGCACTTATAGAGAAATCGTAATTATTGTATATAAAGACGGTCGTATTGTTACCTATCAAGACGATGCAAATACCTCTACTTATTATCAAGTGAAATTAAAAAAAGTTACAAATACAATTACAGGCAACAGTAAATATTATTACCCCGAGACCAGTCAAAACGATAGTGATGAAATTGCTTATATGGCACATACGCAAAAAAGTGGCTTCGATCCTACCGATTTAGATATGGAGCAAGCTGGTAAATGGGATGGATTGGACATGCGCATTTATCATGACGGAGCTTTTCGCCAATTTGACAAATATGGATTAGTTTATGATTAGTTTTCTGTTTATTGATTTATAAAATGGGGATCATGAAAAAAACCGCTTTCACCGTATCGCTATGTTTTATTGTATTGTTTGCTTCCGCTCAACATTTCAGAAAAATAATTGAGAACAAATACAGCATCAGAAGAACCCTGTTCAAAATCGACACGACCCGGCAGCACGATGCCTCTGTACTACACGCTACCTCTGTAGAAGGTGTGGATAATATTGAAAGTAAAAGCCCACTCGAAAAGGTTCTTTTCGGAAACACCAATGCTAAAGTCGAATTTGTCGTCGAACCTTCTTTCGAAGGCGCATACGGCATTCGCGTCATAAAAGATTCGTCCGAAACGTCATCCTCACTCGAGGTGAAACGTATTATAAACTGGAAAGAGGTTGAAAAGCAAATGCAGAAAGCATTCCCCGTAAAAGGGTATACAATCCAAGAACTGAACGCCAAGATTGCCGAAAGAGAAAAAATGTCGGAAGAAGAAAGGGAATTATCAATACTGAAAAGCAGAATCCGTAATGAAAAACGGGAAAAAGAGTCTTTGAAACGCTACCAGGTACATACTTTCATTATTCCGATTTCAGATTTATTTGCGGAAAAACTATACGCAAAGTTTGTTTCATTCATCGACGATTTCAAAGCGAAAGAATTGGAACCGAACTTGTTGATGGGAGACGGCGAGACGACGGTGTTCCGCTGTATCGTCGATCAGGAAATATGGACGCTATCGATCCCTTTCAAAACCGAAGAAAAAGCACGCGAACTGTCCGATCTGTGCAAACAAATCGTCGAAGACGCGGAAGCGGGCCGATTCGACGAGTCGAAGTATATCGGATCGTTGGAATACGGGCAAGAGGACTGCAACTAAGACAATATAAGGAGCTGCCAGGATCGCAGGCATATTGCAAAAGACGGAGCCCCCGTTTTTTCATTTAATGAAATAGCTAAGATTTCAATTTCAAGCCATAAAAAACAAGACGGCATTGTTTTACGTTAAAGTTTTTTTATATTTGAAATTATTCGATCATAACGATTGCGATTTCGTATTTCATTAACTATTTCCTAAAACTTATCGTTATGAAAAAACATTTACTCGTAAAGACAATGTTGTCCAGATCATTTGTCATCTTTTGTGCAGCCTGCATGGTTTTATCTCAAAGTTGTCAGAAACAAGATTATATCGAAGAGGAAGATTATTTGGATCCTGTCTTATTGAATTCGACGGAATTAGCTGAATTTGTTATTGCCGGTGTGGAATATCAACACACGATGAATACTTTGCAAGCAACAATTAGTAAAGTCAATTTTTCGGAAATGAAATTTATTGAAAAATCCAACGGCATCAAAGTAATGCAACTACCATTCATTCTTAATTTCAAGAATAAAAGCCAATTATTGAACAATAAAAAACAATCGTTACTGGCAAAATACCCTCAATTTGCATCTCTAACAAAAAAAGAAAAATATGAATATTTTCAAAACTGTTTCAAAAATTCAACATACGTAAATCGAAAACTTCTTGAATTGGGAATCAATATCAGTCAACCAACGACAAAAGGAAGTTGGACAGAAAGTTTTAATGATTCAGACGGATATATGTCTTATCTTGCAGATTGGATGGAAAATCCCGATTACAATGAGGCAATAATAATCGTATTTAAAGATGGTTCGGCAACCATAGTTCATGACGATTCTTTCACACCCACTCAATCCGTTATTCCTAGCCTGGGTTATACAGATGATTATTCCGCATACTATTACGACAACAAAGAAATTGATTTCGTCGCACATACCCACCAAAACAGCAGTACGCCTAGTAAAGATGATTTTAAAAATCCCAACAACGATTTACAAGGTCTGAAGCAGGCTACTTATTATAACGGTACATTTGGCGACTTTTTTACTGTAAATAAAATTCCATGTTGAAAAAATTTTTGACAGCCATTGTCTTTCCCTGCCTGGGCTTGTCCGGATTGTTTGCCCAACAGCTTAAACAAACCAAGCCCGTAGAAGCTGTCGTTTTCACCAAAACGATCGAACAAAACTTCATCCGGACGGACGACAAAACAAAAAAAGAGTATAATCTCGCCGGCAAGCAATACCTCGAAAAATTATTTTTCGGCGACCTCAACGCCCAAGTGGAATACCTAATGATCCCGCCTTTCGCAGGAGCTTATGGTTTACGCATCGTGAAAACCGGGCAGAATGCTTCGTATAAAATTGAAATAAAATACATTGCAAATTACAAAGAAGCAGAATCCCAGATCGACGAAAAATTCCCTCTCGGATCGATGAGCATCGAAAAAGCACTGGGCATGTCCGAAGAAGAAAAGCACAGAATGGCGGAGGCAACACGTATAAAACTAATCGAACGGGAAAAAGAGAGCCTCAAACTCTACAAGGTCAAAACGCTTACCGTTCCGGTTTCCGCCGCTTTTGCAGAAACATTACATGCAAGGATCACATCGGCCATACAGGTTTTGGACATGGAAAAGAAAGTTCCGGGCATGATTTTCGATCCCGATAAAATCATTTTCCGATGTATCGTCGGAGACGAATTGTGGACACTAGCCTACCGTAACCCTCAGGGGGAAATCGGAGAACTGTCCGACCTGTGCAAACGAATCGTCGAAGACGCGGAAGCGGGCCGATTCGACGAATCGAAGTATATCGGACGGCTGGAAGACTACGGGCAGGAGGACTGCAACTAAGACAATCTAAGAAGCTGCCAGGATCGCAGGCATATTGCAAAAGACGGAGCCCCCGTTTTTTCATTTAATGAAATAGCTAAGATTTCAATTTCAAGCCATAAAAAACAAGACGGCATTATTTTAGTTAAAAGTTTTTTTATATTTGAAATTATTCGATCATAACGATTGCAATTTTGTATCAATTAACTATTTCCTAAAACTTATCGTTATGAAAAAACATTTACTCGTAAAGACGGCATTGTCCGGTTTGTTCGCTACTCTTTGCACTGTCGGCATCGTTTCATTTCCAGGGTGTCAAAAACAAGATTACGATTATTCTGAAAAAGACGATTTGGATCCCGCCTTATTGAATTCACCAGAATTGGAAGAGTACATCATTGCTGGCGCCGAATATCGGGAAGCATCAAACACATTTGCAACAGAACTCGGCAAAATCGATTTCTCAAAACTCAAATTTGAAGAAGACCTAAACGGAGATAGAATAATACGCATTCCTATTTCGGTCAGTATCGAAAAGAAAGCGATGAATTTTGAAACGAAAAAGAATGCATTGTTTGTAAAACACCCGCAATTCGCATCAATGTCCCCAGCTATTCAGTATGATTATTTTCGTGCTTGCATTAAATCATCAACCAATGTAAACAGAAAATTACTGGAAATGGGTATAAACATAAACCGTCCTTTGACCAAAGGAGGAACGAGCGAGGAATTCGCCAATATGGAGGATCTTACGGATTATCTTTCGGCACAGATGTCAAGTAGTGATTATAGAGAAATAGTTATTATTGTATATCAAGATGGTCGCATCGCTACCTATCAGGATGACGCTAATACGTCTTCTTCCTTTCATATATCTATACCGTATACTGTAGAAGATAACCCCAAATATTACTATCCCCAAGCATTAGACGCTAATGGTAATTTGATTGAGAAAAATCGGATTCGTTATATAGCACACACACAACTAAGTGGGCACACCCCTTCCAGTGGAGATTTGAATTACTCAAAAGACTATCCAGGCTTACAACAGGGTATTTATCATGACGGCACGATTAAAATGTTTACCAAATGAAAAAAGTTTATTTTGCGTTTCTTTCATGTCTTATAACATCGTATGGCATCGCTCAAAATACGGAATTTCTAAAAAGAGTGGAAAACAAATACATTGTTTCAACGATCAAAAAAGATTCTACCGGAAAAGAGAAAATAGAAGGGCGGGACAATGTTCGAAGTAAAGGCGTGGTCGAAAAACTTCTTTTCGGAAACACCAACGGCAACGTCGAATTTTACGTTTGTCCTTCTTTTGAGGGTGCTTATGGTTTTCGTACCGTACGGGATTCGTCGGATACATTTTTGCTCGAGATAAAACGCATAGCAAATTGGAAAGAGGCGGCAGAAGAAGCTGAAAAAAAATATCCTACGGTAGGCATTCCGCTTACACTGATATCGTCTTTACCCCAAAATATTGTAAACCTGACAACGGACCATAATAACGCGATGTGGCCGTTGCAAGAGGAGGAACGATTAAAGCTTTACAAGGTCAAATCTTCTTCTATCCCCATAAGCAATCGACTTGCTGAAAAGTTACACGCAAAGTTTGTTTCATTCATCGACGATTTCAAAGCGAAAGAATTGGAACCGGACTTGTTGATGGGAGACGGCGAGACGACGGTGTTCCGCTGTATCGTCGATCAGGAAATATGGACGCTATCGATCCCTTTCAAAACCGAAGAAAAAGCACGCGAACTGTCCGATCTGTGCAAACGAATCATCGAAGACGCGGAAGCGGGCCGATTCGACGAATCGAAGTATATCGGATCGTTAGAGAATTAATGCGCTTGTCAAAAACCCGGACGAGCGGAGCGGTCGCCGAATCGCTCCGCTTGTTTTACACTTAAATTAATATCTAACCGGCAATCCGGATGAACGGCCACGGCATTTCAGAATACCCGGCGAAGACGCGAAAATACGGAGTCTTCACCCTGTCCTTTATCATCGTGATCGGGATGGGATTTTGCTACGTCGATCTGTTTACGGATGCCGGGTGGAAATCGAAATGGTACTGGCTTTATACCGCCGTATCCGTCTGCGGCCTATCGTTCTTTCTTACCGGAGCGGGGCGCCCGGAAACCGGGAAAACGTTCCGGATCGGGCTGCCGGACTGCCTGCTGGCGGCGCTCGTGCTGTACTGCCTGTCCAGGGCCGCCGCCGGGCAATTCGCGGAAGCTTTCCTGATGCGGTGCACCGCGTTCCTGCCGATCTACTGTCTGGCCGGCCGCGTAGTCCGGAACCGGTCGTTCGAACCGCTGTCGGCAGCGGTTGCGGCATCCGCACTGCTCCTGGCCCTGTACGGCATCGCGCAGTACGCAGGGCTGCTGCCGGCCGGAAAAACGTTCCGGGTAGTCGGAAATTTCGATAACCCGGCGGGTTACGCCTCGATGCTGGCGCTGAGCGTCCCTTTCATCCTGTATTTCGCCTTATCCGGCCGACGCCGGATGCGGTATGCGGTCGGCGTCGTCTGTGCAATCGTCGTCGGGGCGATCGTCTTGTCCGGTTCCCGCACCGGAATACTGGCCGTCGCAGCGACCGGTCTTCTGTACGCCGTAAGGCGGCGCAGCGACTTCCTTAGACGCACGACGGCCTGGAAGAAAATCGTACTGGCAGCAACGGCCGTTTCCGTCGCGGCTGGATTGTATTTCATAAAAAAAGAGTCGGCCGACGGACGGCTGCTCATCGGCCGATGCACCTGGGAGATGATCCGCGAAAAACCGCTGACCGGACACGGATACCGGTGTTTCGAAGCCGGGTACATGCTCCGGCAGGCGCGTTATTTCGAACGGAATCCCGAAAGCGGATTCGCTCCGCTGGCCGACAACGTAAAACACCCGTTCAACGAGTTTCTGCTGTTGACCGCAGAATTCGGAGCCGTCGCCCTGCTGCTGACGGCGCTGTGGATCGCAAGCCTGATCCGGGCTTATCGGAAAAACCCGAACGACGAATCGCACACGCTCGCGACGGCACTGTCGGCCGCGGCGGCGCTTTGCTGTTTTTCATACCTGCTCTCGTATCCGTTCACCGGGTCGATCGTCGCACTCGCGGCAGGCGGCCTGACGGCCCAGTCGCGCCGAAGTTGCGAACGGTTCCGCGCGCGGCGGGCTTCCGGAATCCTCGCCGCGCTGTCGTCCGCCGCGCTGCTGGGATTTGCAGCGAAAGAAATGTATTACGAAAACCGATGGCACCGCGTGCAGAAAACCGCATCGTCCGATCGCCCGCCGCTGCCGGAATACGAGCGACTGTACCCGTTTTTGGATAAAAACGCTTATTTCCTCTACAATTACGCAGCGGAATTGAATGATGCGGGCGAAGCGGACAAAAGCCTCGAAGCGGCGACGGCCTGCGAAAAAATGCTGAACGACTACGACGTGCAGATGTTGAAAGCCGATGCCCACAAAAAGCGGCGCGATTTCCGCCGGGCGGAAGCCTGTTACCTGCTGGCGTCGCGAATGTGCCCCGGACGATTCATGCCGCTGTACGAACTGGTGAACGTATACGACAGCACGAACCGGCCGGACAGGGCGCAGGCTCTGGCGGCGGAGATCGCAGACAAACCCGTGAAAATACCGTCGGGACTCGTCTCCGCAATAAAAATAAAAATGCGGGAACGAGTCGGCGACTAATGCTAATTGCTGTTTCCTTCTTGTAGCCCCGCGCGCGCAGTCTCGAATGGCTCCGGAGTAGGCCGGAATGACAACAACATCAGAATCGGAGATACCGACGAGCTGTTCTACAGGAAAGACAAGAATGGATGGATTTCGCTGGGCAGGCAAAAGGCCCGGGATATCAAACTGACTTTCCACGACATACCGAACAAGGCCCTCTTTCTCTTACTGTATCTCAGCCCGGACAAGGAAATCGAATATTTACGGTCGACCGGGACGAGAAACAGATCTGGTAGTAATTCCGGAAAACGACCGCCCGGCAAACCGGATACGATCCGCAGGGAAAAAGCATTTTACGTTTCACGCGCGGATTCGTGCCGGCCGGAATCGATGAAAAATGCCGAAAGGCTCTCTCTCAGGAAATGTAAGTTATAATCAGGACGGCTCTCTCGCCCAAACCGGAAAATCGTTCTTTCATCGTCTTTACCCAGCGACATCCGTAGTTGACTGCAACACACAAACAACTAAATACAAAATATTTACAAAATAAAAAGAACGAAATTACAACGAAACAGTTGGAAGTAATGAAATAAATGTTTTAACTTTGACGGCGAATCGGTTCGCCTTTTTGCACTCAGAGAAAGGCGATAAAAGGGAACCGGGTGCGAATCCCGGACAGTCCCGCTGCTGTGAAACTCCGAACAACGTCCTGAAACGATCTGAATGGCCACTGGCGGCAAACGATAACGTCGGGAAGGCATCAGGACGGGAGTCAGTCAGAAGACCTGCCGGTTCAGGTGATGTTTTACCGTCCCGAGGGTTGGATGTTAAAACGTGGAAAGTTTAATCATTTTTTTTAATCCGGATCGTTCTGCTGAATGCAGACCGTTTGCGGTGTGTGATAACGATGGAAAAAGTTTGTCCTCGTTGCGGAACACGTTTTGCATGTTCCCTCGATGCTGTTATGGATTGCCTCTGCGCGGGCGTGGCTCTGGATGACGCCCAGCGTCGGTTCATAGCGGATAATTACGACGATTGCCTATGCAACGACTGCCTTCGCATACTCAGGGAGACCTTCTACTCGACAGGGATCAATCCCCGGTATGCTCCTATTGTAAAACCTAAATCATATAGCGAATGATCGAAAAAATCGTTATAGCCAACCGAGGAGAAATCGCCGTCAGAATCATCCGTTCCTGTCGCGAAATGGGAATCCGTTCGGTAGCTCTTTTCTCCGAAGCCGACCGCATGTCGAAACACGTCATGCTGGCCGACGAAGCGTATCCCATCGGCCCGGCTCCGTCGAAAGAAAGTTACCTCGACGTCGATAAAATCATCGAAACAGCTCTGAAATGCGGTGCGGACGCCGTCCATCCGGGATACGGTTTCCTATCGGAAAACGCCGGATTCGCACGAAAATGCGAAGTGGCGGGAATCACGTTCATCGGCCCGCGTGCGGAGACGATCGAACGGATGGGCGACAAGATCTCGGCCCGCCGGTCGATGACGGAAGCCGGCGTGCCCGTGGTGCCCGGCATCCAGCGCCAACTCGAATCGGCCACTGAAGCGGAACGGATCTGCCGAGAAATCGGCTTGCCGGTCATTCTGAAAGCGGCTTCCGGCGGCGGCGGCAAGGGTATGCGCCTGATCCGGTCGGAAAGCGAAATCGGCGAGGCGTACGCCGCCGCTAAATCGGAAGCTCTGTCGTCGTTCGGGGACGAAACAGTCTACATCGAAAAATACATCGAGGAACCGCACCACATCGAATTCCAGATACTGGGGGACGCGCACGGGAATATCGTCCATCTGTACGACCGGGAGTGTTCGGTACAGCGCCGCCACCAGAAAATCGTGGAAGAGAGTCCGTCGCCGTTCCTGACCGACGAACTGCGACAGGAAATGGGAAAGACCGCGGCGGCGGCGGCCCGGGCAGTCGGTTACGTCGGGGCGGGAACGATCGAATTTCTCGTGGACAAAAACCGCAACTTCTATTTCCTCGAAATGAACACCCGACTCCAGGTCGAACATCCCGTAACTGAAGAAGTGCTGGGCCTCAACCTGGTCAAAGAACAAATCTACATCGCCTCGGGCCGCCCGCTGCACCTGCGACAAACGGACATCGTCCAGCGGGGGCACTCCATCGAGTGCAGGATTTGCGCCGAGGATGCGGACAACGGCTTCATGCCTTCGCCGGGACTCGTCAAACAGGTTACCGAACCCAACGGGCTCGGAATCCGCATCGACAGTTACATTTACGAGGGTTACGAAATTCCTGTCTACTACGATCCGATGATCTCCAAACTGATCGTCCGGGCGACTACGCGCGAATACGCCGTCCAGCGTATGCGCGCGGCACTGGACGAATACAAAGTTACAGGCATCAAAACCAACATCTCTTACCTGAACGCCATCATGCATACGCCCGACTTCGTCCGGGGCGGCTACGACACGGCGTTTCTCGAAAAAAACGAAAAGATCATACACCGCTACTTACGGGAACCTTTCCCGGCCGGAGCGGATGACAGACTGGTCGAAGACCTGGTGCTGATCGCCGCACAGATCGACTATTTGGTCATGCAACAGGAAGGCGGAGGAAGTTCACCCGCGGCGGCGGACACCGGCACGCTGAACCGTTGGCGCGAATTCGGCAAACGCAAAGGCGTAATGGGAATTTAAAACGAAACGTATGGAAATACATATCGGAGAACGGGTCGCCGAAGTGCAACTCGTCGAAAAAGAAGGGAATCAGGTACGCATCGCTGTAGACGGGCAGATGTACGACGTTGATATCGTGATTGCCGACAACGGGGTTTGTTCCGTCATCTTCAATGGACAGTCGTACAACATGGAGATCGTCCGTTCCGACAACGGCAAGCGATACAAAGTGAACCGGGGATTCAATTCGTACGATGTCGGGATCGTCGACGCCCAGGAGAAATATCTCCGTTCGCGCCGCAAAGACAACGGGCGCCAGGACGATACGATCACGGCGGCAATGCCAGGCAAGATCGTAAAAATAAACGTCGCCGCGGGCGACCGGGTAACCGACGGAGATACCCTGATCGTATTCGAAGCGATGAAAATGCAAAGCAACCTGAAGGTAGTCGGCGATTGCACCGTCCGCGAAGTGCTGGTCTGCGAAGGTGATCCGGTCGCTACGGGCCAACCGCTGATAAAACTCGATATTTTAACCAACGACCAAAACAATGAATAACGATAAAATCCTAAAAGATTTCCTCGCGAAAGACAAAGCCGCTGAACTCGGCGGCGGAACCCGAAAAATCGAAAAACAACATCAGGCCGGCCGAATGACCGCCCGCGAACGCATTGAGACGCTGCTCGACAAGGGCACCTTCGTGGAATTCGATAAATTCGTCACGCACCGCTGCACGAACTACCACATGCAGCAGGAGAAAATTCCGGGCGACGGGATCGTCTCCGGATACGGCAAGGTCGACGGGCGTCCGGTGTACGTCTACGCCTACGACTTCACGGTCTTCGGTGGATCGCTGAGCCTCACCAACGCCGGCAAGATCGTAAAAGTGCAGACGATGGCCCTCAAGAACGGGGCACCGATCATCGCGCTGAACGATTCCGGGGGCGCGCGCATTCAGGAGGGCGTCGACAGCCTGACCGGTTATGCCAACATTTTTTTCCAGAATACGATTGCATCGGGCGTCATCCCTCAGATCTCAGCGATCCTGGGCCCTTGCGCCGGAGGCGCATGTTACTCGCCGGCGCTGACCGACTTTATTTTCATGGTGAACGAAAAAAGCCACATGTTCGTCACGGGCCCCGACGTAGTGAAAGCCGTCACCCATGAAGAAGTTTCCAAGGAAGAACTCGGGGGCGCTTACACACACAACAGCAAAAGCGGCGTAGCGCACTTCCTGGGTAACTCAGAAGAAGAAGTGCTGATGGGCATCCGCGAGTTACTGAGTTTCCTGCCGTCCAATAACCTCGAAGACGCGCCGGCACGACCGACCGTGGACGATGTCCGTCGGGAAGACGAACGCCTGACGGATCTGATCCCTTCCGACCCCAACGTACCTTACGACGTGAAAGAACTGATCGAATCGGTGGCCGACGACAACTATTTCTACGAAATCATGCCGCATTTCGCCAAGAACGTGGTGATCGGCTTCGTCCGCATGGGCGGGCGTACGGCGGGAATCGTAGCCAACCAGCCGGCATTTCTGGCCGGGGTGCTCGATATCGACGCATCGGACAAGGCGGCCCGGTTCATCCGTTTTTGCGACTGTTTCAATATCCCGATCATCACGCTGGAAGACGTCCCCGGGTTCCTTCCCGGCTGTACGCAGGAACACAACGGCATCATCCGCCACGGAGCGAAAATCGTTTACGCCTACATCGAAGCCACCGTGCCGAAAATCACGCTCATTCTTCGCAAAGCTTATGGCGGAGCCTACATCGTCATGTCGAGCAAACAGACCGGTTCGGACGTGAACCTCGCCTACCCGATGGCCGAAATTGCCGTCATGGGTGCGCAGGGAGCGATCAACATTCTCTACCGCAACGCGGACGACGACCGGAAAGCGAAAGAGCTCGAAGAATATGCCGCGAATTTCGCCAATCCGTATCAGGCTGCCGAGAAAGGATATATAGACGAAATCATCCTTCCCCGCCAGACCCGTTTCAAACTGATCCAGGCCCTGGAAATGACCCAGAGCAAACTGAGAACCAATCCGCATAAAAAGCACGGCAACATGCCATTGTAGTTGCCAAAAGCCGAATGAACGGGAAAACAGACCACCCCGACAGAATACTTTCGGAAACACGTAACGGAGACTCCTGTCCGTTCGAAGACCGGAGTGAACCCGCGCACGGACATGTTTCGTCCCCCGCGGACCGCGACAACGAGGCCCTGGCTTCGGAAGAACAGGCGAAGCTGACGCCCGGTACAGTCGTCGAAATTTTAAAGCAGAGCAACAGGGATTTTGCCGGTGGAGCCCTAACGGTACGGAACAATACGAAAAGGATACGGGAAGCCGCCTTGTGGCAATATCCCAAAGCGGTTATCCTTTCCTGTATCGATTCCCGGATTCCGGTGGAAGACGTATTCCATCGCGGTATCGGAGAGCTGTTCGTGGTGCGGATTGCCGGCAATTATGTCAATGCGGATGTGTTGGGCTGCCTCGAATTCGCCTGCAAGGTATCGGGCGCGAAATTGATCGTCGTATTGGGTCACGAACACTGTGGCGCCATAAAATCGGTCATCGACCATGTCCAGCTCGGTCATGTCACCGCCATGTTGTCGAACCTGCAACCCGCCGTAGCCCGCGCCAACGAAACATTCCGGGGAGAAAAAAATGCATCCAATCCGGAGTATGTAAAAGAAGTGTGTATTCGCAATATACAACATGCGGTTCGAGGAATCCGCTCGGGAAGCGATATTCTGAAAAAAATGGAAGACAAAGGAGAAATCGGAATCGTCGGCGCCATCTACCACATGAAAACGGGAGCCGTTACTTTTTTATGAGATGTTGCGCCCGCGTGTTTATCGAACGTTTATCGCAGGAGCCTGTCGTCAACACATGCCGTACAGGCAACCCCGTCCGGGATTATCCGTTCCCTTTCCGTATCCGTAAAAAACGGACCGCGTTACCGACGTCCTCGACCTGCTGCCGAACAGCAACATGACCCTGTGCGGCGATTCGCTCTACGTTTACAGCACCGAATGGAGCTGGATCACCAACAAAAACACGATCACCTACGCCATCGTCGATACGAAAACCAAGCGGGTCGTTTCGCGCAATTTCATCCGGGACGGAACGGACAAAACGATTCAGATCCCTTACGGCGTAGCCGTCAATCTCGACACGCGGGAGATATTCGTAACCGATGCGAAAGATTACGTGACGCCCGGCACGCCGAATTGTTTCGATCCGGACGGAAAAAAGAAATGGTCCGTCACGACCGACGATATCCCCGCGCACATCGCATTCACCTACCAAAAATTACGGCCGCTCGAATAATCGCGCAACGATTGCGACCGGTGAAGCAATCGCGGGCACACCCGCCCGATCGGAAAACCCGCCAGCGATCGAACGGGCGGAACAGGAAAAGATTTTTGCAGACCGAATAGTATTTTTCCTTTTTTTTAACGATCTTAGTCGTCTGACTTTACAAACCAACCGACTAACCGATCCGAACATGAACAGACTAAGCCCCAAACGGCGGTTGCTGTATGCCGCTTTTTTACTGTTTCCTTTTGCTTCCCTGACAGCGCAAGTACCTATCGTACCTCCGGCGGACGAGCTGAACAAGCCGTTCGGCGAAAGCGACGAAGAGGCTTTCGCGTCCCCCCCGAAAGTTTTTTATCCGGAAACATGGTTCCATTACATCGGGGGCAACGTATCCCCGAAAGGAATTACCGCCGACCTGGAAGCGATCGCGGCGGCCGGCTTTTCTGGAATACAACTGTTCCACGGACAGTTCGGCGGCGTTTGGCCCGGCACGGAATCGCAGATCGCCTGCCTCAGTCCGTTGTGGGACGATGCCGTCCGGCATACCGCAGAGGAGTGCAAGCGGCTGGGACTGCGCTTTACGATGCAAGGATGTCCCGGCTGGGCGATGGCGGGCGGCCCGTGGATCAAACCGGAACAGGCGATGCGCCATCTGGCATGGAGCCGGACGGACGCCACGTCCGGGGCCAGCAACGTAACGCTGCCCGTCCCGCAGCCGAGCGAAGAGGAGTGGCGGGATTACCGCGATGTGGCGGTCATCGCTTTCCCGACCCCGACGGACGACACCGGGAAACCGCTGGAACCGGAGGACGTCCGGAGCAACCGAGCAGGCGACTGGAAAAAATTCATAAAAGGAGAAGCCGACGCTCCGATGCAACTTTCGCCGGCGGGGGAAAACGATCCCAACTGGGTGGAAATCACATTCCCCGAAGAAACGGTCGTTCGGACGGTCGAATTCCCGTCGGTCAACAGCCTGACCCATGCCTGGTGTTACGAACCGGGAGTCGAACTGACCGTACAGGCGATCCTGCCGTCCGGCAGCGCCGAGGATATTCTGCACACTTACCTACCGCAGGGCAGCTGGCAGGACGACCGTCCCGTCTCGCTGGCCTGCACGGAAACGGAAGGAGTCCGGAAATACCGGATCGTTATCAGGAACGAACACGACATGACCCTGCAATCCCTCCGGCTGTTTTCGGCGGCCCGTAAGAACAACTGGGAATCGGAAGCCGGCTGGACGCTCCGCAGCATCGAGCGGAACGGACAATCGGCCGAACAATCTCCCGACACGTACGTGAAAATGTCCCGGATCATCGACCTGTCCGACAAACTGAACGAAGACGGCTCCCTCGATTGGAAAGCGCCCGAAGGAAAATGGACCGTCCTGCGGATCGGTCACGTAAATACCGGCATGAAGAACGGCCCCGCCCCGGCGGAAGGCACCGGATGGGAGTGCGACAAACTATCGACGGCCGGTTCCGACGCGCAGTTCGACGGATATATCGGCCGGCTCGCCAAATCCGGCGGCCCCCTGGCCGGCGGACTGCTCAACGGCGTGTTGTTCGACAGTTGGGAATGCAAAACCCAGACATGGACGCCGGAAATGGAAAAAGAATTCGTCGAACGCACGGGCTACGGCCTGCGAAAATGGATCCCGGCCCTGTTCGGTTACGTGATCGACACCCCGGAAGAGACCGCGCGCTTTCTGAACGACTGGCGGAGGGTCGTCGGCAACCTCTTCGCCGAAAACTTCTTCGGCAACATGGCGCGACGGGCCCGGGAACAAGGCCTGTCGATCTCGTACGAAACCGCCGCCGGCGATATTTTCCCGGCGGACATCCTCGAATATTACAAATATGCGGACGTCCCGATGTGCGAGTTCTGGCAACCGTTTTCCGAAGGGTACGTAGGCTCGCTGAACTTCAAGCCGATCAAACCGACGGCGTCGGCAGCCCGCCTGTACGGCAAACCTCGCGTCGCGGCGGAATCCTTCACTTCGTTCGCCCATACGTGGGACGAGCATTTCCAGATGCTCAAAGAAGTTGCGAACGTCAATACGACGGAAGGGGTCACCCACCTGATTTTCCACACTTACACCCACAATCCGCAGGTCGGCTTCCCGCCTCCCGGCACCTCTTTCTCCGGAGCGGGGATCGGAACGCCTTTCCTACGGGGACAGACCTGGTGGAAATACATGCCCGAATTTACGACTTACCTGGCGCGCTGCGGCTACCTGCTCGAACGGGGAAAACCCGTCTCCGACATCCTGTGGTACCTCGGAGACGAGATCGACCACAAGCCCGACCAGGAGATCCCCTTCCCGGCGGGATTCAAATACGACTACTGCAACACCGACATCCTGCTGAACCGCCTGAAGGTCGATAACGGCCGGATCGTTACGCCCGAGGGAATCGGATACCGCGTCCTGTGGCTGCCCGAAACCACCCGGATGCTGCCCGAGACCGCCGAAAAGCTGTATGCGCTCATAAACGACGGCGCGACCGTCATCGGAAACGCCCCGCAGGGTCCGGCCACGTTGATCGGCGGAAAGAAAGCCCGAAAACGGCTGGATACGGCCGCAGCGAAAATCTGGGGCAACTCCGCTCCCGGCATCCGCAACGTGGGAAAAGGCCGGATCGTCGCCGGCATATCGCTGGACGACGCGCTGAAACGACTGGCGATCGAACCGGACGTAAATGCGCCGGAAGTCCTGTGGCTGCACCGGACGACCGACCGGGCCGACTGGTATTACGTCTGCGCGCCCAAGGGAAAAGGTTTCCGGGGGACGGTGGACTTCCGGTGTAGCGGAAGGGTACAACTGTGGGATCCGGTAAGCGGAACCGTCCGCGACGTACCCGCCGAGCCGAAAGACGACCGGACGCGCGTCGGCATCGACCTGCCCGCGGCGGGCTCCTGCTTCGTCGTCTTCCGAAAGGACGGTTCGAAGGCTCCCCGGATCGAAGTGCCAGAAGTCGTATCGACCCAAACCCTGACCGCCCCGTGGGAACTCAAATTCCCGGAAGGCTGGGGAGCGCCGGCTTCGGTCGAACTGGTCGATCTGAAACCGTGGAAAGACCTGGATATTTCCCCCGAGGGCAAAGCCTTCTCCGGAACGGCCGAATACAACTCCGCGTTCGAAATCGGGCCGGTGAAAAAAGACCGGCATTACATCCTCGACCTGGGAGACGTGGAGCGCATCGCCGAAGTCTATGTCAACGGAGAGTTCGTCCGCACGCTCTGGACGCCGCCTTACAGCCTGGATATAACGGACCGCGTCCGGGATGGTAAAAATTCGATCACGGTAAAGGTGACCAACACCTGGTTCAACCGGCTGGTATACGACGCCGCCCGGCCGGAGAGCGACCGCAAAACCTGGGTGCTGAAATGGCCGGATAAAAACGCTCCGCTCAAAGAGAGCGGCTTGCTGGGCCCCGTGTCGATCCGCACCATGCAATAGATCCGGATGCGTAAACGCGACAAACCATCGCAGATTCCGATGGTCTGTCGCTTCCAGAACGAAGGCCGGCGTCCCGATGGACGCCGGCCTTCGTCATAACCGTTTCGGAAAGATCAGAAACGCACCTTCGCGCTCCGGCGGATATCCCGCGAGGAGTGACCGGCTTCGATCGTAAACTCGTCCGAATCGCGCACCCAGGCGCGGCGGTCGGGATTCCAGTACGAGAAAGCGTCCTTGTCGAGCGTAAAAGTCACCTCGCGGCTTTCGCCGGGCTTGAGGAAGACTTTGTCGAAGGCTTTCAGTTCGTGAACAGGACGCGTATAGCGGCAGTTTTTCTGGCCCACATAGATCTGAACCACTTCGGCCCCGTCGCGCGAACCGGTATTTTTCACGTTCAACGTCACGATGCAGTTATCCCCGTCTTTTTTCACTTTCATCTTCGAGTAGTCGAAAGTCGTATAGCTCAATCCGTAACCGAATTCGTACCGGGGCGTCACCCGCTTCGTATCGAAATAGCGGTAGCCGACCATCAGGCTATCTTCGTAATTGACGTTGTCCACATCCTGCGTCGCCAGTTTGTAGACAGGGGAATCCTCCAGACGCTCCGGCCAACTGAACGTAAGCCGACCAGAAGGATCGGCGTCGCCGAAAAGGATATCGGCCATCGCGGTTCCCCCTTCCATACCGGGGAAAAACATATCCAGCACCGCCGGCACGCGGTCGATCCACGGCAGGTCGATCGGAGCCCCGTGCATCAGCACGACGATCGTCTTGCCGTTGATCGCCGAAACCTGACGGATCAGTTCGGTCTGCCCCTGCGGGAACTGCATCGACGTCCGGTCGCGCCCTTCGCAATCGAGGTTGTGGTCGGTGCCCCCTACGAAAACGATCGCATCGGCATCGGCCAACTGCTCTCTATACGGGGCGATCTGCCCGGCAATGATATCGGCATCGCTCGGCATGGCCCATTCCAAGCGCAGCGAAGGATTGTCTTTGGCCCAATAATTCATCTCCGTAGCGTTTTTTCGACCGTCGGGCGACTGCGAATAGTCGATCCGGACGTCGTAGGTCTTGCCCGCCTCGAAGAAGAACATCGCCGTATTGCGCTGCGGGACGCCCGCCTCGGCGTTGCGTACCGCCTGGGCCCCCATATCGCTGACCCACAGTTCGGCATGGTCGTCGGTAATCAAGCGCAGGGTATAGTTTCCGGTAACGGGAGCTTTGAGCTTACCTTCGACGGTAGCATGCACGTATCCGGGCTCGATTTTTCCCGGGACGGGCGATGCGTTGAACCAGGTGAAATCGACGACCGGCTCGATACGTTCCTGCTGCACGTCGCCGCTGCCCTGTTTGCGGTAAACGGCCGTAACGCCGTTGCGTCCGTCCTTGCCGACCCAGCATTCGTTCGGGATCGGCTGGAATTCCGAATCCCCGGTCAGCGGCAGGTAGGCCAAGTCGGCCTTGCCGGCCAGTTTGGCTTCCAGACCCTTGAGCGGCGTAGTCTCGTACACGGCCTGAGCGCCCGAACTTCCGCCGAGTCCCAGCACGCAGAAACGCTGGGCGCAATTGGGACCGATCAGCACGACCTTCTTCGTCTTGTCGATATCGAGCGGCAGCAAACCGCCGTCGTTTTTCAGCAGCACCATACTCTCTGCGGCAGCCCGGCGGGCCACCTGCTGATTCTCCGGCGTATTGAGCGCAGCGCCCGCCTTCATATCCTTGTGATCGAGCATACCGGTTTTCCACTTCACCCAAAGGATGCGGCGCACCATCTCGTCGAGCACCGACTGCGGCACATCGCCGCGGGCTACGGCGTCCATCAACGGTTTTCCGAATTTGATCGTCTCGAAATCGCCCCACGGCATATCGATATCCAGTCCGGCCAGAGCCGCTTTCTCGGTAGAACGGGAGTGGCAGAAATCGGTAAGCACCAGTCCCTTGAAACCCCATTCGCCCTTCAGCACATCGTTGAGCAGCCACCTGCTGTCGCTGCACAGGTCGCCGTTCAGTCCGTTGGCCGCCGTCATGCACCCCCACGGGTCGCCCTCTTCGACCGCTATTTCGAAACCGCGCAGGTAAATTTCGCGCAGCGTCCGCTCGTCTACGTTGCTCATGTACCAATTGCGATTCAGGTCGCGGCCGTTCGCCGCGAAGTGCTTGATGCAGGCCGAAACGCCTTCGCTCTGTATCCCGCGCACCTGTGCGGCGGCGAGCTTCCCGCTGAGGAAAGGATCTTCGGTCAGGTATTCGAAAAAGCGCCCGCCCAGCGGATCGCGGTTGATGTTGAACGCAGGGCCGAATACCATGGATATGCCGTTGGCCCGGCTCTCGCTGCCGATCACGCGTCCGGTCTCTTCGACCAGCGCGGGATTCCACGTAGCGGCCAACCCCAACCCGGACGGAAATACCGTCACCGCACCGGCGCGTATGCCCCGGGGACCGTCGGCCGCGTACATGGGCAGAATCCCCAGCCGCGGAACGCCCGGCAGCACCACCTCGCCGAACTTGTCTCCGCCGAAACACAACCGCACCTTCTCTTCGGGCGTCATCCGCTCGATCGCATTCTGAATCCGCTCCTCGATCGGAATGTTCGGATCGGCGATCACTTCCGGCTGGGCGGACAACGTCCCCCCGCAGCACAGCAGCAAGCCGATCCCGCATAACAATTTCTTCATTTTCCGTATTTTATTTTAAACGACTTAATCTCCGTTTCGCCGGCTGTCCCCTCCGCCGCGATGAAACGGCATTGCTGCGGACAAGACGTTCCGCCGGCAGAACGACTATTTTTTAAACAACTTCTCCATCTCCTCCAGCGACTTTCCTTTCGTTTCGGGGACAAATTTAACCATAAAAAACGCAGAGGCCAACCCCATCAGCGCATAAATCCAGTAAGCGAACCCGTGGTGGAAATGCTCGATCAGGTAGCTCGATTTGTCCATCATCGGGAAAGTCCAGGACACCACGTAATTGGCGACCCACTGCGCGGCAACGGCCAACGCCATGGCCTGACCGCGGATCCGGTTGGGAAAAATCTCGGACAGCAGCACCCAGCAGACCGGCCCCCACGACATGGCGAACGAAGCCGTATAACACAGCATGGCGGCCAGCGAAAGCCATCCCATATGCTGCGTATAGAAGGTGAGTCCGAGCGTGACCATACTGACGGCCATACCCAGACTGCCGATAATCATCAACGGTTTGCGACCGAAACGATCGACCGTAAATATGGCCAACACCGTAAAAGACAGGTTAATCACGCCTACGATAATCGTCTGGGCCAGGGCCGCGTTGGTACCCATGCCCATACTGCGGAAAATCTCCGGAGCGTAGTACAGCACCACGTTGATCCCCACGAACTGCTGGAATACGGAGAGCAGGACGCCGATCACGATCACGGCGGCGCCGTAACTGAACAGCTTCGAGCGGACGGAACCCGCGAGCGACCTGCGAATGTCCCGCACCTCGGCATCCGTATCCGTCGCGGGATCCACGCGGCGCAGGATCGCCGCGGCTCTTCGATCCTGTCCTTTCATCACCAACCACCGCGGACTCTCGGGAACGCAGAAAATCAGCAGCAGCAGGCAGGAAGCCGGAATCACCTCGGACAGGAACATCAACCGCCAACCGGTCGTCGTAAGCCACTGCTCGTCCCCGCTCAGCGCAATGCCGTAATTGACGAAGTAGACTACCAGCATTCCGAAAATAATGGCGAACTGGTTCCACGAAACCAGGCTGCCCCGCCGGCCGGCCGGCGCCATTTCGGCAATGTACATCGGCGACAGCATCGAAGCCAGCCCCACCCCGATACCGCCGATGATCCGGTAGACGATGAAATGGGGCAGAAACTCGTGCGGATCGCCGTCGCCGAATCCCATTTCGGGATAGGCCGACCCGACGGCCGAAACGATAAAAAGGACGGCGGCCGCCATCAGGCTCCGCTTACGCCCCAGCCGGGTAGCCATCACCCCGCCGATCAATCCGCCGATCACACAGCCGATCAGGGCGCTCGACACGGCGAAACCGAGCAGAGAGCTGGCCGCCGTTTCGTCCAAGCCGAGCGGTACGACGAAATTGAGATCGAGGTATTTCACCGTCCCCGAAATCACCGCCGTATCGTACCCGAACAACAATCCGCCCAAGGTAGCCACCAGCGTCAGAAATATCAGATAACCGTTGCTTTTATTCATTTTCTTTTCAGGTTCATTTTAGACGAAAGGCGGGAGCGCAACGGAAAATTCGCTGCGCTCCCGCCTCACGGCATTAGATATACATCGAAAGCAGTTGCTCGTATTTTTCCTGTTTCCCGCTGACGGTCGCGGGTTCTCCGGCCGCAGCGGCCAGATCGCGCAACGCCTCGAGGGTCAGCTTTCCCTGTTCGAATTCGGCGCCTTTGCCGCTGTCGAACGAAGCGTAGCGCTGCTTGCGCCACTGTTCGAGCGGCGAATCGCGCAGGATCGTATCGGCGATCAACAAAGCCCGGGCGAAGGTGTCCATCCCGGCGATGTGGGCGATGAAAAGGTCTTCCGCGTCGGTCGAATTGCGGCGGGTCTTAGCGTCGAAATTCACGCCTCCCGAACCGAATCCGCCGTTGCGTAGGATCACGAGCATCGCCTCGACGGTCTCCTGCAGGTTGATCGGAAACTGGTCGGTGTCCCAACCGTTCTGCGCGTCGCCCCGGTTGGCGTCGATACTGCCCAACATCCCCGCATCGGCCGCACATTGCAGTTCGTGCTCGAAGGTGTGACCGGCCAGCGTGGCGTGGTTGACTTCGATATTCACCTTGAAGTCCTTGTCCAGGCCGTAGTGACGCAGGAAGCCGATCACGGTTTCGGTATCGTAATCGTACTGGTGTTTGGTCGGTTCCATCGGCTTGGGCTCGACGAGGAACGTCCCCTGAAACCCGTTTTTACGAGCGTAGTCGCGGGCCAGGGTCAGCATCGTCGCCAGGTGCTCCTTCTCCCGTTTCATATCCGTATTGAGCAGAGACATATACCCTTCGCGGCCTCCCCAGAACACGTAATTTTCGCCTCCGAGAGCGATGGTCGCGTCGATCGCGTTTTTGATCTGCACGGCCGCGCGCGAAACCGCCGCGAAGTCGGGATTGGTCGCCGCGCCGTTCATGTACCGACCGTTACCGAACACATTGGCCGTCCCCCACAGCAACTTTACGCCGGTCTCCCGCTGCTTCTGCCCGGCATACTCCACGACAGCCTGCAAATTCTTCTCGTATTCGGCTACGGAGCCGCCTTCGCGGACGAGATCGACATCGTGAAAGCAATAGTACGGAGCGCCGATTTTCACGAAGAAATCGAAAGCCGAATCCATCTTGACCTTCGCCTGCTCCACCGGATCGGCGATACCGTCCCACGGGAAACGATGGGTGCCGCCTCCGAACTGATCGCTGCCGTCGGCGCAGAACGAATGCCAGTAAGCGATCGCGAAACGAAGGTATTCTTTCATGGTCTTGCCCGCCACGACCCGGTTCTCGTCGTACCAGCGAAACGCCAGCGGATTTTTCGAATCGGGCCCTTCGTACCCGATCTTGCCGAATTTTGAAAACATGGATTCCATCATCGTTTGATTCGATTTAGTATTGTTTTTAAAGATAAATTTCAAACTGAAGTTCCGTGCGACGCGCGGCCGAGCCGGTTTTCCAGTTCGGCTTTCCAGCGCGCGTATCCCCGTTCCAACACATCCCTGTCCGCAGGATCGGGACGCACTTCGTCGATCTTGCGGAGCGACGCGAACGTCTCTTCCCGGGAAGCGTACAGTCCGGCGCCGAGAGCCGCGCCCCGGGCGGCGCCCAAAGCCCCGTCGGTATTGTACAATTCGATGTCGGCGCCGCACAGGGTAGCCAACGTCTGCCGGAACACGGGACTGAGGAACAGATTCGCATACCCGGCCCGGATCACCCGGAGCCGCAACCCGGTCTCCCGCATGACGTCCATCCCGTAGCGGAACGCAAAAGCTATCCCCTCCTGCGCGGCGCGGAGCAGGTGGAAACGATCGTGCCGGTTGAGATCCAGCCCGATCGCTTCGGCCCCCGTATAACGGTTTCCGAGCATACGCTCCGCCCCGTTGCCGAAAGGCAGCATCAACACGCCTTCGCTACCGACCGGAATCTCCGCGCACCGCCGGTTCACTTCCGGATAACTCATATCCGGGACCGTCGTTTTCTTGACCCAGGCGTTCAGGATACCCGTACCGTTGATACAAAGCAGAACGCCGTAGCGCGGCCGCCGCGGCTCGTGATTCACATGCAGAAACGTATTGACCCGCGAAAACCGGTCCGGCCGGGGAACGTCGGTCACACCGTAAACCACGCCGGAAGTGCCTCCCGTAGCTGCCACCTCCCCCGGATCTAGCACGTTCAGCGAAAAAGCGTTGTTCGGTTGATCGCCCGCACGGTAAGAGACCGGCGTACCCGCTTCCAGGCCGAGATCGGCCGCGGCGGCCGCGTCCACCCGAGCCTGTATGCCGATGGACGGATGCGCCTGAGGAATCGTCCTCGGGTCGATCCCGTAATAACCGGCGACGAAACCGGCCGGCTTATTCTCAGTGAAGTCCCACAAAATCTGCTCGGACAGTCCGCTGCGGGTCGTAGACATTTCTCCCGTCAACCGGTACAGCACGTAATCGCCGGGCAGCATGAAACGATGCACTCCGGCAAAAACTTCCGGCTCGTTCTCCCGCACCCAGGCCAGTTTGGAGGCCGTAAAATTTCCGGGCGAATTCAACAGGCGTTCCAGACAGCGATCGTGTCCGAGCGCGTCGAACGCTCGATCCCCGATCTCCACAGCCCGGCTGTCGCACCAAATAATGGATTTTCGCAACGGCTCGCCCGCCTCGTCGAGGCACACGAGTCCGTGCATCTGGTACGTGATTCCGATCGCTTTCACGGCGCCGGCCCCTCCGGCCCGCGCGACGAGCGTCCGCACCCCTTCCCGCACGTAATTCCACCACATCCGGGGATCCTGCTCGGCCCATCCCGGCTGCGGAGCGTCGATCGGCATTTCAGCCGAAGGCAGCGTCACGGCCCCGGCGCACTCGCCGGTCGCCACGTCGAGCAGCGAAACCTTGACCGAAGAGCTGCCGACGTCAATACCTAATGTTTTCATCCCGTTCGTACTATTATTCCGCAAACGACAGGGTGTAGACACGCCCCGCCTCGGTTTCTATATCGTATGTATATTTCGTCGGCAACACCACCGGATGCAACGACGCGCCGGGAGCGATCACCGGCGGATTGATCCGCTGAAGGGCGAACAGCGGATTCGGATTTTCGCCTTCGGCAGTGCGGAAACCGCCCCCTTTGCAGGAGCGCAGCGCCGAAGACGAGCGCACGCGGCAGTTCCCCCCGATCGTGGAGCGGATCACGGCCCGCGTCAGCCGGCCGCCGTCCCACTCCATCCGCACGATCTCGAAACCGCCCCGGGCCCGCAGGCCGCACACCCGTCCGCTCCGCCATACGTCGGGAAGCGCCGGCAACAGGTCGATCACCCCGTCGTGGCTTTGCAGCAGCATCTCGGCGATGCCGGCCGTACAGCCGAAATTTCCGTCGATCTGGAACGGGGGATGCGCATCGAACAGATTGGGATAGGTTCCGCCCGATTCGAAAGATTCGCCCTCCGGCGAGATCTGGTCGGTAATCAGCTTGTAGGCATGATTTCCGTCCAGAAAACGGGCCCACAGGCAAACCTTCCAGCCCATCGACCATCCGGTCGAAGCGTCGCCCCGGTGAATCAACGAAGTGCGGGCCGCATCGAAAAGATCGGGAGTCGTATAGGCCGAGATCTGGCGTCCGGGATAGAGCCCCCACAGGTGGGAAACATGCCGGTGACGATCTTCGGGATTGTCCCAGTCCTGCTGCCACTCCTGCAACTGTCCCCAACTACCCACCTGCATGGGAGCGAGCCGGGAACGCTTTTCCCGAAGCTCGCCGACAAGATCCGCATCGCAGCCGAGGGTTTCCGCCGCTGCGATCGTATTGGAGAACAGGTCGAAGACCATCTGGTTGTCCATCGTCGCGCCGCTGACGACGGCATGGTGGATTCCCGCCTTCGCCGGAGTGTTCTCGGGAGAAATCGACGGCACGCAGACCAGCCAGCCGTGCTCGGGCTCCTCGGTCAGAAAATCGAGGAAAAACTCGCAGGCCCCTTTCATAACGGGATATACCTCCGCCAGGTAGACCGTATCGCCGCTGAACAGGTAACGATCCCACAAATGCTGGCAGAACCAGGCGTTCGACGTAGGCCACATCCCGCTGAGCGGGGTATCGACCATTCCGCTGATGCGCCAGATATCCGTATTGTGATGGGCCGTCCAACCCCGGGCGCCGTACATTCCGGAAGCCGCCTGACGCCCCGTAACGCTCAGGTCGCGGATCAGGTCGATCAGCGGGCCGTGCAGCTCGGACAGGTTGGTCGCTTCGGCGGGCCAGTAATTCATTTCGGTATTGATGTTGATCGTGTATTTGCTGTCCCAGGCAGGAAACGTCTGGTGGTTCCAGATGCCCTGCAACGTGGCCGCCTGTCCTCCGGGCTGCGACGAACAGATCAACAGGTAGCGGCCGAACTGGAAGTACAGCGACACCAATTGGGGATCGAAATGCGTGGCGAACTCGCGAACCCGCGCGTCGGTCGTCTTGGCGGCCTGGGCGTTGACGCCCAAATCGAGCGAAACCCGTTCGATCCACGGACGGTAAGCGGCGATGTGATCCGCCCGCAACCGCTTGTAAGACTTCTTTTTGGCCTGAGTCAAATAAGCCTCGGCCCGGGAGACCGGATCGCCGGAAATATCTTTGTAATCGTTGAAATTGGTTGCGATCGAAACCAGGATCGTAACCGCATCGGCTCCGGTCACCGTAATTCCGGCGCTGTCGGCGACCGTCGTTCCGCCCTCCGGAGAAATCTCCGCGACCGTACGGTACTCCACCTGGCCGGGGATCGTTTCATGGCCGTCGGTTCTGCCGTCGATCAGCAGCCGGTCGTTCCCCTGCGTGGTTACCCGGTAGTTCTGCATCGGGGTAGCGAACGAAATCCGGAACGAAATCCGGCGCCGTTCGGAAGCCGTCAGCCGCACGACCGCCACCTGATCGGAAAAGGAAGTAAACATCTCCCGCTTATAACGTATCCCATCGACGGCGTAGCCGACCGTAGCCGTGGCCGTAGCCAGATCCAGATCCCGGTAAAAATCCGAAACGTTCCGATGCCCCGGAAAGTCCAGCAACAGCGAACCGGCCGTCTGATACGGCATACCGTGCGAGGCGTGCAAAGAGAAATTCTCGTCGCACAGGTCGAAAGCCTCTTTGTAGCGTCCTTCGAAAATCAGCCGTCGCACTTCGGGCAACGCTTCCCGGGCGGCCGGATTGACGTTGTTGTGCGGACCTCCGGCCCAGATCGTCTCTTCGTTGAGCTGCAGCTCCTCGCGTCCGCAGCCCCCGTATACCATAACGCCCAGACGGCCGTTGCCCAGCGGAAGCGCCTCTTCCCAGCGGGCAGCGGGCCGGTCGTACCAAAGGGACAGCGTCCCGGGATTCGGGCCGGCCGCCAGCTTTCCGCAAAAGCAGGTTGCGCCCAGTAAAAACAAACAAACGTATTTCATCGCGGTCGACATTTATTTAAGTATCAAAACGGGTTATGCAAAACGTCGTTCCGAAGCTAAAGCTGCCAGTTGATAAAATTGAGCCGGAATTTCTGCCGGACGTCTTTCTGGTACTTCTGCTTATCGAACGTGTAATACGCAGCCGGCTTGTGAGATACGTTTTTCTCTTTCTCGCCGGTTTCGCGGATGTAGCCGGACGACAACACTTTCTTACGAAAATTCCGGTTGTCGATCTCGATCCCCAAGATAGCCTCGTACAGCATCTGCAACTGACGCAGCGTAAACCGGCTCGACAGCAGTTCGAACGCGATCGGCTCGGTCATCAACTGCCGGTTGAGCATCTCCAAGGCCTGCGCGAGGATCGTCTTATGATCCATAGCCAGCCGGTTGACCGATTCGACGTCGAACCACCGCGCGCCTTTGTCCGCCGCGCAGGCGATCAGCCGGCTGTCCAGCTTGACCAGCGAATAGTAGGCCACCGTGACCACGCGGGTTGTATTCACGCGATAGTATTCGTTCAACCAACGCAGTTCGTCTCCCGAAACCCGATCCGGCCGGGAAAACACATGAAGCTGGCGCAGGTAGATATCGCGCGTGGACGTGTATTCGGCCAGCGTACGGTAAGCCGAAGTACGCAGATCTTCGTTCTCGAAGATCAGGTTGCCCGGCAACTTGTAATCGACGATCTTTTCGCCTCGGCCGTCGACGAACTCTCGTTCGACGAGCAGCACTTTGAGCGAATGACCGTCGAAACCGAAAATAACGCAATCCACCGACAGGGAATGATTCGTTTGCGGAGACATGGCTTCGTTTTTAATGACCGGCGAGGAGGTCAAAGTGTAATCTATACGCTATCTATACAAAAATAGCAACCCGCAATTACAAATCCAAACTTATCGTACACAATACGGTAACAGAACCGTTCACACACAACAAGAATCTAATTATCAACAAATAATAGCGAAGGCGTCTGCACATTGCAATACGTTTAGGGGATGCCGACCCCGTTATTTATCCCGCCGGATACGCCGAAAAACGCAGCGACCGAACCGCGATTGCGGTTCGGTCGCTGCGCCGGCTCCACGTCAGAATCCCGGCAAACCTCCGGAACGCGGCTTTGGCACCCCGGCGCTTCCGGCATCGAAACGATTTCCGTTAATAGCCGCCCGGCGACAGTTGCGTACTGATCGGGCGCGGATTGTCCGAAGCCGGGAATTCCAGACCGAAAAGCTCTTTTCCCAACGGCCGGAGCGAAGAGCCGTCCAACTTGCTCGGATCGTACCCCATTTCACACTCGAAAGGCATCAGGTAAGCCAGCGCCGACCACCCCCAGAAACGTTTCAGGCCGAGTCCTTCGCCGCTCTCGCCGTTGTAGAATTCCCGCGTCACCTCGTTGCGCCGATAGACCAGCTCGACGGTCTTGCGAGCCAGTTCGCGGGCGATGTCCGCGTACCCGTAGTCGATCAGTCCGTGCATAATCATATAGTTGGTCGGAATCCACGTCGAACCCCGCCAATTGCAGCCCCAATCGCGGATATCCCCCTGCACGTAGTCGGGTTCGGTCTTGGCGTAACAGGCTATCGGAAACTCGATCCAGAACTCTTCGGGATTGGTCAGGTGCTCCTTGACCAGCCGTTCGGCGCGGCGCGGGGAGACGATGCCCGCCCACAACGGCAGGAATCCGGCCGCGGATTTCACCTTCACCAGTTCCCCCGTATGTTCGTCGCGGTCGTAATAAAATCCGTCCCGCTCGTCCCAAAAAATCGTATTGATCTTATCGGCCAGCAAAGCGGCGCGCACGCCGAGTTCCCCGGCCTTCTCCGTCTTACCCAGCCGTTCGGCGATCAGTTGCATCGCCTTCAGTTCGCGGTAAACATAACAGGCAAGATCGACTCCCTCGTAACGGAAATCGTCCAACTTGCCCGCCCGACTGATCTGGTTGTCCATGCCGCTGTGATCGGAACTGTTCCAGACCGGCAGTCCGTTCCGGTCGAAATCGCAGTACCGCGTCCAGTAGTCGATGCTCAGCATCAACTGATCGAAATACGAAATCCCTTTGAATGCGGGTCCGATCTGCACCCTCCCCCGGTCGCCTTTCTCTTCGAGCCACGTATAATCTCCGGTCTGCCGCGAACCCAGTTCGGCGATCTGCGCCAGAAACGGTTTGAAATGCTGACGTTCGCGCTTCTCGATCAGCGTGCGGGCGATGAACCCGTTGACGCACTGTTGGTTCAGAAAACTTTTCAGGTTCGTAAAACAGTAATCCGAAATTCCGAAATAGCTCATATAGAGATTCTCGAAATAGAGATCCCAGTCGTACATCTCGTGGTACGCATATCCGGTCAGCAACTTCCGGTTGTCGGGTTCGTACAGCACGATGCCTTTGTCGGCTATGTCGCGGTTCACCTCGTCGATCCGCGCCGCAAATTTCCGCGCGTCGTCGATCTTATACTCCCGAACCACCTTTTTTACCAGTTCTTGACCGGACTGACTCCGTCCCCCTAAAGATACGGTACAGCAAACGAATAACAAACAAACGAATCGGAACGTTCTCATTTCTTCTGAAATTTTATTATAACAAGACGGCAAAACGGTTTCGCCGGAAAAAACGAATCATTCCGGAAGCCTCGCAATCGTTGCAATTTCCGGAAAACACCGGCCGGATCATCCGTTTGGGAAACAAAAATCGAATCGTCCGTCCGATAAATCGCAACAATTTTACAAAAATTATTTTAAAAAACTATCTTTACGCTCGGATTATAACAAAAACAAACGTAACGGCATGATAACATGCCCAATGAATAGACTCGTCGATTTCGCAGCCGGGCGAAGGGATCTGTTTCCCCGCAGAAGATACAGATCCGCAGCCGTGCCGACAAAACCGTTTTTTCAGCTCCCTGCGCCATGAAGATCTCCAAACCCTTAAACGAATCCCTCCCGGCCGAACAAGCCGCGGAATTATACCGGTCCATTCTCGGAACGTTGCCGCTGACGACTTTTCTGTACGACCGAAACAAGAATCTCATCGAAGTTTACCATCCGTCTTCCGTATCCATCGAGAAATACCGCATAGAGTCGTACATAGGCAGCAATATCATGGATTACATCAACGACGAATCCTCCCTGCTGCACGACCAGTTCGTGAAGTTCAACGAAATTTTCGACCGGGTGCTGGCGACCGGAGAACCCGGGCGATTCGAATACGAAGTGGACGGCGAATACATCGAATCGGGAGTCGCCCCGCTCGGCGAAAACCATGTCATCTCTTATGTGCGCAACACGACCCCGGCCGTCAAAAAACAACTGGAAACCGAACGCATGATCCGGAACGAACTTTCGCTGGCCATGACGGTCGGAGGGCTCGCTTCCTGGAGTTTCGACGTGGAAAAAGGGATTATTTCGACCAAACACGATAACGAGGTGATCGGAGACCGCCTGACTTACGACGAGTTCCTCGCCCGGATCGACCCGCAGTACCGCCACCGGGTATCCGAACTGTTCGGGAAAATAACCGGCGGGGAAACCGACCGGGCCGAAGCGACTTTGCCGATCACCGACATCCACGGCAAACAAATCTGGATCAACGTACACGCCATGGCGCAGGAATACGCGCCCGACGGAAAAGTTTCGGTTATCGTCGGCTCGCAGAAAGACGTTACGCGGGAACTGGCCGATAAAAACGGCCGCGAGGAGCTGCTCAAACAGAATGCGCTGATCATGAACAACGCCGCCTGCGGCTTCGTCTACATCACGCCCGATTACCGGGTGGCCTGGGAAAACACCGCCCATGTGCTGCCGCCCGAATTCGACGACGGCACCCGCTTTTTCGAGGTCGGCGAGCCGTGCTACAAAAACGAACACCGGATGCAAAATTCGCACACCCGGAAATTCGTCGAAGCGGCATTCCGGGAAAAAACCGTGCAGCGCATCGAAAAGAGGATTCAATCGCGGATATGGATCGACATGACGGCCAGTCCGGTTGTCGCCGGCAACGGAACGGTGGAAGGCGTCGTACTGAAAATCGAAAACGTCACCGAACGCGTGTCGCTGCGGAACGAGTATGAAAACCTGTACCGGCAAACCAAAACCATTCTGGACTCGCTGCCCGTAGGCGTCGAGGTTTACGGAACGGACGGGCGGCTTCTGTTCCTGAACGATACCGATTACCGGATCTTCGGGCTCGACAAAGAAAATTTCGACCTCTCGCGGATCAACATCCAGGACAATCCGAACCTGCCCATCGAAATAAAAGAAGGCGTGACGAAAGGAATAAATACCCATGCGACCTTCGCTTACCATTTCGACGCGGTGAAAGACGCCGGCTTCTACGCTACTTCGCAGGAGGGCGTCCTGCAGATCGAATGCGACGGACATCCCGTGATCGACGCTTCCGGACGAATCGAAAATTACGTTTTCATCGTCCGCGACGTGACTGAACAGGAACATACCGACGACGAACTCCGCCAAAACAAACGCAAGATGGAGCTGGCAATGCAGGATGCCGACATCATGCTCTGGGAGTTCGACGTACGGCAAAGACTCTTTTTCAGCGACAACGAACCGCTCAACGGCTACGATCATGCCCGACCGCTCACTATCGACGACTACCTGAGTTGCATCTATCCCGGAGACGAAGCCCCCGCCCTGGAGACCCTGCAAAAGATGTGCGCGGGGGAAGCCTGTTCTTTCAAGTTCGACGTCCGGATCAAACTTCCCGGATACCCCGACGAATGGCAATATTGCACCATCAACGGCTCCTCTTATCAGAAGGACGGAGAAGGGAAGGCGACGAAGTTCATCGGCACGCGCAAAAACAATACGGAACTCCAAAAAAAGAAACAACTGCAGGAAACCATCCTCAACAGCATCCCCGTCTCGATCCACATCAAGGACGTCGACGACAATTTCCGTTACGTTTTCTGCAACGACGAGAGCAAGCGCCTGTTCGGCACCAGCGAGGATACGACCACTTACGACGTGATGGATCCCGACAAGGTGGCCCGTATCGAAAAGACCGACAAGGAGGTCTTCGCCACCGGCAAGCCCTATTTCGGATTGGAGCATATCGAACTGAAAGACGGACGCGTCTACGACACGCTCGTCCGCAAAAGCGTCGTTTACGACGACGGCAGGCGCCTGCTGCTGAACGTCCGCTGGGATCAAAGCCTGCAGAACGACATCGAACGCCGCGCCAAAGTGCTCAACATCACGATGGAGGCGATGAATGCGTACACCTGGTTCTACGAACCGGAGAAGGACAAGATCAGTTTCGGCGAAGGTTCCGACAAGTTCGGACGCGATATTTTACACTCCGATTCACTCGAAAAATTCATACGTTTCATTCATCCGGACGAACGAAAACTCTTTATGGAGTCCATCCAGAGGCTGATCCGTAACGAGACCGACGAATGGAACGTGGAGTACCGGGCCGATCTCCGCAACAGCGGCGTTTACGAATGGTGGCAAACGCGCGGCATGCTCGAAACGACCCTGCGCGACGATATCCCATATACCTATATGTTCGGCATGACGATCAACATCGAGGAACACAAGCAGACCGAACTGACCCTTTTGAAGAACCGCGAGGAATTGAACCACCTGATCCGACAAAACGAAATGGTGCTCAACAACGCCAACTCCGGCCTGGCGTACATCTCTACGGATTACATCGTCCAATGGGAAAATATCTCGATGTGTTCGGCCAGTCTGTCGCACAAAGCCTACCGGAAAGGCACGATCTGCTACCAAAGCACCCGCGGCCGCACGTCGCCCTGCGAAAACTGCGTCATGCAGCTTTCGATGCGCTCGCGTCAGATGGAACAGGCCAAATTCACGTTCGACAACGGACATACGGTCGAAGTATTCGCAACTCCCGTATTCAGAAGCGACCGGACGATCGACGGAGTCGTAGTCCGCATAGACGACGTGACCGAACGCGAACGGATGATCAAAGAACTGAAACAGGCCAAAGCGCTCGCTGAGCAGTCCGACAAACTGAAATCGGCTTTTCTGGCCAACATGAGCCACGAGATCCGTACGCCGCTGAACGCCATCGTCGGATTCTCCGGCTTGTTGATGGAAACGACCGAACAGCAGGAGAAGGAGGAATACATCAAAATCATCCATATCAACAACGAACTGCTGCTGAAACTGATCAACGATATTCTGGATTTGTCGAAAATCGAATCGGGATCGGTCGAACTGCAATACGAGGACTTCGACCTGTCGGAATATTTCGACGACATGGTGACCTCGATGAAACAGCGCATGACCAATCCCGGCGTACGGCTGATAGCAAGCAACCCCTACTCCGGCTGTAAAGTCAGGCTGGACAAGAACCGTATCGCCCAAATCATGACCAACTACGTGACCAACGCGATCAAATACACCCGGAAAGGATTTATCGAGATGGGGTACGAATCGAAAGACGAAGGCATCCGGCTCTACGTGAAAGACAGCGGCATCGGAATCCCGGAAGATAAAAAGCACAAAGTATTCCACCGTTTCGAAAAGCTGGACGAATTCGCCCAGGGAACGGGTCTGGGCCTTTCGATCTGCAAGGCGATCGCCGAATCGATGGGAGGCTACGTAGGGTACGAATCGCGCTACGGCGAAGGATCGCTTTTCTGGGCCGTGTTGCCTTGCAATGCCGAAGTCCAGCCTTTTGAGAAGCAATTGGACTCCCTGACCGAAACGCCGGAATCCCCGAACGTAAAACGATCCTGGTCGCAGAGGATATTCCGAGCAATTACCGGCTGGTTTCGGCCCTGCTGGAGAAGCGCTTCGACCTGATCCATGCGAAGAACGGCCGGGAAGCCGTGGAAATCGCCGGGAGCGGGCGGGCCGACCTGGTGCTGATGGATATGAGAATGCCCGTGATGGACGGGCTGACGGCTACCGCGGAAATCAGGAAATTCGATCCGGAGATCCCGATCGTCGCCCTGACGGCCCACGCTTTCGACACGGATCAGTTGGCAGCGCTCGAAGCCGGATGCAACGAATACCTCCTGAAACCCATCGACAAGACGAAACTCATGGCCGTACTGCGAAAATACTGTCATAAACCCTAAACCGACGCGGGACCGGCCGCCCGCAAAAAAACAAAACACCGTTTCGCCTATGAAAAACATTACATGCTGTCTCAGCATCCTGTCCGGACTTCTGCTGCAATCCTGCGACATCACGAGGATGGAACCCCCCGCCTATAAAACAGACAGGGCGAGCACGAGAACATACGAAAATCTTATCTTTTACGAGGTACTGACCGACGGGCAGCAGTACGACGCCGCCCGGCTGAGCCTGATCGCGTCGAATATCCGGAAAAACACCGACGTAAAATACACCGCTCTGTTCATCGAATACAAAGAATACGGATCGGCCCCTTCTTACGCGGCGACTTCGATGAACGGGGACTCGGTCGTCACCAGGCTGAAATCCGGGGAAGAGACTCGAAACGGACAGGAAACCGATGCGCCTCCGGCCGATTCTTCGGTCGATTCCCTGAACGAGCCGGAGCAAAAGACCGAAACGGCCGACAGACGCAAGCAGCCGTCCGACTCGGACGACAAAACGGTACTGGGCCGTTTCAGGGATCAGTTTTCCAGCGTTTATACCGTTTACGAACAAGGCGGCAGACATTATCTCGACAATGCTTTCGCGGACGGTTCCCACAGCTTGCAGGAGTTGGAAGTTCGGACGAGGAACGGCGCCAAAACATATCATGCGGCGGATTCCCCGGATGAATTCTACGTAATCCGGAACGGAAAATTCTACTGTTACGACCTGGACGGCAATTTAGGCGTCGTATATGATCCGTACTAATTAAACGAATATTTCCCATTCGACGAAAAAACCGATGATCTTCTTGATTATACTCGCGGTACTGACCGGAACGACCGCCGCCGTACTGAACCACCCCTCCTTCGGCCGGGCGCCGCGAGGCGAACGACTGGAACGCATCGGGCGTTCGCCGAACTACCGCGACGGCAAATTCCATAACATCCACCCGACGCCCATTACGACGGCGGAAAAAGGCGGCCTGAGCGGGATATGGCATTTCTTGTTCGGTAAACGGCGCGATCTGAAACCCGAAAACGACCTACCGACCGTAAAAACCGACCTGCACGGGCTCGACCGGAACGAAGAAACGGTCGTATGGTTCGGGCATTCGTCCTATTTTATCCAGAGCGGCGGCAAGCGGTTCCTCGTCGATCCGGTACTGACGAACCGTCCCCCGATGTCGCTCATGTTCCGGCCGTTCAAAGGCACGGACGTCTATACGCCCGACAACATTCCCGACGTCGACTTCCTGATCGTCACCCACGAACACTGGGATCACCTGGACTACAACACGGTAAAACGGCTGAAAAACCGCGTCGGAAAGGTCGTCTGCCCCCTGGGCGTAGGCGAACATTTCGAATACTGGGGATTCCCGCCGGAGCGCATTGCCGAAATGGACTGGTACGACACGCTGTATGCGGACGACCGGCTCGCGATACACTGCCTGCCCGCCCGGCACTATTCGAACCGGATACTAAAAAGGGATCGGACGCTGTGGGCCTCGTTCATGATAGACGGCCCGCAGCGGATTTACCTGTCGGGAGACGGCGGCTACGACACCCATTTCGCGGAGATAGGCGAAAAATTCCCCGGCATCGACCTGGCCGTCATGGAGAACGGGCAATACGACCGGGATTGGCGTTACATCCACCTGATGCCCGACGAACTGGTCCGGGCGATCGACGATCTGAAACCCCGAACCGTACTTACGGTGCACAACTCGAAGTATGCGTTGTGCAAACACCCGTGGCACGAGCCGCTGGACAACATCCGCAAAGCATCGGCCGGCCGGCCGTACCGACTTCTCACGCCCCGGATCGGTGAAAAAACGAGTCTTCGCGATACGGTCGCCACGAGCGGCAAATGGTGGTAAGGACGGAGCGAACCGGGCATCCGGTTTCGAAGCGGGCCCCGGTCTTTTCGAAAAGACCGGGGCCCGCTTTACCCTTCCTGCTCCATCTACAAGGTATGCCGCAATGCGGAACGGAAGATTCCCCCGGGATTCCGAAACAGATCGGCTCAACCTCATCCCCGGAACATCCTACCCGGCGCCTTTTTGTCCTAAAAATCATGTAAAACGGACGCTTATGTCCGTTTCCGGACACCCGCACAAAAGACAACAAACTGACTAACAAAACACAACATTCCAGGCATTCCTATTGCTGTCACACCCCGTACAAAAGACAGAATATGGATCGGGAAATACCTGCCGAAGTAAAAAAACAAAAAATGCTGAAACGACTGCTGCGGCTCGCCGTCACGGGAACCGCGGCGACGGCCGCGCTGCTCATTCTGTCCCGAGTACTGGGAAACGACCTGCATGAGAACGAACTTTTCATCCGAAAAGTCGACCGGGGCCCGATCGAGATCAGCGTCAGCGCATCGGGCAAACTGATGCCGCTGCAAGAGGAGATCATCGTCACCCCGATCAATACCCGGATTCTGGAAGTATATAAAAATCCGGGGGATTCGGTAGACAAAGGAGACCCTCTCCTCAAACTGGAACTCGCCTCGGTAGAAACGGAATACCGGCAGAAACTGGACGAACGCGAGATGATGAAAAGCAAACTGGAACAGGCCCGCGTCCGGCTGAACGGCACGATCTCCGAACTGGAAATGCAGCGCCGGGTAAAAAGTATGCAGGCAAAACAGTTGTATACGGATCTACAGGACGAACGGTACCTCGACAGCATCGGCGCCGGCACGCCGGACAAGATCCGCCGCGCCGAACTCAACTACGAAGAGACGAAGCTCGAACTACAACTACTGGAACAAAAGATCGAAAACGAACACAAGAACGCCCGAGCCGAACTCCGCGTGCAAGAACTGGAACTGGGCATCCTGGACAAAACGCTCGAAGAGAAAGCACGTCTGCTGAAAGACGCCCGGATACTGTCGCCGCGAAAAGCGACCCTGACCTTCATTAACCGGCAGATCGGATCGCAGGTACCCCAGGGAACCCAGGTCGCGGTCGTTTCCGACCTGACCCGCCTCAAGGTCGACTGCGAAATAGGAGACCAACACCGTGAAAAACTGTCCGTCGGGGCGAAAGCTGTCATCAAAACCGGGGATACCGAACTCCGGGGAACCGTCGTTACGGTCACGCCTTCGGTTACCAACGGCATCGTCTATTTCACGGTCGTTCCGGACGAAGCCGACCACCCGGGCCTGCGGAGCGGTCTCAGCGTCGACATCCACGTCCTATACGGATTGCGGCAAAACGTGCTGCGCATCCCGAACGGTACGTTCTTCAAATACGGGCCGGGACTTTACGACCTTTGGATCGTACGGGAAGGACGCGCCGAAAAACGGGAAGTATCGCTGGGCGAAAGCAGTTACGAATATGTAGAAATCACGGACGGCCTGAACGAAGGCGACCGGGTCATCCTCTCCGACATGGAACGCTATAAAGATAAACAAACGCTCAAAATACGCAAAAACTAACTCACCTAAAACGAACACGAAATGGGAATTATCAACTTGCAGGGGGTCACGAAAATCTACCAGACCAAAGAGGTCGAAACCGTAGCGCTCGAAAACGTCAATCTCGAAGTGAAAGCGGGCGAATTTCTCTCGGTCATGGGGCCTTCGGGCTGCGGCAAGAGTACGATGCTCAACCTCATCGGGTTGCTCGACGTGCCGACCGAAGGCGCCGTCACGGTGGACGGCGCCGCCACGGGCCGGATGAAAGACGCCGAAATGGCGGAGTTCCGAAATAAAACGCTGGGATTCGTCTTCCAGAGTTTTCACCTGATCAACTCGCTGAACGTGCTGGACAACGTCGAACTGCCTCTGCTCTACCGCAAATCGACCGAAAAATCGCGCCGGGAAACGGCCAGGGCCGTACTCGAAAAAGTGGGGCTCTCGCACCGGACGAAACACTTCCCTTCGCAGCTTTCGGGCGGACAGTGCCAACGGGTGGCGATCGCGCGGGCGCTAATCGGCAATCCGAAAATCATCCTGGCCGACGAACCGACCGGCAACCTCGACAGCAAAACGGGCGAAGAGATCATGCGCCTGCTGTTCGAACTCAACCGGGAAGGGACGACCATCGTCATGGTGACCCACGACGAGCACATGGCCCGAAAGACGCAGCGGATCGTCCGCTTCTTCGACGGACGGCGCATTGAATAACCCCAAACGAGCGAACTATGTACAAGACCTACTTCAGACAAGCCGTCGGGATGCTGAAACAGAACCCCTTCATCAGCGTCATCTCGATACTGGGAACGGCGCTCGCGATCATGATGATTATGACGATGATCGTAACATTTCAAATCAAAAACGCCTCGGTCGCCCCGGAAGCCTTTCGAGACCGCACGCTGTACCTCGTCTCCTTTGCGGTACGCGATACCAGCGGAGGAAACAAGAGTTATCAGAGCTACGGCGGCCTTCCCTACGACGCCCTGAAAAACTACATCGTCCCCGCGATGAAAACTCCGGAACTGGTCGTCGCAACAGTCAATAACGTCGCCGTCGTAAAAAGAGAAGGGGCAAAAGATGCCCTGTACCAGTCCGTCCGGGGAACTGACGCCGATTACTGGAAACTCTATACCCATACGTTCACCGCAGGAAAACCGTATGCCCGGGAGGATTTCGAATCGGGAATCCGGACAGCCGTGCTGTCGGAAACCATGGCCAAAATGCTATTCAAAGGGGAGGATCCGATCGGGAAAAACATCGAAATCGATTTCAACTCCTACCGGGTAACCGGCATCGTACGGAACGTATCTCCGCTGTTCCAGGAGGCTTATAGCGAAGTATGGATTCCCTACACTGCGAGTCCCGGCTACGAACGAAGTTACTACGACGTCATGCTGCTGGCGCGGAACACTGCCGACTTCCCGAAAATACGGGAAGAAGTAAACGAGGCCAAACGGAAACTCGACTTCGAGAAATCGCCGAAATTCGTGGACTTTGCCGGCCCCAGAGACCACCGGGCACTGGCGACAGTCAGCGCCCGGGGAACTACTTCGGAACAGATAAGCGACTACGCCCGGAAAACGCGCCGCAGAACCGTTTTCCTGTTCGCCGTCATGCTGCTGGTTCCCGCCCTGAACCTTTCGGGATTCAGCCTCTCGCGCATCCGCAAAAGGATGGCTGAAATCGGTATCCGCAAAGCGTTCGGAGCCAAACGGCACGTCATCCTGATCCAGGTGCTGTACGAAAACCTAATCACCACGCTGATCGGCGGGATCATCGGGCTTGGACTCTCTTACGGGATCGTTTTCGGAATGCGCAAATGGCTGCTCGGCATCCCGGCCGACGGCAGCCTTCCGCTGAACGCCCTCGTCTCCGGCACCACGTTTCTGGCCATTTTCGTCGTATGCCTCGTACTGAATTTGATTTCGGCCGGCGCGCCGGCTTACCGGGCATCGCGGATGAACATCGTCGATTCACTCCATCAAAACAACAGAAAATGACACGACATATTTTCAAAATCATTTGGAACGAACGCCGGGGCAACGCATGGCTGCTGCTCGAATACACGGTCGTCTTCTGTATACTCTGGTTCTGCTGCGATTACGGCTTCTCGCTGTACCGCAGTTACTATGCAGAAAACGGGATCAACGTCCGGCACACCTACCGCATTCAGTTGAGCAAACGGGCCGACCTGCCCGAAACCGACCGGTACGCCACGCTGCGGACCTTAAAGGAACGCATCGAACGCTATCCCGGCGTAGAAACCGTCGCATTCGGAAGCTGGAGTCTTCCCTACGGAGGCAGTTACGCGCAGGATGGATTCGTAGTCAATTCCGATACGGTCGGCGGACGAAAAATATGCAATACGCAGGAAGTGCATGTAACATCCGACTTTTTCAACGTTTTCAGGATCGACCTGCAACAGGGAAAGCTGTTCGACGGAACCGATCCGAAAGCGGCGGTCATCTCGCCGTTCGATGCAAAAGGCAGGCTGTTCGGATCTTACACGGAGTTCCACGAACCGATCTCCGAAATACATACCGTGCTTCCGTCGTGGGGCGACTCGTCGTTCGCCCTGCATGTGACCGGAATCACGAAACCGGTAAGAATCATCCGTTACGGAAGCAATCCGATGTCGCTCGTATTCCATCCGCTGACCCCGGAACGCGCCGACCCCACACAGGACATCATGGTACGGATACGACCCGAAGCCGAAACGGATTTCGCGGAAAGGTTTACCCGCGACATGCGCGAGCAATTCACCATAGGTCCCTACTTCCTGCTGTCGGTCACCCCGATCGAAAACGAGAAAAAAGCGAGCGACGAAAGTACGTTTTACCACATGAAAGGCGTATACGCCATCATCGGATTTCTGGTAGTCAACGTATTCCTCGGACTGCTGGGCAGCTTTTGGTTCCGGGTACAGGCCCGCCGCAGCGAGATCGGCCTGCGTGTGGCGATGGGTTCGTCCAAACGAAAGGTGAGGCGTATGATCGTCTCCGAAACCCTGCTGTTGCTGAGCATGGCCTGCGTAATCGGCACGGCCGTATGCCTGAACCTGTCGAAAACAGACCTGGTCGAAGCGATCGGAATTCCGATCGCCAACCGTGCGGCATGGGGTATCGGAGCCGAGCAGGACGCGATCAATTTCGCGGCGACGTCCGTATTCCTCGCGATCGTCTCGGTGTTCGCCGTATGGTATCCCGCCCGACAGGCGTCCGAAGTCCCGCCGGCAGACGTTCTGCGGGAAGAATAACGCAACCGGGATCGTCCGCCGCGTTTTCTCGGCGGACGATCCATTCCCCAAGCCGGAAATCCGCGAAGGGCGCAACGCATACAATCCGGCCGGAAAATACACAAACACATTTATTCGGAAAAAGATGAAACGGATATACAGTATCATCGTCCCGATTCTGGGCTTTTGCCTCGCCCGGGTCCATGCGCAAGATACGGTACGGCTCGAACTGACCGAAGCCATCCGGTTGGGAAAAGAGCGTTCGGTTCAGGCCAAAGCTGCCGAAAGCGAATACCTGTCCGCTTACTGGGCCTACCGGACTTACCGGACGGAACTGCTGCCGGAAGTCGTCCTGAGCGGAACCGTTCCGTACTACTCCAAATCCTTCAATACGAGGCAAAACGAAGACGGAAGCTGGAACTACGTCGAAAACAATTACAACCGGATCGACGCCGGGATTTCCGTCACGCAGAACATCCCGTGGACAGGCGGAAAAATCACCGTAGGGAGCAGCTTCGAGCGGCTGCGCCAATACGGGGACGGGGACTACACCCACTACCGGTCGATCCCGGGAACCATTACGCTCGAACAACCCCTGTTCGGCTTCAACCGTATCAAATGGCTGCAACGGATCGAACCGGTGAAATACCGGGAAGCTTCCCGAAAGCGCATCAGCGACCGGGAAGAAGTGACGCTGACGGTGATCCAGTACTATTTCGACCTGCTGGCCGGCCAGACCAACCTCGACATTTCGGTGCAGAACCTGGACAATGCGGAACGTCTCTACGGAATCACCGAAGCCCAGCACCGTATCGGCCGCCAGTCGGAGATCGACCTGATGCAGATGAAACAGACCCTGCTGAACGCGCAGTCCGCCCTGACCGACGCGCAGATATCGCTCGAAGCCCGGATGTTCCAGTTGCGTTCGTTCCTCGGAATCGACGAAAGCGTCGTATTGCAGGCCGTCGTTCCGTCGTTCATCGCCGAACGTATCCCGACCCTGCGCTACCGCGAAGTGGTCGAACTGGCCCTGCAAAACAACCCGTTCACGCAAAACATCCAAAAAAGGATGCTCGAAGCGTCGCGCAACGTCAGCCAGGCCAAAGCCGACCGGTGGAACGTCAACCTGTTCGCTTCGTTCGGCTTGTCGGGAACGGCCGACGCCTTCTACCGGGCGTACAGTTCGCACAACCGCCGCAACGACCAGGTGATCTCGGTGGGGGTCAGCATCCCGATTCTGGACTGGGGGAAGCGAAAAGGGAGAGTCCTGGTAGCCGGGGCCGACAAAGAAGTGACCGAATCCCGGATCGAGAAAGAGAAAATGGATTTCAGCCAGAACGTTTTCCTGCGCGTACAGTACTTCAATAACCAGCCCCGCCAACTGCAACTGGCTCGGGAGCGGGCCGACCTCGCGCAAAAACGGTACGACACCTCCGTAGAGGCTTTCGTGCAGGGAAAAATCGACATCCTCAACCTGAACGACGCGCGTTCGTCGAAAGACGCGGCGCTGCTGAATTACATCGAGCAAATGCACTGGCTCTGGAGTTATTACTACCAGATACGCAGCCTCACGCTGTACGATTTTATCGGCGGCCGGCCGCTGACGGCGGAATACGACCCCGGGTAACGGTACCCGGAAATTGCGTTCCTCGGTCGGATACTCCGTCGAATATTATTATATTTACCTGAATTTTTAATCGAGAAACAACCGTATGATCCTGATTTGCGACGACGACGCGACCATCCGTTCTTCACTGTCCCTGGTGCTGAAACGCGCCGGCTACGAAGTCGCTTCGGCGGAAAATCCGCACGAAGCGCTCGGCTTCGTGCGCGGGCAATGCCCCGAACTGATCCTGATGGACATGAACTACTCGAAAACCACGACGGGGGAAGAAGGACTCGAACTGCTGCGGAAAACAAGAGTTTTCTGTCCGGACGTCCCGGTCATCCTGATTACCGCCTGGGGATCGATCGGCCTGGCCGTCCGGGGCATCCGGGCCGGGGCTTTCGACTTCGTAACCAAACCCTGGAACAACCTCGCACTGCTGAATACGATCCGAACGGCGATCCAGGTCAACGAAGAGAGTAAAGAACAGGCCCGCCCGGCGGAAAGCACTGCGAAGACGGTATTCCGACGCGAACGCATCATCGGCCGGTCGCCGCTGCTGACGCAAGTGCTCGACACGGCTTCGCGCATCGCACGCACCACGGCGCCCGTACTGATTACCGGCGAAAGCGGCACGGGCAAGGAGCTGATCGCCGAAGCGATCCACCAGAACAGCAAGCGCAGCAAGTCGCCTTTCGTCAAAGTCAACCTGGGCGGAATCTCCCAGTCCTTGTTCGAAAGCGAAATGTTCGGCCATAAAAAAGGCGCTTTCACCGATGCTTTTTACGACCGTACCGGTCGCTTCGAAACGGCCGACAAAGGGAGCATTTTTCTCGACGAGATCGGCGAGCTGGACATGGTCAGCCAGGTAAAACTGCTGCGGGTATTGCAGGATCAGACTTTCGAGCCGCTCGGCGACAGCCGACAAAAACAGGTGGATACCCGGATCATCAGCGCCACGAACCGCAACCTGCAGGGGATGGTGCGCGACGGCTCGTTCCGCGAAGACCTGTTCTACCGGATCAACCTGATCACGATCCGTATGCCGGCCCTGCGGGAGCGTCCGGACGATATTCCGCTGTTGGTCGATCACTTCGTCGGTCTTCAGCGGGAACTGAACGGCATCCGTGCGGTGGAAGTTTCGGCCGAAGCGATCGACTACCTGCAAAAACTTCCCTACCCCGGCAACATCCGCGAACTGAAAAACCTGGTAGACCGGACGATCCTGGTATCGGACAAAAACGTCCTGACCGATCGGGATTTCAAGGCCCAATACTCCGAAATATCGTCCGCAACGGCCGCGTTCGATTCGGTGCATTCGCTGGAGGAAATCGAAAAAAACATGATCCGCAAAGCCGCCGAACAATTCGGGAACAACCACACCAAAATCGCGACGGCGCTGGGACTAAGCCGGCAGGCGCTTTACCGCCGGCTGGAAAAATACGGCATCCGTCTGCCGGAATAAGTCCGTCGCCATGAAATCGAAACGACTTTTCTGGCTGTTGGCCGCACTGGTCTTCGGATCGCTGATTACGACCGGAATCCTGTTTTCCGACACGCACCCTGCCCTGTTTTGGACGATGGAGGGGATTGCCGCGTTGTCCCTGATCCTGTTCGTCTCCCTTTACCGGCGATTGATAAAGCCTTACCATATCCTGCTGAACGGAATGGAACTGCTCAACGAACAGGATTTTTCGAACCGGCTGCGCCTGGTAGGCAACGACGAAGCCAACCGGCTGATCGAAATTTTCAACCGCATGATGACCGAACTGAAAAACGAACGGTTGCAGGTGCGCGAGACCAACCGCTTCCTCGACCTGTTGATCCGGGCCTCTCCGCAGGGCGTCGTCATCCTGGACTTCGACGAACGCATTTCCGAGATCAATCCGGCGGGACTTAGACTACTGAAAATCAACGATATCGAGACGGTCAAAGGGAAAAAGATCGGAGAATCCGATTTCAAACTGGCCGCCGACCTGGCCGGGTTGGAATCGGGGGACGACCTGATCGTGCGCATCCCCGGACAAGCCATTTACCGCTGCGTCCGTTCGTCGTTCGCAGACAGGGGATTCGACCACCCTTTCATCCTGATCGAGGAATTGACCCGCGAGCTGATGCGGATCGAAAAGGCCTCCTACGAACGGATCATACGGATGATGTCGCACGAAGTCAACAACTCGATCGGAGCGATCGGGGCCACGCTGAACGTCGTCTCCGACATTCTGCGGCAAACCCAAGACAGCGACTGGCAGGACGTGCTTCCGGCGGTTTCGGCCTCGTTCGAGCGCTGCGGGAACCTGGCCCGATTCACCAGCAAACTGGCGGACGTCGTACGAATCCCCGAACCCGTGCGAGCCGACCTTTCGCTGAACGAACTGGTGCGGTCGGTCGACGCCCTGACCCGGATCGAATGCCGGAAAAGAAACATCTCCCTGTCGCTGTCGCTCGCCGATCCGGACACGATCATCCGGGCGGACGGCATCCAGTTGGAACAGGTACTGGTCAATATCGTAAAAAACGCTTACGAAGCGATCGGACACGACGGCAGAATCCGAATCGTCACCACTGCGGATCCTCCGTCCGTAACGGTCGAAGACAACGGCCCCGGAATCCCGGAAGAGATTCGGAAGCAACTGTTCACGCCCTTTTTTACAACGAAACCGTCCGGTCAGGGAATCGGCCTGATGTTCGTGCGCGAGGTGCTGAACAACCACCGCATGGCATTCAGCCTCACCTCGCAAAACGGGTGCACCCGATTCGAAATCTCGGTCTGACCGCCCGGACGCACATCTCTCCGGAGCCCCCCCTGCGAACGAAGCGGGTGGCTCCGACAGTCGCAAATCTTGCGGCGCGGTCAATCGCGCCGGACGGGATTTGGTTTTATTCCATCTATTTTATAATTTTACAAGACCCGGAGCGACCTTTTTCCGGGTCGGATCTTACAACCGAAGTACATCGGATCCTATAAAAACTACTAAATTTAAAACCTATGAAAAACAAGTATTCGGTAATTTTAGGCAACCTGGGCAATACCTGCGACCGTTTCTGCAAAAGTTACAAAGACAATCCTTCGACCCTCGAAATGCTGTCGCAGGCGGTTAAGATCCCGCATGTGGAAGGAATCGAGCTGGTCGGCACATGGGACATCGGCCCGGACAACGTCAAAGAGATGAAAAAACGCTTCGCCGATTACGGCGTACAGTGCGTATCGATCATCCCGGACGTTTTCGGCGACAAGGCATACGGGAAAGGCACGCTGACCAGTTCCGATCCGGCCGTCCGGCAAAAAACGCAGGACTACCTGCGCCAGATGAGCGAAGTGGCCCTCGAAATGAACTGCGGCATCCTGAACATGTGGATGGCGCAGGACGGCTACGATTACCTGCTGACCACCGACTACGACCAGAAACGGGAGTGGCTGAAAGAAGGAACCGCCCGGCTGGCCAAAGAGTTCCCGACGCTGAAGTTCGCGCTGGAATACAAGCCCAAAGAGCCGCGCAATTTTTCGTTTCACGCCCGCATGAGCGACACGATCCTGGCGGCCAAAGAGACCGAATGTCCGAACGTCGGCGTCACGATCGACACCGGACACGGATTCGTAGCCGGCGAAAACGTAGCCGAAGCGATCGTACTGGCCAAACGGGCCGGCGACCTGCTGTTCCACATGCATTTCAACGACAACCACGGCGCATGGGACGACGATATGATCGTGGGCAGCGTCCACAGCACCGTTTACGTAGACCTGATCTACTGGCTGAAAAAAACCGGCTACGCCGGGTGGCTGTCGATGGACCAGTACCCGTACCGCGAAAACGCCGTCGACGCGATCGCCGAGAGCATCGAATGGGTAAGGCGTTTCGAAGCGATCGTCGACGATCATTTCGACGAAATAGACCGGCTGGTAAAGCTGAACGACGCGGTAGCGACCTCTCGGTTCATGCGCAAAGCGCTGTTCGGCTAAACGGTAAAATATCCGAAACGATTGAAGAATAACCGAATGAAGAAACAATTGCTTTACGGCATCGGCCTGCTGCTGGCCGGATGCCTCGGAATGATGCAGGCGGCAGGCAGGCAAGCTCCGGCCGCCGACCTGCGGATCGAAGGCCTGCGCTGCGAATACGCGACCGACCCGATCGGACTGGACGTCCGGTCGCCGCAGTTCAGCTGGCGCACCGAATCGCAACGGCGGGGCGTATTACAATCCGCTTACCAGATCGTCGTCGCCCGGTCGCAAGAAGAACTGGCACAGGACAACGGCGTTTGGAACAGCGGCCGAATCGAATCGTCCCGATCGGCGGGCATCCGCTACGAAGGCCCCGCACTCTCGAGCAAGGAACGCTACTACTGGAAAGTACGCGTCTGGACAACCGACGGAGGACAAAGCGACTGGTCGGCGGCGGGATCGTTCGAAATGGGACTGCTCGACGAAAAGGATTGGGTATCGGACTGGATCGCGTACGTACCCGGAAAACCCGGCCGGATCATCTATTTCAAAGGAACGTTCTGCCAGCAGAAAGAGGTCGAAAAAGCCCGGCTGTATATCTCCGGGTTGGGTTACTACGAAATGTACATCAACAACCGCAAGGTCGGCGACCATGTGCTGGACCCGGCCCAGAGCAGTTATGACAAGCGGGTCTACTACGCCTCCTACGACGTAAAAGACTACCTGTCGCAGGAGAACGTGCTGCTGGTAGCCGTCGCCCCGGGCTGGTACGGGATGCCGAAGCTGCGGATGCAGATGGAAATCGCCTACACGGACGGCAGCGCAACGACGCTGACGGCAAACCACCTGAGGGCCGTAACGACCGGCCCGACCGTCTATTCGACGGTCTTCGACGGCGAGTTGTACGACGCGCGCCTCGAAGCGCCCGACATCTACAAGCCCTTCGTGCCGGCCGGCCTGATGAACAAGGACTGGGGGCTGGCCCATATCGCCGACTCGCCCGGCGGGAAAATGGTGTCGCAAAAAATGGAACCCATCCGGGTAGTGGATACGCTGACCCCGAAGATCATCACAGAACCGAAGCCGGGAGTCTACGTTTTCGATACCGAACAAAACCTCGCCGGATGGGCTTCGTTGACCGTCGAAGGGGAGCGGGGCCGCGAAATCACGTTGAAATTCGCCGAAACGCTGTACGACGACGGACTCGTAAACCAGGAGAACCTGCGGAATGCGAAGGCGACCGACACCTACATCCTCAAGGGCGAAGGCGTCGAAACCTGGGAACCTAAATTCACCTACCACGGATTTCGTTACGTCCAGGTCGAAGGCCTGCCGCACGCTCCGAAAGTCGGGGACATCCGGGTAAAAATCGTGCGCAATGCAGTGGCTCCGGTCGGGAAATTCCATTGCAGCAACGAACTGCTGAACCGAATACACCGGATGGTCGTGGCCACCGAAGCGAGCAACCTGCACGGCGTGCCGACCGACTGTCCGCAGCGCGACGAACGGATGGGCTGGCTGAACGACCTGACCGTCCGCATCGAACAGGCGGTGTACAACTTCGACTTCTCGCGTTTCTACGCCAAATTCATCGACGACATCGCCGATACGCAACACGAAGACGGGACGATCACCTGCGTAGCCCCGTACCGCTTCGGAGCGCGGCCGGCCGACCCGGTATCGGCCAGCTACCTGCTGCTCGCGTGGAAATCGTACGAATATTACGGCAACCGGAACATCATCCGCGACCATTATGACGGCCTGAAAGGATGGGTCGATTACCTCGCATCGCGTACCCAAGACGGGATCGTCGATTATAGCTATTACGGCGACTGGTCGCCGCCGACCCAGTTCGCCGCAGCGCCCGGATCGGCCGTATCGCGGGACACTCCGGGCCAGTTGATGTCGACCGGTTACCTGTACTACTGCGCCTCGATGCTTTCGAAAATGGCGGAACTGACCGGCCGCGACAGCGACAAAGCCCGCTACGCGCAGCTCGCCGAACGGACGGCCGAAGCGTTCAACCGGACATACTGGAACGAACAGACCGGCGGATATGCGGCCAATAACCAAGCTGCCAATTCGTTCGCGCTGTTTCTGGGTATCGTCGACGAAACGCGTATCCCGCGGGTCGTGAAAAATCTGGCCGACGACGTCGAAAAACACGACTACCACCTCACGACGGGAAACCTGTGCACGAAATACCTGATGGAGATGCTAACGCGCTACGGCCACGCCGAAACCGCCTACCGAATCGCGACCCAGACGACCTATCCCAGTTGGGGATACATGCTCCAGAACGGCGCGACGACGCTGTGGGAGCGATGGGAATACGCCACCGGCGACGAGATGAACTCGCACAACCACCCGATGATGGGTTCGATCGACTCGTGGTTCTACAAATACCTGCTGGGAATCGTGCCCGACGCCGAACATCCCGGTTTCGACCGGTTCACCATTCACCCCTATGTAGTCGACGACTTGGAATTCGCCGAAGGAGAGTTCAACTCGGTAAAAGGGACGATCCGCAGCGGTTGGAGCAAAAAGAACGGGGTGTTGTCGCTGAACGTAACGATTCCGGCCAATTCGGTCGCTACGGTGTACGTGCCCTCTTCGCGCGTAGGAAGCATCACCGAGAGCGGTAAAAACGCGGCGAAAGCGCCATCGGTACGGTTCCTCGGAGAACAGGACGGCTGCGGCGTCTTCGAAGTGGGATCGGGGGACTATCGTTTCCGGTCAACGCTGAAAAAATAGGCCGGGCCGGAGATCGCGCCGGAAAACGGCGAACGGCCGGACCGAAAGATTCCGGATTCCCGTATACCTTGAAGGTAAAACGGGGATCCGGACTTTTTACGCACCGGGCGACCGGCAAAGCAGATTGCACCTGTTACCGGACATTTAAGGCATTTCGATCTCTTTACAGGGGTCCCAGAAAACCTTCCTCCAACCGACGATCCGGTCGCCGGCGACCTGCACGCCCTCCGATTCGAGCAGTTCCCGCATCCGGGACGGGCTGCCGAAAGCATGACTGCCCGAAAGCCGTCCCTGGCTGTCGACGACCCGGTGGGCCGGAATGCGGGCTTCGCCGCAACTTCCCAGGATACGCCCGACCAGCCGCGCCCAGCCGGGACGGCCCAAAGCGCGCGCAACGGCCCCGTAGGAAGTGGCCCGTCCCCGGGGAACCGCAGCGACGATCTGACAGACCGCCTGCCTCAACTCGCTGAAATCGGATTGCTGCATCATTTTTCCGTATCGTTCAATCGACGGCGATTCGCCGCCTCAAAATTCCGGCGAACCGCTCCGAACCGACATTTCCCGAAAACCGCCGGGCGGCGGATACGCACACCGCTCGATGACTTTCCAAAATCAGATCAATCGTCATAAAAATACACATCCGAACGGTAATATACAAACATTTTTCCGATGGAATGCTCCGATATACCCCGATTCGCACATCCCGCAGCGAACGGCATACGCGAACGAAGGTCGGGACGGAAGACCGGTCCGTACGAAAAGGGAAGCGATCGCCTGCGGACGGCCGCCTCACATCGGAAAACGTTGCGGTTATCGGACTCAGAACCGGCAGGCAAGCCGAAACGTCCGGCGGATTTCAGACGAACAGGTCGTTCAGCGCTTCGCTGACGCTCGGGTGCGTGAAAACGAAATCGCGAAGAAAAGCGGCAGTGCGTCCGGATTTCATCGCCACGGCGACCGTATTGATGACCTCGCTCGATTCGGGACAAAACAGCGTACATCCCAGAATCCGGTTCGTGCGGGCGTCGATCACCGCTTTCAACAGGCCGTCCGTCTCGCCGATGGTCCGCATCCGGGGAATCGAAGCGACGGCTATCCGGTTGACCCGGACATCCAGGTTGTTCCGCCGGGCCGTCTCTTCGGTAATGCCGATGTGCGACAACGGCGGGTCGATGAATACGGAGTAGGCCACCGGATCGCGGTCGCCGGTTTTCCGCACCGCCGCGCCGAACAGGTCGTCCCGGATAATCCGGTAATCGTCCAGCGAAATGTAAGTGAACTGGAGTCCCCCCTTCACATCGCCGATCGCGCGGATATTCGGATTGGACGTCCTCAGCCGATCGTCCACGATGACGGCCCCGCGCGAATCGACCTTTACGCCGGCAGCTTCGAGATTCAGTACTTCGGTCGCCGGCCGGCGGCCCGCAGCGATCAGTACGGCGTCCGCTTCCAGTTCCCCGACCCGGCCCTCCCCGGTCTGCCGCCAGGATACCTTCGCCGCCCCGCCGGAATCGCGCACGGACAATACGTCGGCGCCCGTTCGGAAAACGATCCCCTTTTTCTCAAGAGTCTCCCGGACGCTGTCGGCGACATCCCGGTCTTCCCTCGGCATCAGCACAGGCCCCCCTTCGAACACCGTCACTTCCGAGCCGAAAGAGGCGTACATGGAGGCGAATTCGAGCCCGATGTACCCGCCGCCCACGATCGCCAGCCGGCGCGGCAACTCCTTCAGCTCCATGATCGACGCGCTCGTATGGAGGAAACGGCTCGCAGACAGCCCGTCGATCGGCGGCAGGACGGTCTCGGCCCCGGTATCGATAAAGATGTATTTCGCTTTCAGCACCTGCCTGCCTTCCGCGCCCTCCACCGAAACCTCGTCCGGGGAGACGAACGAGCCGACGCCGGTATAGACCGCGATCCCCGGACGGTCGGCCAGGTTGTGGTAATTCCGGTCGCGCAACGACGAAACGACCTCTTCCTTGACCGCGACGGCCCGGCGGTAAAACTCTTTTTTCCGGTCGAACGGAAGTTCGAGGCGCATGGCCGCCGCTTTCGCCTGGTGTATCAGCGTTTTGGTCGGAATGCATCCGGTATTGATACAAGTTCCGCCGTACATCTTCTCGGAACGTTCGACTACGGCCACCGTCCATTCGCGTTTGGCCAGTTCGACGGCTAAGGTCTTTCCGCCTTTGCCGAAACCGATAATAATCGCATCATAAGTCTTCATCGCCGTTGTTTTTTTGTTCGTTCAATAGCCTTCTGGCCGATTCGGAGAGCAGGATCACCGCCCCGGCCAAAATCGCGATATCTTTGACGACCAGCCTCCCCGCCCCGCTCAGCAGCGGAAATCCGTGCTCCGCCCCGAGGTCGGGAACCCACGCTTCGGGAGTCGTCGCAAGGAACGACAGGGTGCCGACAGTCATCAGGATTGCAAGGATTGCACCAACAAGGCCCGCTTTCGGAAAAAACATGCCGAGAAACGCCAGCACCCCGATCCCCATAATCAGGACGCCCAGTCCGCGCGAGAACCCGTACGTATTGTTCGCCGTATGCCAGTCGCGTTTAGCCGGGTCGAATTCGCCCTCGCGGAGCTTGTAATCCCTGTATTCGGGCGCGGATTTCGTATAGAAGAAGCTCATGAAAGGGCTGTTGGCGACGAAAGGGACGATCCCTTCGGCCTCGTAATTCCAAAATTTCAGGCCGCCGATCCAGACGAAGATCACGAAGATAGCGACACGCATCAGGCCGATGCCCAGTTTCCGGCAGCCGGCAGTCAATCTCAGCGAACCGACGTAAAGTTTTTTGAGTTCCGTCATCATCATTTCTCTTTTGAGGTTTAACGATGATGCAAAGATCCGCCGTTTACGCCGGCCGGTAAATGGCGATTCTGCCGGATGTGTTGGCAATTATTCCCTATTTCCGGCTCCGGTATTCCGAAATGCTTTTCCCGGTCGCCCCTTTGAAGAACCGGCTGAAAGAGGCCGCGTCTTCGAATCCAAGGATACCGGCGACCTCCTTGGCGCTTTTCGAAGTATAGAGCAGCAAACGCCGGGCTTCGGCCTGCGTCCGGTCGCGGATGACCTGCAACGGCGACGGCAGGCCGTAAACGGCGAAAAGATTCGACAGCGTTTTCGGGGAGCGGTGCAGCAGAAGGGCATACTCCTGCACCTGCTTCTTTTCACGGAAGTACCGGTCGACCAGCACATAGTACCGGCGGACGATGTCGAACTGCCGTTCGCTGCCCGCCCCGGCTGCGAACCGTTCCCGCGCCATGCGCGTACAAGTAATGATAAAACGTTTCAACAGAATGCGCAGCATCTCTTCGCGCAGGTTGTCGGCGACGGCGTACTCGGCAGCTATCCGGTCGGTGATCTCATGCAGCGCTTCCGACTGTCCGGCGGTCAACTTCAGCCGCATAACGTCCGACGATCCGTTGAACAGCAGGCCGTTGCACGACACTTCGTCGTCGTGCCCGTAGATGCAGTAAAAATCGCTGTTGAACAGCAACGCCAGATACTCTGCGCCGGACTCCCCGAATTCGATCCGGTGCAACGGAGTGAGCGAAACGATCTCGCCGGCGGCGAGTTGCGTTTCCACATGGTCGATCACGAGAGTTAGCGTCCCGCGCTGCACCCAGATGAATTTATACAGGCTCCGGTCCCGGCGCAGCACCGGATCGGCATGAAAGCTGCTGGTCATCGCGACGACTCCTTTCAGACGGGTGGTAACGCTGTAATCCATAGGGCTGCTGTTTTCCGATAGTAAAGATAAGCATAATCCGCCGATAAAACCGCATCTTTCGGGACAGCGCAACCCTCCGTTGCGGGAAAAACGTCCCATTCGGGCGAAAATGATTACCTTTGCAGTCGTTCCCGAAAAACACGGCTATGAACATTCGCCCCCCCGAAACCCGGCTGTTTGCAGATCCGACGAAAAGAAAAAGATACCTTTTCGCCCTGACAATGATCCTGCTGATGGTAGCGGTCGCCGAACTGTCCGGCGAAAAAGAGATCATTTTCCCGGAAATGGCAGCCCTCACGATCGGCATGTGGATAGTCGACAAGCAGGTATGGCGGGTCAGCCGCGCGCGGATGGTGGCGCTGATGACCGCAGGCGCCGTAGCCGGAGTCTGCATCGTGCGCTACTCGCCGCTGCCGCTGATAGCCGACATCGCGGTTTCGTTCGCCTTTACGGCCGTATGCCTGATGCTGTTCCGCGCTTCGCTGCCCCCGCTGATCTCGGCGGGCATGCTGCCGATCCTGCTTGGCACCGACAGTTGGATCTATCCGGCGGCCGTACTGACGATGACCCTGACCGTAGCGGCCGGGCAACGCCTGATGGAACGGGGCCGCCTGCGGACGGCAGCCGATTTTACGCCGGCTGCAACGGAGTGGAAAAAAGAGACGCTCCGTTGGTTGTTCCTGCTCAGCACGATTCTAGTCGTCGCGGCCGTTCCGGTCTATACGTCGAACCTCTATTTCATTCTGCCGCCGCTGATAGTCACCTACGTCGAATTCGCCGGATCGAAAGCGGGCTTCCGAAACCGGCCGGTTCAGATCTTCCTGCTGCTGACGGCCGCCGCTTTCCTGGGCACGCTGTTCCAGTGGGCCGGGCACGTCCGTATGCAATGGCCCGAATGGGCGGTAGCGCTCGCGGTCTTCACCAGCCTGTTCCTGCTGTTCGAACGCATCGGCAAATTTTTCGCTCCGGCCGGAGCGGTCGCGCTGATCCCGATGATCGTGCCGCAGGAAGACCTACCGCTACTGCCCTTCGAGATCGCCGCCGGCGCAGCCCTGTTTATCGCCGCGGCAATGCTGCTGTTCCAGCAATGTTACCGGTGGCAGCGGGCTCAGTTGATCGTTTGCCTGGTTCCGGTTCCGCTGCGGAAACACCTGAACCGGGACGGACGCCGGATGCGGAAAGCGGTACGGAAATTTTAGATCAGCGTCATCCGGGACTGCAACATGTCCAGTATCTGCCCTTTCAACTGTTTCGCATTGATCGGCTTGGGCATGTAACCGTCGAAACCGTTCTGCATCACTTTCTGCTCGTCCGACGCGAAAGCGAAGGCGGTGACAGCGAGCACGGGCACGTCGGAAGATATTTTACGGATCTCGCGCGTGGCTTCGTAACCGTCCATCACCGGCATATTGAGATCCATCAGCACCAGGTGCGGCCGGTATTGTTCGAATAATTCGACGGCCTCTTTTCCGTTCCACGCATGTACCAGCCGGTAATCGTGCCGGAGAATGGTTTCGAACAGTCTGTAATTACTGTCGTCGTCCTCGGCGATCAGGACGGTCAGTTTGTCTTTTTCGACCGCCACGAGCGGACGCTCTTCCGGCTCGTCCTCCGGCCGGAGCGTGGCCGGCGTATAAGGGATCGTGAACCAGAACGTCGAACCTTTGCCCTCTTCGGACTCCACGCCGATCCGTCCGCCCATGTGCCGGACGATCGTATGGCAGATCGAAAGGCCGAGACCGGTGCCCTGTTCGAAGTGGTTCAGCTTGACGAACCGTCCGAAAACGCTGTCTTTCTTATCCTGCGGAATTCCGCAGCCGGTATCGGTCACGTAACAATAGATCTCCTGACCGCGCAGTTCGTAGCCGAACCGGATACTTCCCTGCTTGGTAAATTTGATCGCATTGGATATCAGATTGATCAACAATTGGGAAAGCCGGTTTCTTTCGGAGCGAATAGGACATTCGGCCAAGGGCCGTTCGAACGCCAGCTCCACCCGATCCGTCTTCAGGCGCATCCGCATCACGCGTTCCTTCTCCTGCATCAGTTCGTTCAGATCGAAATCCGAATAGACGAATTCGAGCGTTCCGGCTTCGATCTTCGACAGATCGAGAATGTCGCCGATCAACTGCAACAACAATGCGTTGTTGTTCTCGATAATGCCGACGTACTCCTGCTTCTCCTGCTCCGAATCGGACAATGCCAGAATCCCCGAGAAACCGACGATCGCATTCAGCGGCGTCCGGATTTCGTGGCTCATATTAGCGAGGAAAGCCGACTTGAGCCGGTTGGACTCTTCCGCCCGGTCTTTGGCCGACATCAACTCTTGCTCCATCTTCTTCCGCTCGGTAATCACCTGCGACGAACCGACCAGCACCAGCGGTTTGCCCGATCCATCCCATGTCTCGACGGCCGCCTGCGCCTCCACCCACTCCTGCCGCCTACCCCGGCCTTCGCCGACGATCACCCGGTACTCCTCCTTCACTTTCGCTACCCGGCCTTCCGCCAAATCCCGGTAAGCGCGGCGCACCCTTTCCCGGTCTTCCCGGCGGATTTTGGCGAAATACTGCGTATCCGGCACGGAAAGCTGTTCTTCCCGGACATCGCCGTCCAGTCCGCCCAGTTCGATCGGCCGGTTCACATCGCACAGAATGGTGCGTTCCCGCAGGTTCCACTTCCACGGAACGATGCTGGCTATCTCCAGGGCCATCGACAACTTCTTGTTCGTAGTGGAAAGTTTCTGCTGCACGTCGTGAAGCTGGGTGCTGTCCAGGCAAAATACGTCTATAATTCCCGGCATATGCGAACAGCACAGCACCACCTCGTAGAACGTGTCGATCGACTTAAAATAGTAAGTAAAAGTAATGCTCCGCCGTTCGGCGATCGCGATCCGGATAAAATGCAGGAATTCGGGCATCGACTCGGGAAAAATTTCGCTTCCCTTCTTGCCGATAATTCGCTCCTTGGGATAGAACGACCGTTCGAAAGACCGGTTCACGTCGCAGAACACGGTATCGACCGGATCGCCGGATTCGTCCAGCACTACACGCTCCTGCATGTATATGATCGGCATGTTGTCGAACAAGTTCGTATAGTTTTCACCGATCTGGATCTCCCGCAGTTGCGCCTTACTGAGTTTTTGTAACATGCGGTTGCGCTTCGACTGAAAAAGAAGCAGGGCGACGACGAAAAGAACGACCGTCCCGAAAAGGACGTACTTGTACTGCTCGAAAAAAGAGGGAGGCCGGTTGTAAACCACCGCCCCTTTCGGCGTATCGGCCAGAGAAAACCCGTTGCCGACCAGCGATTCGTAATTGAACGTAGGAATGCCCCGCGGAAAATAAAACGGAATATCCCGCGGCTGACGACCGGCCAGCACCCCGGAAATGGTTTCGATCAACTTTTTATTGAACGCTTCTTGACTGTAAACGAAACCGCCGACGATACCGTTGGAATCCCTGATCCCCGACGGATGCAATGAAAAAAACGGCAGGGCGAACGTGGTGATTCCCCGGTAAGCGTCCGTCATCAGCACGGTATTGCCCACGAAGTTTTTTTTATACCACCAGGACGAATAGAGTACGCCCGTGGTTTTCCTGTCGATCGTTTTCAAAGAATCGAACAACTGCCCGGTCGTCATGTCCGCCGCGGAAAAATAACGGTAGCTTAGTTCCGGATTATCCGTCCGCATCAGTTCGGAGAGTTCCTGTTCGTCCTGCCGGTTGATATACAAGTCGTCGCCCAGGAATACCAGCTCTTTCATTCCCGGAATCATCCGGCGCATCAGATCGACGCTCTGTCGCAGAAAAACGGGCGTTTGCAAGACCGTCAGGTTGTACTCCGAAACCAATTCGGACAACGGGGTTCTCAGATCGGGCGGAATCGGATTTCGCTTCAGATACAGACTGTCCGTTCCCACATACTCCTTGTCCGCGCAAAAAAGGATCGGAATGTCGCCCCAGTGTTTTTTTACATCTTCCAACAATATCTTCGCCGGGTTCCCGATCAACAGCAGCATCCGGGGCGGGTGTTCCCGGTAATTCGCGAACAGCCTCCGCTTGAACTCGGTCGCCAGCGTATCGTTGTCGATCAACAACATGTTCATGTATTCGGAATACACGTTCAGGTTCTCGATCCCGGCGGCCATGTTGATGACAGGAATAATGATGTCGTTGCTCCATGCGGAGGCCTCGGCATAAACGCTGACGACCAGCATATAATCGGTTCCCCGACCCTGCTGTTTTCCGAATCCGGGAAAAACCGCGAGCAGGCAAAAAACAAAAAGCAATCCGCCCTTTATCGGGCGAAACAAACGGACATCAGGCCTATCTATCATAATAAACTATATACAAACCATTTAACATTCAACTTCATTGTTCGCGCACAATATGGCATACAAATATAATATATACCTTTTATTCCTGCAAAACGCACGATACGAGTTTTTTATAATCCACCGGAAGCGTGCCGCCCGGGTGTTCGGGCGCAATAAAGTCGGAATATGTTTTAAACGGGTTTTCTCCATACAAAATTTCCGTAAAAGCCCTATCGCTTCGGTTTCGCGGAACGAATGAAATTCCATATCTTTGCGACAAATCCGGAACAATGAAAAACCGCCGCATGGAGAAGAAGACGATCCTGAAATACCTGCTCGCCGTTCTGGCGTGCACCGGATTCGCAGCCGCCGCACGGGCAGCCCTGCAGGACGCCGTTCCCGGGGAAGACCGGCAGACGACGATCCGGGTCTATCCGAGAGAGTCCGCCGGAAAGATCAAACCGGTGAACGGCGGCAACCTGGCCCCGCCGCTCGAAGACGAAGAGATGCCCGGATGCAACCTCCGCGAAGCGTTCGCCGGAATGCACATCCCGATCACGCGGCTACACGACGCTCCGCTGGAGAATCCCGGCATGAGACTGGTCGATCTTCCGCTGATCTTCGCGAATCCCGAAGCGGACGCGGAAGATCCGGACAACTACTATTTCGCCCAGACGGACGACTATATTGCGAATTGCATCGCGTGCGGCACGGAAGTCTATTACCGGCTGGGAACCTCGATCGAGCACAGCGTCAACAAATATTTCGTGCACCCGCCCGAAGACGTGCGAAAATGGGTCGACGTCGCATCGAACGTCATCCGTCACTACACGGAAGGAAAATGGAACGGGTTCCGTTACGACATCCGTTACTGGGAGATATGGAACGAACCCGATCTGGGCCCGAAAATGTGGACCGGGACGTTGCAGCAGTTCAACGACTTCTATGCGCAGGCGGCGACCGAACTGAAAAAACGCTTCCCGCACCTGAAATTCGGCGGGCCAGGGCATTGCGCCTTCGGCGAACAGGCGGTCAGGGATTTCGCAGGGAACTGCGCCCGTCACAAAGCGCCGCTGGACTTCTACTCGTTCCACTACTACTCGCCCACCGATACCGAATTACTGCAAATGGCCGTAGACGCACGCCGGTATCTGGACGAATGCGGCTATCCCGAGACGGAGATCCACTTGAACGAATGGCACTACAACCCGTACGGCGGAGCGCTGTGGAACATGGGCCCGGCGGAGCAGAACGAAGCGATCCGGTTCATGCGCGGACTGGAATCGGCGGCTTTCCTGAACACGGTGATGATCGGCTGGCAGGATACGCCGCTCGACAAAGGATTCTACTACACGGTCACCACGACGCGCTGGGGCGTATTTGAAAACCGGACGCCGGTCAAAACTTACTACGGCATGAAAGCGTTCGGCGAGTTGACCGCCTATCCCGAACGGGTACGCACCGAAACGGACGGTATGCCCGCCGGAAGCCGCGTGCTGGCCGGCACGGACAGCCTGGGCAACATGGCGATCCTCGCCGCCTGCTGGAAATCGGGCCCCCGCGAGTTCACGCTGGACATCGATGGCATCGGGAAATTCGCCCGAACCGAAGTATTCCTGCTCGACGAAACGCACGACCTGAGCCGGGTGTTCGAAACCGGGCGGACGGCAGGTCCGTTGAAGATCGGGACGGTTTCCGACTCGGGCGTGATCCTGATCCGGCTTTCGAAAAACGACTGACATGTACCGAACCGAAGAGACCGCCGCGACGATCCCGGCCGGGGAGTACGTCGCCCGCTACCGGAACGCTGAAAAATTCATCGTATTCTGCCAAGCATGTTCCCGCTACGGCGCCTGCTGGGCCTGTCCGCCGCACGGATTCGATGCGGACGAATACCTGTCCGGATACCGCACGGCGTTGATCATAGGCACACGGATCATCCCCGAGCCGTCCGCCCGCGCCGAATGCGCGACGCCGGAACAAGGCCGGCAGGCGGGACAGCGGATGATCGTCGAAGTCCGGCGGACGCTCGACGCCCGGCTATTGGAACTCGAACGGAAATATCCGGGCAGCCGCGCTTTTTATGCCGGAACCTGCCACCTGTGCCCGGAAGGGACATGCGCCCGGAGCGAAGGCCGGCCGTGCCGCTATCCCGACCGGATACGCCCTTCGCTGGAATCCCTCGGTTTCGACATCGGGAAAACCGCGTCGGAACTGCTGGGCATCGAACTGAAGTGGAGCGAACCCGGATCGTCCGGACTGCCCGAATATTTCACACTGGTCAGCGGCTTTTTCTCCAGCCGCCCCGCAAACGACGGATCATGGTAAGCGGGAAGCGCGAAAAAGCCGTTTTCAACTGGAGCGGAGGAAAAGATTCCGCGCTGGCGCTGTACAAGGCGCAACAGAGCGAAGCCTACGAAATCGTATCGCTGCTGACGACCGTGAACCGCGACAACGCGCGCTCGTCGATGCACGGCATCCCCGTCGGACTGCTTCGTCGGCAGGCCGACAGCATCGGCCTGCCGCTCTACACGATAGACCTCGCGCCGGACGGCACGATGGAGAACTACGAAGAGGCGATGGCGGCGGCGGTCGGACACTTCAGGGATACGGGCGCCGATCGTTTCATTTTCGGAGATATTTTCCTGCACGACGTGCGCTCCTACCGCGAAAAGCAACTGTCGCCCTACGGCATCACGGTCGTCGAACCGCTGTGGGGCAAATCTTCCGCGGAAATCATGCGGGAATTTCTCGCCTCGGGCCTGCAAACCGTGATCGTCACGACGACCGCCGACCGGCTCGGCCGCGACTTCATCGGGCGGCGAATCGACGAAACGTTCGTACGGGACCTGCCCGACGGCGTCGACGTATGCGGCGAAAACGGCGAGTACCACACATTTTGCTACGCCGGCGGTCCGTTCCGCACGCCCGTGCAGTTCGCGCTCGGCGAACCGTTGCAGCGCAGGTACCCGGTCAAACTGGACGACGGCACGGTAAAAAACTACGCCTACTGGTTCGCCGACATCCGGGAAGGCTGATCCGCCCGCGCGCACCTACCCTATCGTTCTCCCTCGCCGGCAACAATACCTACCTCCGGGTATTGCTTTAAACGGACGATTTTACTTTTTTTACTCCTTAAAACAACGGGGCCGCAGGTTATTGCACACTATTTGCACAGAACCGATATCCGGAGCGTCGCGGCGACGGAGAGCCGCGCATCCGCCGCACGGGCACGGAACGCCAGCCTGCAACCGCGTCCGACATGGAAAATCAAACCGCATAAGACTATGAAAAAAATCGTTTTGCTCCGACACGGAGAAAGCACCTGGAACCGGGAAAACCGCTTTACCGGCTGGACGGACGTCGACCTGACCGAAAAAGGCATCGCCGAAGCCGACAGGGCCGGCGAATTGCTGAAAAAAGAGGGTTTCGCATTCGACAAAGCCTATACTTCGTACCTCAAACGCGCCGTCAAAACGCTCGACCGCGTGTTGGACAAGCTCGACCAAGACTGGATCCCGGTCGAAAAGAGCTGGCGGCTGAACGAAAAGCATTACGGTATGCTGCAAGGACTCAACAAGAGCGAGACAGCCGCCAAATATGGCGACCAACAGGTGCTCGTCTGGCGACGCAGCTACGACATCGCACCCGATCCGCTCGCCGAGGACGATCCGCGCAACCCGCGTTTCGACCCGCGCTACCGGCTGGTTCCGGACGGGGAACTGCCGCGCACCGAATCCCTGAAAGAGACGATCGAACGGATCATGCCGTACTGGCAGTGCGCGATCTTTCCGAACCTGAAAACGGCCGACCAGTTGCTGGTCGTCGCGCACGGCAACAGTCTGCGGGGGATTATCAAGCATCTGAAGCGCATTTCGGACGACGACATCGTCAACCTGAACCTGCCGACGGCCGTACCGTACGTCTTCGAATTCGACGACCGGCTGAATCTTACGAAGGATTATTTTCTCGGCGACCCGGAAGAGATCCGCAAACTGATGGAAGCCGTCGCCCGCCAGGGTAAAAAACAACAATAAATTTAAACCGTTATAGAATATGAGCCAGATCATCAATTTATTGGGAGACAAAACCGAATATTACCTGAATCACGTTTGCCGGACGATCGACAAGTCGCTGATCCACATCCCGTCGCCGGACACGGTCGACCGGACATGGATTCCGTCCGACCGCAACGTCCGCACGCTGTGCAGCCTGCAAACGCTGCTCGGCCACGGCCGGCTGGCCGGCACGGGCTACGTGTCTATCCTGCCGGTCGATCAGGACATCGAACACACGGCCGGCGCGTCGTTCGCTCCGAACCCGGTCTATTTCGATCCGGAAAACATCGTCAAACTGGCAATCGAAGGGGGCTGCAACGCCGTAGCCTCGACGTTCGGCAACCTCGGCGCAGTGGCCCGCAAATACGCGCATAAGATACCGTTCATCGTCAAGCTGAACCACAACGAGTTGCTGACCTACCCGAACACGTACGACCAAGTGCTGTTCGGATCGGTCGACGAGGCGTGGAACATGGGAGCCGTCGCGGTCGGCGCGACAATCTATTTCGGTTCGGAGCAGAGCCGACGGCAGTTGGTCGAAATTTCGGAAGCCTTCGAACGGGCGCACGAACTGGGTATGGCGACGATCCTGTGGTGTTACCTGCGCAACGGCAGTTTTAAAAAAGACGGCGCCGATTACCACGCGTCGGCCGACCTGACCGGGCAGGCCGATCACCTGGGCGTCACGATCAAGGCCGACATCGTCAAACAGAAACTGCCGACCAACAACGGCGGGTTCACCGCGCTGCATTTCGGCAAAACGAACGAAAAAATGTACACAGAGTTAGCGTCCGACCATCCGATCGACCTGTGCCGCTACCAGGTGGCCAACGGTTACATGGGCCGCGTCGGACTAATCAACTCCGGCGGCGAATCGCACGGCGTATCCGATCTGAAAGACGCCGTCATTACGGCCGTCGTCAACAAACGCGCCGGCGGCATGGGGCTGATCAGCGGACGCAAAGCGTTCCAACGCCCGATGAAAGAGGGCATCGCGTTGCTGCACGCGATTCAGGACGTTTACCTCGATCCCGGCATCACTATTGCATAATCTACCGGCAATAGGTTCCGGCAAATCCGCTGAATAATTCAAACCGGCATCCATCGAAAAATCGCTGGGTGCCGGTTCTTTATGCCGTTCGTTCCGGAAAACCGTCCCCCGCGATCTCCGAAAACGGGATACCCGCCGCAGGACATCGCCTTACGAAAAGCCGCTACGACCCGGAAAATTACCGGCCGCCGAAAAGCCGCAGACGGCAGAGCAAGTGCCCAAACGCATCGAGCGGACGATACCACAGCAGGCGGGGACCCGCATAACGCATCACGCACCGCATCCGTTCCCGCATGGATATTTTGTAGCAATGAACGGGGCATTTCTTGCAAACCGGTTTCCTGTCGCCGAACCGACAGCAATCCAACCGGACAACAGCATACGCGAGCAATTCCCGACACTCCGGACAAAGCTCCCGGTTCCCTTCCCGGTGGATACAGTAAAAACGGATCATCCGCTCGACGACCCGCTTCTCATAGTTTATCCGCCCCCCCGGAAAAATCATACGTCCGATCTTACAATCACTCAACTCGCTGCAAATCAATTATCCACAAATCTCGAATACGGCACCGTACAGAAACGATCATTACCGCCATACCCGTTTTCCAAACCGCCCGGACATCTCGCAATTCCGCCGTACCAAAGCATTTTGTACAAATATAATCAAATTGTACGGATATTTGTATTTTATCCGGACGCTGTTTACTCCCGTCTCCGGGAAATACCCTCGCCGCATAACATGCTATTTTAGAAACGGAAACCGTCACGGCCCCGTTCCGAAAGAACGGTCCCGACCGACAGAAAACTCATTTATCCCGGACCGAATGCAGTATCCCCGACACCGTACAGCGCTAAAAATTTTAGTCACTTTCACTATTATTTTTCATTTAGATCCAAATACTTAAGAAATTCGGACCGAAACCGATCCGACCAATTATCGATATGTATGCATTCTATCAGTTATTTAATCAGAGCAAAAGAAATCCAGGACTTTGCAGCACAATTTTACGAACCGGGACGGCACGACAAATGTTACAAACAGGTTTGGCTGAAACACGTATTTCCTAAATACGGCTTCAACTACGATACGTTCCTGCGTTACATGCGCGTGGACACCAGTTGTCTCGAAGAACTTCTGGTCGAACAGGAATAAAACCGACCGACAGCGGCTATGGCGATCCAGGATTTCCATTTCGTTCCGGGAGAGCTGTATCTTTTCTCCCTCGATCCCCGGCACCACGACCCGGACCGCTGCCTGTGGGGAATTTTCGACAAACTCGAAAACGGGAACGTCGTTCTGGAGGTCATGACCGACGGATTGACCCGATTTTACAGGGACGCCTGCGTCCCTCCCGAATACGTATCCGTCAGGCGGGCGACCCGCAACGAACTCAAAGATTTCTATTTCAGTTACGGGCACCGGAGCGGGAGAACCGGAGAATAAAATCTTCGGCAGATAATCCGCATCGTCGAATATCTCATCCATCGACCGGCGATTTGGACAGGAATTTGCAAGCTATGCATTTTATTCGTAAAATGCACAGAATTATGGAAACTACCGAAAGAAAACCGCGTTTCAGAAAAATCGTCCGGACGGCGGGGATCGTCGTCGTCGCCGTCCTGCTGCTGCTTGCGGGCGCAAACCTCTGGATCGGCCGGATCGTCCGGCAAAAGATCGAAAAAGAGGTCGCCGAGCAGACCGGCGGAATGTGCCGGATCAGCATCGACCGGGTGCGTTTCAATCCGGTCGGCCGGTCGATGCGGCTCAAAGGCATCGTCCTGACGACCGACAGCTTGCTGCTCGCAAAACGACATCCCGGCCTGCGGATGTTCCGGCTCACCGCAGCACAGCTTTCGATCGGCGGAATCCGCCTGACGCAACAAGACGGAGACCGGACGCCGACGATCGCCGAAATCGAAGTGTCGGCACCGCACGTCGACATCGTCCGCAACTTCAGCGACTCGGTTCCACCGGTCGACTCGCTGCAACGGGCATCCGGACAGACCGTCCGGACGATCGGCATCGGCCGGCTCCGGATCGCGGACGGCTCGGTAACGTACTGCGAGATCCGGAACGGACGGCAGACATGCCATACGTTGCGGGGACTCTCCATACAAACCGACGATTTCCGCCTGAACGCCGGGAATGCGAACGACAGCGGATGGCTCGACAACGGCATCCGCACTTCCGTCGAATCGGTAAACTATCAGCTCGACGAAGGAGCGGTCGCGTTGCAGGCCGATACGCTGATAATCGACACCCGCAAAGGCGAATGCTCGGTAGCGGGCGTCCGCCTGTTGCCGCAATACCCGAAAAGCGAATTCGCCTCGCTGGTAGCAGGCCATCCGGACTGGACGCAGGTCGTCGCAGGCCGGATCGCGTGCACGGGAGTGGACTATCCCGAGATCGCGCGGAACAAAAAGCTGAAAATCGACAGCGTATGGATCGGCAACGTGGAAATCGGCAGCTTCAAGAACCGACAGATCCCGCAAAAACAGCGCATCAAACCGCTCTTTTACCAATCCCTGCAAAAACTCTCTTTCGGAGTGGAAGTTCGTAGAATAAGTTTCAGCGACATTCGCGCCGTGTACGAAGAACTGTCGGCGACGGGAACCGTTCCGGGTACCGTCACCTTCGACAGTCTGAGAGGCGACCTGTACGGACTCGCCAACGCCGCCTCGCCGGAACATCCGCGCATCACCCTGAAAGCCAGCGGGCGACTGATGAACCGGGGAGTCTTACAGGCGACCTTCCTGCTGCCGGCCGATTCGCTGGACGACCGTTTCGAAGTGGACGGAAAGCTCGGCCCGATGGAACTACAGGCGATGAACCGGGCGATCGAACCGCTGGTGAACGCGCGAATCAATACGGGGCGAATCGACGGAATGAATTTCCGCATCGCAGGAGACTCTCGCCAAGCCGACGTACAATTACTACTGCTGTACGACAGCCTGAACGTCTCGCTAATGAAACAGGAGAAAGACGGGCCCAAGGCCCGCCGGTTGCTTTCGGCCATCGTAGACGACCTGTTGATCCGCACCGGCAATCCGGAAGACGGAGTGACCCGCACCGGCGAAGGCGCGACCGAACGGGATCCCTACCGCTCGCAGTTCAACTACCTGTGGAAGTCGCTGATGCCGGGTATCAAACAGACGGTCGTCGGACACGGAACGGTCGTCAAAAGACACCGCCACCGGGACGACCGGCGATAAGCGGCCGTCCGCCGGTTCAGGATTCCGACGGCGGCAGCAACCGGTATTCCTTGTAATAGATCCGAATCAACAGCAGGAAGGCGGAGATCAGCAGCGGCCCGAAAATAATCCCCCAGAAGCCGAAAAGCGGAATCCCGAGGATCACCCCGAAAATCACGATCAGCGGGTGGGTATTGGAGATCTTCTTCATCAGGATGATCCGGCACAGGTTGTCTACGTTGGCCACGATCAGTATGCCGCACGCGATCATGATGATCCCCATCCAGACGCTGTCGTCGAAAATCATATAAACGCCCATCGGCACGGTGACGATCGCGGTGCCGACCATCGGTATCAACCCGCAGACGGCCGTCACGAAGGCCCAGAAGACCGCATTGTTGACGCCCAGCGCCCAATAGACCAGAAAGGAGGCCGCCGCCTGCGCGAACATGACCAGCGGAATGCCGACGGCATTGCTGAAAATAATGCTCTTGACTTCGCTGCGAATCACCTGCTGGCTATGACCGCGGAACGGCAGGTAGCGGTTCGCGCTTCGTTCCATAGTCCGAGCGTGCAGCAGCATGAAATAAAGGATCACGAGCATCATGAACACGTTCGCTGCGAAACTGTAAGTCGTATTGAGCAGCATCGAGGCCATTTTCGTGATCGTCCCTCCGGAACCTTTGATGATATTTTCCGGCACGATCGCAAAGCCCAGCAGATGGTTCGCCCGCCGGAGCAGTTCGTTGAAAACGTCGACGATTTTCGAGGTGTCCACGTTCGGGATCTCGGAGGCGATCACCTCGAAAATCAGAAATCCCAGCCCGGACAGCAGCAGCGTCGTAGCCAACACCAGCATCAGAGAGGCGACCCAGGGCTTCCAGTTCCAGCGCTCGGTCAACCGGAACAGCACCGTCCGCAACACGACGTACATCGTGATCGCCCCGAGGAACGATCCTACGAAAAATTGGAGTTGTGTGAAAATTACCAGCCCGATCGTAATCAGGATGCCGATATAAAGCAGTTGCCGGAAAAAAGCGTTGTTTTTCCCTATCGTTCCGTCTGTCATAGCTCTAAGAATGGATATTGCGGATCACTCCGCAAATATTTCACCAATTTTTCGGTGAAAGCAAAAACAAAACGAAAAATCGGAACGATCCGGACGAAACGGCGATTCCGGGCGGCGGGGAATTACCCGGCCGCGACGGTCTCTCCGATCTCGTCGAGTTCGACCAGCTTGTTGACGATCGCATAGATGGTCAACCCGGCCGGACTGTGTATCTGCAATTTGCCGGCGATGTTGCGGCGGTGGGTAATCACGGTATGCGCCGACAGGCACAGCCGCTCGGCGATCTGCTTGTTGGTCATCCCCTTCACCACGCAGACCACAACGTCTTTTTCCCGCGGACTCAGCAAGTCGCGCCGGGATTCGGGTTTTTCGTCCCGGTTGGCGAGACGGGACAGTTTGAGCCGGATCTGTTCGGCCGTATCGTACAGGGAGATCGTCTCGTCGTAGATCCTCAGCGACAGGGCGTCGGCCAGCGCACATTGCAGGGCCACGCATTTCATCGTCTCGCACCCCGATTCGTGCCGGATGCGCTGCAACGAAAAAAGCCCCGGCAACGCCGGATTCACGATCAGGATGTCGGGCTTCTGCCAGCAAAGCGACTTGACCAGTTGTTCGGGATCGGCGATCTCCACGACGCTCACATTCAGTCCGGGTAGCCGTTTCAGCACCGCAAGAAGACCGCTGCGGATAATTTGCGAAGACTCGGCTACGGCTATTTTCAACGAAACGCTCATCATTGCGAACCGTTTTTACGCTCCAGTTCCACGACCGCCGGAACGAACAGGTGGTCTTCGATCCGATTGTGCGAAGCCAGGTCGCGCTCGCACGAAAAAATATCGAACAACGCGCTGTTGAGTTCGTTGCTGCCGCTGCCCGGATAGTAGCGGATCAGGATGTTCTTCAACTCCGTCAGCCGGGCCTCCACCTGATCGTGCTGTCTCCGGAAAATATCGATCCTGTACCGTCCCTTCTTACGCCCTTCGAGCAAAGAACGGACATAAGGAAAAACTTTCTCTTCTTCGTAAAGCATGTGCCTGCGCACCTCAGCCGCATATTCATCGAAAAAACGGAGCACGGCGAACGAAACGTCGCCGTGATCGCTGCCGAGCGCATCGGCCAGTTCGCGGCGGATCACCGGCAGACGAAAATCCAGGAAATAGGCGTGCGAATTCTGCAAGTACCGTACGAGCGCTCCGACCGACAGCGGAGCATCGGCCGGAGCGGCTGATTCGTCCTCGTCCAACAGCAGGTTCACGACGGCCAGAAAAGTCGGCGTATCGACCCCGTTGTCCGCGCACACCTGCGCGATATCCTTGTCGCCGAACCCGAGCGAAATACCGAACCTGCTAACTACCAGAAGAATCGGATAGTTTTCACAGATCAGGTCGCCCATTTTGTCGGTTTCCTTATATTGACTGAGTCTGTACATGGCATGAGTCTTTTGACGGATGGGAGCATTCGGCGTAAAGATAGCGTTTTTCTCCGGAAACGCGAAGTCCGGCACGCCGCCTCCGCCGGTCATAGGGCGAACCGGCTCCGCTGCCGGCAAAAGCGTTCGCACTGCTGGATGATATCGTAACCGAGCATGGCCCCCAGCATGAAATCCTGCTCCGGGGTGAGCCGGTTCAGCGGCTTGTCGATAAAGGCCCGCACCGCATCCAAACAGGCGCGTTTTCCGAAATAAAGGTTCACTTTATTGTCCGTCACTTCCTGAATCAGGTACTCGATCCGCTGCCCCCGAAGCCGTTCTGCCACCAGCGCGGCGCAGGTCGGGCACATCGTGCAGAGCACCAGATTCCGAACTCCTTTCTTGAATTCGTAAATCTGGTGCATGAAGATTTTCAGTTCGCCGAAACGGACGTAATCCTGTTCGCTCATACCCCTTCCTCTTTCAGTACCGCGATCCATTGCTTCAGGTGTTCCGACGAAACGGCTTCCGAGTCCGCCTCGTCGATAGCCAATCCGACGAACTTTCCGTCCTCGCACACTTTCGAATCGGTAACGGAATAGTTCTGCGGCGCGTAGGCTCCGACGAACCGACATCCCGTCCCGGCGAGCTCCTCGCGCAGAATCCCGACGGCGTCGCAGAACGTATCGGGATACATGCTGCTGTCGCCGCATCCGAACAGTGCCACGCTCTTCCCGGACAGATCCTGCCCTTTGAGCCCTTCCAGAAAACCGAACCAATCGTCCTGCAACTCCCCGCATCCCCATGTGGAGGAGCCCAGCAGCAGGCAATCGTAACGCTGAACCGCATCCGCCGCCGCGCCGGCCACATCGTGCACGTCCGCCGCGGCGATTCCCAACTCCTCCGCGATGCGGCCGGCCAAAGAACCGGTAGTCCCGGTAGTGCTTCCGTAAAATATTCCTTTCATTTCCAAATTTGTTTTTCGTTTGATGCAAAAGTAGCAAACCGGCCCCGGCGGAAAAATACCCAGAAAAAGCGAAAAAAGAGAGCCCCGATACCTAAAACCGTCAACCGAGGTCCGTTCCTTGCATTACCAACGCCTTAGAAAAGAGTGCCGTAAAAAGGGCGTTTCGCAAAGTAACCGTTTCGTAACAATCGCTTAACGGGAGCGTAACAACAAACCCCTAATATTGCAACATCAATTTAACGACTAAAATTTCGAGAAGTGAAAAAATTGATTCTCATCGCATTGGCCGCCGTTCTGGCCGCCTGCGGACAATCTCCGAAAGGGAGCGGCCGGGAAAAACTGGCCGGCGCGGGCGCAACGTTCCCGCTGCCGTACTATAATCTTGCATTCAAGACCTATCGCGACAGCGTTCCGGCGGAAGTCTCCTACGGCGGTATCGGAAGCGGCGGCGGCATCCGCAGCCTGAAAGACCGGATCGTCGATTTCGCCGGCAGCGACGCCTACCTGACCGATGCGGAAATGGCCGCGATGCCCGACAGCGTGATCCACATCCCGACCTGCATGGGCGCCGTGGTAATGGCCTACAACCTGCCGGGCGTGGAAAAATTGAAACTGACCGGCGAACTGGTGGCCGATATCTACCTGGGTAAAATTACCCGCTGGAACGACGCCCGCATCCGCGGGATCAACCCCGGCGTACAGCTTCCCGATCTGGAGATCCATCCGGTATACCGTTCCGACGGCAGCGGCACGACTTTCGTATTCAGCGATTACCTGACAAAAGTAAGCCCCGCATGGAAAGAGACGATCGGGGCCGGCAAATCGCTCGAATGGCCGGCCGGCCTCGCCGCCAAAGGCAATCCCGGCATATCGGGGACAGTCAGCCAGACCGAAGGGGCCGTCGGCTACATCGGGTCGGAATACGCTTTTGCACAGCATATCAGCTACGCGAGCCTGCAAAACAAGGCGGGTCGCTTCATCGACCCGACCCTCGAAAGCATCTCGGCAGCGGCCGCGGGCGACCTGCCGACCGACACGCGTTGCATGATTACCGATCCGGACGCGGCGGACGCTTACCCGATCAGTTGCTTTACGTGGATTCTGCTGTACAAGGAACAAGGCTACGACAAGCGCACCCGCGAACAGAGCGAAGCCCTCGTCGACTTGCTCGGATGGATGCTCGGCAGCCAAGCGCAGGATCTGGCCGGCAAGGTCAATTACGCCCCGCTGCCGCAACAGGTGATCAACAACGGGCGCGCACAACTGGGCACAGTTACGTATAAAGGAGAAAAACTGCTGAAGTAATGATCCGCACAGCCGCACGCGACCGTATTTTCAAAGGACTGCTACTGGCGGCGGCGGCCGCCATCATACTGATCTGCGGGGGAATGTTCTACTCGCTGATCAGCGGAGCGGCGCCGGCGTTCGACCATTTCGGCTTTTTCCGCTTCATCGCCTCGTCGGACTGGAACCCGAAGACCGGCTCCGAAAGCTACGGGGCGCTGCCGTTCATCGCGGGGACCGTGCTGACTTCGCTGCTGGCCATGCTGTTCTGCCTTCCGCTGTCGCTGCCGGTCGCCCTTTTCACCGGCGAATATTTCCGGGGCCGGCGGATCGCGAAAATAATCGGTACGGTGATCGACCTGCTGGCCGGCATCCCGTCGATCGTCTACGGGCTGTGGGGATTCTACGTGATCCGGCCGGTGATCGTCGACCTGGGACTGTCGTCGCAGGGATTCGGCATCCTGACCGCATCGGTCGTACTGGCGATCATGGTGATCCCGTATGCCGCGTCGCTCAGTTCGGAGTTTATCTCGATGGTGTCGCGCGAACTGAAAGAAGGAGCGTACAGCCTCGGCGGAACGCGGCTCGACGTGATCCGCCGCGTCGTCTTTCCGGTCGCCGGGTCGGGTATTTTCGCCAGTTACGTACTGGCGCTCGGGCGTGCGCTCGGCGAGACGATGGCCGTCACGATGCTGATCGGTAACACGAACCTGATTCCGACCGGCCTGACCGCCACCGGCAACACGATGGCCAGCGTCATCGCCAACCAGTTCGGCGAGGCCGACGGGCTGAAGCTCAGCTCGCTCGTCGCCATCGGGCTGCTGCTTTTCATTATCACCGCCGTAATCAACCTGATCGGGCGGCTCATTCTTCGTAAATTCCGATAACTATGACGATAACGGTTCCTAAATCGCGGACGCGGTTCCGCAAGGCGAAAGAACGGGCGTTCTTCTACGTGGTCTGCGGATTCTCACTGCTCACGGCCGTCCCGCTGCTGCTGATTATCTGGGAAGTGGTACGCAAGGGATACCGTCAGATCTCGCTGTCGTTCTTCACCGAGAACGCGCCGAGCACGCTGGACGCGATGCTGGCCAAAACGGCCGGCGAGTCGATCCCCGGAGGCATCGCGAACGGCATCCTCGGCACGCTGTCGATGACGCTGATCGCGGCGCTGATCGCGATCCCGTCGGGGATTCTCGCAGGAGTTTACCTGTCAGAAAAGCGTAAAACGGCGTTCGCAGGCATCGTACGTTTTCTGACCGAACTGCTGCAAGGCACCCCGTCGATCGTGATCGGGATCATCGCCTACGCCTGGATCGTCGTACCGCTGGGCAGTTACTCGATGCTGGCCGGCAGCGTGGCGCTTGCCGGAATCATGCTGCCGCTGATCGTCCGCTCGACCGAGGAGACGCTGAATATGCTGCCCTCACCGCTGAAAGAGGCCGGGCTGGCGCTCGGAGCGCCTTACCGCTCGGTCGTGATGCGTATTCTGGTGCCGTCGGCTTTCGGCGGGATGTTCACCGGCATCCTGCTGGCCGTATCGCGGGCGATGGGCGAAACCGCCCCGCTGATGCTGACCGCGCTGGGCTGCGCAACGCTGAACTTCGACCCGCTGCACCCCACTTCGGCCGTTCCGCTGCTGATCTGGGAGTTCTACAACGATCCGAACCTCGTCGACCTGATCTGGGGCTGCTCGCTGCTGCTGCTGATCCTGACGCTGTTGCTGAATATCATTGCCAAACGAATCGCTGCAAAATGGAAAATCTGAAACTGCAAATAAACGACCTGTCGGTCGCCTACACTCCGGAGAAACTGGCCGTGAAACACGTCACGACGGGTATCCTCGAACGGACGATCACGGCGATCATGGGCCCGTCGGGCTGCGGTAAAAGCACGCTGCTGCGGGCGATCAACCGTATGCACGAGCTCTATCCGGACATCCGCGTGACGGGCGAAATCCTGCTCGACGAACGAAATATCTTCAAAATGAATCCGATGGAGGTGAGACGGATGGCCGGCATGGTGTTCCAGCGGCCGAACCCGTTCCCGACGATGAGCATTTACGACAACGTGCTGGCCGGATACAAGCTGAACGGCATCCGGTTGTCGAAAGCGCAGAAGGACGAGATCGTCGAAACGAGCCTTACGAGCGTCGGACTCTGGAGCGAAGTGCGCGATTCGCTGTTCCGCAAAGGAGGATTCCTCTCCGGCGGACAGCAGCAACGGCTGTGCATCGCCCGCGCGATCGCGCTGAAACCCGAAGTGCTGCTGATGGACGAACCGACCTCGGCGCTCGACCCGATCGCGACGCACCGCGTCGAAGAGCTGATGCTCGAACTGAAAAAAGAGTTCACGATCGTTATCGTAACGCACAATATGGCGCAGGCGGCGCGGATCTCGGACTACTCGCTGTTTATGTACCTCGGCGAGCTGGTCGAATCCGGCCGCACGCAAACCCTGTTCACCACACCGAAAGACAAACGGACCGAAGAGTACCTCTCCGGCCAGTTCGGATAAAAACACACCTATTATGAACCGATTGAAAGACACCGTTTTAAAACCGGTAGGCGACCAGTTCGACCGGCTAACCGAACTCATCCTGAGACAACTCTCCATCACCCGGCAACTGCTCGCGGGAAATTCGTCCGCCGAACTGCGCGACGAACTGAACCGCAACGAAAGCGCGATCGACGGCCTGGAAGTCTCGATCCGCGACGAAGTGGTCAACGTGATCGTACTGCACGCGCCGCGCGCCTCGAACCTGCGGATCATCATGGCCTGCTACGATACGACCTCGAATCTGGAGCGCATCGGCGACCTGATCCACAACGTCTACGAATTCACCGGCGGCACGGCCGTCAGCACCGGACTGTACCGCCGCAAAAGCGACGGACTGCTCAAAATGTTCGACCTGGCGGCGGATATGGTGAAAAACGTTATTTTTGCGATGAACTGCAGCGACGAACGGCTGGCGCGCGAAGTGATCCGCAGCGACGACCGCGTGGACGAATGGTGGCGGCGGATTTCCGGCGAGTTGAAAAGCACGGGAACCCAGCGGACGCTGACGGCCGAAGAGATGGAAGGGATGCTGTCGGTTTTCGGCATCGCGAACAACCTCGAACGCATCGGCGACCAGGCGACGAACATCGCCGAGGCGGTGATTTTCGTTACCGAAGGGAAAGACATCAAGCACACGGACAAAAACCTGTTGTAAAAATGGCAAAACGCGAGAAAATACTGGTCGTGGACGACGAACAGGATCTGTGCGAGATCCTGCGCTTCAACCTCGAATGCGAAGGGTTCGCCGTCGAAACGGCCGAATCGGCCGAGCAGGCCCTGAAAATGCTGCCGGACGGCTACGACCTGATCCTGCTGGACGTGATGATGGAAGGGATGTCGGGATTCCGGATGGCAGAAAAGGTGCGCAAGGAGCAGAAACTGCAAGTTCCGATCGTCTTCCTGACGGCCAAGGACACCGAAAACGACCTGCTCACCGGATTCAGCCTCGGAGGGGACGACTACATTCCGAAACCGTTCTCGATCAAGGAAGTGACGGCCCGCGTAAAGGCCGTGCTGAAACGGAGCGCCGCAGCGCCGGCCGATACGAACCGTACGATCGAACTGGGCGAACTGACGATCGATCCCGAAACCAAGAGCGCGACGCTCGGCAACGAACACATCCTGCTGACCAAAAAGGAGTTCGAAATCCTTATGACGCTGGCGCGGACTCCGAACAAGGTTTTTTCGCGGGAGGATATTCTCGAACGCGTCTGGAAAAAGGAGTCCTACGTGCTCGAACGCACCGTAGACGTGCACATCACACGGCTGCGTAAAAAACTGGGAACGTTCGGCGAACGCCTGACGAACCGTTCCGGATATGGATACTGCATCGAATTTTAACCCGATAACCGATACCGCCATGCGCCTGAGCTATCGAAAAAAACTGTTTTTTTACTTCCTGATCGTATTCGCCGTTTTCGCGGCGATCGTCGTCTTCGTCCAGCAAAACCGCGAACGAACCTTCAGAAACGACGAGTTCAAACGGGGAATGGACGTTTACGCGACGCTGATCTCGAAATACATCGCCGAAAACCATCTGACCGCTCCGGATTCGATGTCCCGGCTTGACAGCCTGCTGCCGCTGCTGCCCCGGGATCTGCGGATAAGCATCATCGACCGGCGCGGCAACGTGCTGTTCGACAACGGCTCCGACGGAAAACCGATCGTCGAGAACCACCTGTCGCGGCCCGAAATCGCCCAAGCGCTGATCCGCGGCGGCGGAAGCCACATTCGGCACTCGGCAACCACCGGAAAAACTTATTATTACTATGCGCGGCTGTTCGGCAACGATTTCGTCCGGGTGGCGCTGCCTTACGACAACGCGGCGAAACTGAGCCTGAAAGCGGACGATTTCTTTCTTTATTTCATGTTGCTGCTTTTCTTTGTCGCGCTGATCTCGTTGCTGTACCTGTCCGACCGTTTCGGCAAGGCGGTCAGCGGATTGCGCGACTTTCTGGTCTCGACCGAGAACAACCGTCCCGATTTCGACAAGGTCAGATTCCCGGATACCGAACTCGGCGAGATAGGCAACCGCATCGTCACCAATTACCGGCTGCTGCGCGAAAGCCGCAACCTGCTCGATACGGAACGTGAAAAACTGATCCGCCACTTCCACTATTCGGACGAGGGAATCTGCATCTTTTCGCCGGACGGAGACAAAATTTATGCGAACTCGCACTTCATACAGCACCTCAACACGATCCTCGACGAACCGACCTCCGACGCGACCGCAATTCTCCGGGCCAAAGATTTCGGCGACCTGCGCGAATTCCTGCAACGGCACCGGCCGGTCAACCCGCAGTCGGCCTCGATCCCGATCTACGAAACCAAGCTTACCCGGGAAGGCCGTCATTTCGCCGTCCGGCTACTGATTTTCAACGACAACAGTTTCGAAATCACGCTCGATAACATCACCGCGCAGGAGAAAAATCGGCTGCTGAAACAGGAGATGACCAACAACATCGCGCACGAACTGAAAACCCCCGTCACCAGCATCCGGGGATACCTCGAAACCCTGCTGCAACAGCACGAGATCAGTCCGGACAAACAGCGCTTCTTTCTCGACCGGGCTTATACCCAGGCATTGAGACTGTCCGACCTGATCCGCGACGTCGCGCTAATCACCAAGATCGAAGAGGCGACCGACTTGTTCGAGCGCAAACCGGTCGACCTGAAACAGGTCGTCGAAGAGGTGATCGCCGACCATAAAAATACGCTGGACGCTCACCGCGTGCAGATCGTCGACCGCATCAGCCGCGGAACGACGGTCGAAGGAAACCACACGCTGCTTTACTCGATCTTCTGGAACCTGACCGACAATGCGGTCAATTACGCCGGCGAAGGCGTCACGATCACGATCGAGCAATACGCCGAGGACGACGATTTCTACTACTTCTCGTTCCACGACAACGGCTGCGGCGTACCGGAGGCCGATCTGGAAAAAATATTCGTCCGTTTCTACCGGGTCGACGAAGGTCGGAGTCGCAAAAACGGAGGATCGGGACTCGGACTGTCGATCGTCCGCAACTCGGTATTGTACCACAAAGGACGCATTTCGGCCAAAAACCGGAAAGAAGGGGGACTCGAATTCCTGTTCTCGCTGGCCAAAAAGAGCTGACCGAAACGCGCTTCCGCCAAACGCTTCCGTTGCGAAGAAACTGTTCGCAACGGAAGCGTTTTCATAAGATATATTCCGGCCGAATACGCCGGTTGCCGGACAGAGGTCGAAAAAATTACCGCCGCGCGCCGAATTCCAGCCAATCGACCCGAACATCCCCGCTGCCGGGCTTCGTCTTCAGAAAGATATAGAACGCATCCTTCCCGTCGCGGGTTACGGAAGCCGGGGCTTCGACCTTCTTCCATTCGCCGTCGGTATTCGGCAGATCGACGGCGGCGATCAACTCTCCGTCCGCAGAGCCCCGGCGAATTTCGAGCGACCCGCCGGCGGCTTCGGTGCAGACGCTCATGCCGACTGTCGAAATTTCCGGTGAGAAATCCATAAAACGGTATCCGATCCACTGTCCCGGCTCGTTGTAAAAAGTGTACGGATAACCGACATACCGGAAAACATACGGATTGGCAGTCGGCTCGCGCCGCGTCACCAGCCTGCGGTCGTTGCGGCCGCCCGAATAGACGACCCCGCTGGAGCTGCGGATCCGTTCGCCCGGTACGAAACAGCCCTTTACGCCGGACGAAGTCGGCTCGGCCCGCCGGATCGTCCCGTCATCGTCGAATTCGATCCGGTCGAGGCAGGCGGCACGGGTCAGACCGAGCTCCGACACCGGCATATGGTACGACACGTACCACTGTCCGTCGAACGGTTCGATCGAGCCGTGTATGTTTCCGGAAGCCGGATAATCGTAATTGGTAACGATCACGCCGCGGTAGGTATACGGGCCGAGCGGATTTTCGGCCGTCATATACCCCATCAGCGTCGGAACCGCGCCGTCGCGTTCGATATTGCCTTTATTCTGAATATAGATGTAATAGTAAATACCGTTGCGTTTCCGCAGCGAAGGCCCTTCGAACGGCTCGTCGCCGACCGGCATATACTGCGTCACGTCGCGGCAGGTTTCGGGCATCACCCGCGAGTAGTCCGACGGGTCGAGCCGGCAGATAAAGAATTTCGGACTCGCCAGGTACACCTTGCCGTCATCGTCGACCAGTACGCCCGGATCGATCTGCGGGATGGGCTCGCCGTTCAGCGTTACGAGCCGGACGTTGCCGAAAGGCCCTGTCGGGCTCGTCCCCTCGGCGATATACACCGGCTGGCCGTTGCCGCAAAACAGCAGGTAATACTTGTCTTTTTCGGTCGGGCTTTTGAAGACGTCCGGCGCCCACAGCCGCCGCGTATTTCCGCGGATCTCCGCCGGAATACTGTCGATCGAGATGCTGACGCCCGCGTCCGTCCAGTGGATCAGGTCGTCGGAATAGATCACATGGTAGTCGGTCGAACAGAAATCCCGTTCGCCGTTCGGCAGAAAACCGTTCGTCACGTCCCGCGACCCGAAAATATACATCCGTCCGTCGAAAACGTGCGGCTCGCCGTCGGCGATAAACAGTCCCCACGTCGGCGGCAGGATCGGATTCTGTCCCTCGTAACCGACCGACACGATGCATTCGGCTTTCGAACCGGCCGCTGAAGCCGTAATTACGGCATCGCCTTTCGAAACGCCGGTCACCACGCCGCTCCGGGAAACCGTCGCCACCTTTTCATCGCTCGACGTCCACTGCACGCCGCCGGCAGGAGCCTCCGCCAGGCGGATTTTCATCTTATCCCCGCTGTCGATCATAAACGCCGCCTTGTCCAGACGGATTCCGCCGCCCGCAGCGCCACTGCATACGCCCGCTCCGAAAACGAACGAAAAGAGCGTCAGCGACCACAAAAAAAACCTTTTCATAAACGATAGAATAACGTTAGAACGCCCGATGCGTCCGACCGGGTACTTTCAAATATAACTAAAAGAAACTTTTCCGGCAATTCCGCCGGCCGCCTTACCGCTCCGTTTTTACGCGAAGAACCCCGGTCGCAACACCCGCAACGGCCTCGGTTCAAAAGCGAAAAGGCCCGAGAAAGCAATATAGGTCTGATTCTTGCAACAGACCGGACGACGATTTCGGAAACCTGAAATACGGTAAGTCGCGCCGTTTGCCGGCTGCCGGCACATATTCCGGCCCGTTTGCGTAGAGCCCGGAAACACACAGATTCAAAGCATTCATTATAAATACATTGAACGATTTATCCACAAAAAAACAGCGTTGAAATTTGCAAGGTTCGTATTTATTCCTACATTTGCGGTATTAATAGATATATTAAATTAAACTATTAACACATGAAACAGACGGAAAAAACGGCGAAAAACGAAACCGAACCGATGGAACAGGCGATCCTGCGGGCGGCCGAACGGCTGTTCCTCGACAAAGGGTTCGCACTGACCTCAACGACCGAGATCGCCCGGGAAGCGGGCTGCAACCAGGCGCTCGTTCATTACTATTTCCGCACGAAAGAGAACCTTTTCGAGAAAATTTTCGAACAGAAAATACGGATGCTGATCTCGAACATATTTTCGATCGACCGGGAAGGCGGAACTTTCGAAGAGAAACTGCGGCGCAAAATCGAAGCGCATTTCGAAATCCTGAAAAAGAATCCGAAAATCCCCTTTCTGGTCATCAACGAGATCACGACGAACCCGGAACGGATCGCATCGCTGCGCGACAGCATCGGCGAACTGCCGCTGAGCGTTTACGCTACATTCGAACAAGATCTGCAAAAAGAGATCGCGCAGGGACGAGTCCGCGAAACCAATGCGCTCGACCTGATGTTCAGCGCGCTGTCGCTGAATCTCGCCACGTTCCTGGTCCGACCGGTACTGCAGAACATTCTCGGCCTGACGGACGAAGCGATGGACGGCTTCCTCGAGCACCGCAAAGAGGAGAACGTGAAAATCATCCTGCAAAGCCTCAAGCCGTAAAACATCGGAAAACCTTCACTTCACTCATGCATAAATTCAGTAAAACGATGAAAATAATCCGATCCATCCTGCTGCTGGCCGTCGGTTTCGGAACTTTGCCGGCACAGGCGCAACTGACCATCGACGCCTGCCAGCAGAAAGCGCAGGCCAACTATCCGCTCGTGGCCCAGTACGGACTGATCCGACAATCGGAACAGTACGACCTGGAAAACGCCAACAAAGGCTACCTGCCTCAGTTGTCGCTGTCGGCCAAAGCCTCTTACCAGACCGACGTGACGAAAATCCCGTTCTCGTTGCCGGGCATCGACATCCCGACCCTCAGCAAAGACCAGTATCAGGTCGTAGCCGAGGTGAACCAGGTAATCTGGGACGGCGGGAACATCCGTGCGAAAAAACAGAATGTCAAAGCGTCCGCCGAAGTCGACCTGCAACAGCAGCAGGTCGATATGTACGCGATCCGCGAACGGGTCAATTCGCTGTTCTTCGGCATTCTACTGACCGAGGAACAACTGGAACTGAACCGGCTGTACGACGAGGAGCTCGAACGCAACTACCGCAAAATAAGCAGCTTCATCGAGAACGGGGTCGCCAACCAAGCCGACCTCGACGCGGTGCAGGTCGAACAGCTCTCGAACCGACAGCAGCGCGTCTCGCTAGAAGCGACCAACCGCGCGTACCGGCAGATGCTGGGAGCCTTCATCGGCGAAAACGCCGACAGCGCCGAACTGATCTGCCCGGAAGTCGGAAGCGAGCCGGCGCCTACCGACGTGAACCGTCCGGAGCTGCGCCTGCTCGACGCCCGCAACACGCTGCTGGACGCCCAACTGAAACAGTTGAACGCCCGGAACCGCCCGACCCTCGGTCTGTTCGTACAGGGAGCCTACGGCAAACCGGGACTGAACATGCTGCAAGACAAATTCAAAGCATTCGCGATCGGCGGCGTGCGGTTTTCATGGAATTTCGGCAATTATTACACGCATAAAAGCGACGCGGCCAAGATAGACGTCGCGCGCAACGCGCTCCGCACACAACGCGAAACGTTCCTGTTCAATACGAACCAGCAGGTCGAATCCTCGCAAAGCGAACTCGAAAAATACCGCCGCACGCTCTCCGACGACGACCGGATCGTAGCGCTGCGCGACAATATCAAACGCGCGTCGGAGGCGAAGGTCGCGGAGGGCACGATGAGCGTTACCGACTACATGCAGGAAGTAACCAAAGCCGAAACGGCGCGGCAGAACCGCGCACTGCACCGGATGCAACTGATCATGACGACATACAACCTGAAAAATATAACCAACAACTGATATGAAACGATTTCTGATTCTCGCGCTTTGCGCCGGGGCGACGGCCTGCGGCGGCAATAAAAACGGTTACGACGCCTCCGGGACGTTCGAGGCGACCGAAGTGATCGTATCCTCGGAAGCCAACGGACGAATTACTTCGTTCGGCGTGGAAGAAGGCCGGCGGCTCGCGGCCGGACAAACCGTCGGCACGGTCGACAGCGTCCAGCTCTACCTGAAAAAGCTGCAACTCCAAAAACAGCTCGGGGCGACGCGCAGCCGCACGTCCGACATCGGCAAACAGATCGCCGCCACGCAACAGCAGATCGCCACGCAGCAGCGCGAAAAACGGCGCGTCGAAAACCTGCTGAAAGCCGACGCCGCGAACACCAAACAACTGGACGATATCGACGCGCAGATCGCCGTACTCGAAAAACAGCTCGCAGCGCAGCTCTCGACGCTCGAAAACAGCAACCGCGGCGTCAACGAAGAGAGCTCGGCCATCGAAATCCAGGTGGCTCAGATCGAAGACCAGCTCGCCAAATGCCGCATCGTAAACCCGATCGACGGGACGGTACTGGTCAAATACGCCGAAACGGGCGAAGTGACCGCCCAAGGCAAACCGCTGTTCAAGATCGCCGACGTCGATCGCATGGAACTCCGCGCCTACATCACATCGGGCCAACTGACAGGCCTGAAACTCGGCGACAGGGTGCGCGTGTTCGCCGATTCGGGCGACAAAGGCAGCCGCGAATACGACGGCGAAGTGATCTGGATCTCGGACAAAGCCGAGTTCACGCCGAAAACGATCCAGACCCGCGACGAACGCGCGAACCTGGTCTATCCGGTCAAAATCGCCGTCCACAACGACGGCCTACTGAAAATCGGCATGTACGCCGACGTCAAATTCTCCGAATAATGGCTTCCGCAGTAACCATACGCGACCTCACGAAAAGCTACGGGCGCATCGAAGCGCTGCGCGGAGTGAGCTTCGATGCGCAACGCGGCGAGATCTTCGGAATTATCGGCCCAGACGGGGCCGGCAAGACGACACTGTTCCGCATCCTGACGACGTTGCTGCTGCCCGACAGCGGCCGGGCGACGGTCGACGGACTCGACGTGGCGGCCGACTACAAACAGATCCGGCGGCGGGTCGGTTACATGCCGGGACGGTTCTCGCTGTACCAGGACATGAGCGTCGAAGAGAACCTGCGCTTTTTCGCAACGCTTTTCGGGACGACCATCGAGGCGAACTACGACCTGATCCGCGACATTTACAGTCAGATCGAACCGTTCCGCACGCGGCGGGCCGGAGCGCTTTCGGGCGGTATGAAGCAGAAACTGGCGCTCAGTTGCGCGCTGATCCACAAACCGTCGGTACTGTTCCTCGACGAGCCGACGACCGGCGTCGACCCGGTATCGCGCAAGGAACTGTGGGAGATGCTCGCCAAACTGCGCTGCCAGGGCATCACGATCCTCGTATCGACGCCCTATATGGACGAGGCGTCGCGCTGCGACCGGATCGCGCTGATCCGCGGCGGCCGGTTCCTCGATATAGACACGCCGAAACGCATCATCGAAAAATTCGGAGAGCGGCTGTGGGCCGTATCGGGCGACCGGATGCCGGCCATGCTGAAAACGCTGCGCCGTCATCCGCAGATCACCTCGGCCTTCGCGTTCGGCGACACGCACCACGCGACGCCCGACGCGACGCTGACCGAAGAGCAACTGGCCGCTTACCTGACCGCGGAAGGATACCGCAATCTGCGGATCGAGGCGATCGAACCGGGTATCGAAGATTGTTACATGAAACTGGACCGTACCAATGAATGATAAAGTAATCGAAACGAAAGGACTGACCAAGCGGTTCGGCAGCTTCACGGCGGTCGACCACATCAGTTTCGAGGTCGGGCGCGGCGAGATCTTCGGATTCCTCGGCGCGAACGGCGCCGGCAAAACGACCGCAATGCGGATGCTGTGCGGCCTGAGCCGCCCGACCGAGGGCGGCGGTACGGTCGCCGGGTTCGACATCGTGCGCCAAAGCGAGCAGATCAAACGCAACATCGGCTACATGAGCCAGCGCTTTTCGCTGTACGAAGACCTGAAAGTGTGGGAAAACATCCGGCTGTTCGGCGGCATCTACGGCATGGGAAGCCGGCAGATCGCCGAAAAGACCGACCGGGTGCTGCGCCGGCTCGGATTCGCCGAAGAACGCAACACGCTGGTAAGCGCGCTGCCGCTCGGCTGGAAGCAGAAACTGGCTTTCTCGGTAGCGATCTTCCACGAGCCGCGCATCGTCTTCCTCGACGAGCCGACCGGAGGGGTCGATCCGGCTACGCGGCGGCAGTTCTGGGAGCTGATCTACGACGCGTCGGAACGGGGCATCACGGTTTTCGTCACGACGCACTACATGGACGAGGCGGAGTACTGCAACCGCGTCTCGATCATGGTCGACGGGGCGATCCGGGCGCTGGATACTCCGGCCAACCTGAAACGAACTTTCGACGCGCCGAATATGGACGAGGTGTTCCACCGCCTCGCCCGCGAAGCTAAACGGGGAGAATAACGCCATGAAACAATTTCTGTCTTTCGTCTATAAAGAGTTCTGCCACATCCTGCGCGACAGCCGCACGGTGCTGATTCTGCTGGTAATGCCGATCGTGCAGATCATCCTGTTCGGATTCGCTATCTCAACAGACGTCAACAACGTCCGGCTGGCCGTCTACGACCCGTCGAACGATGACGCCACGCGGCAGATCGTAGAGCGTTTCGACGCAAACCGCTACTTCTCGTTGGTCGAAACGCTCCGCACCCCGCAACAGATCGAGGAAGCGTTCCGTTCGAACCGGGCCGACCTCGCGCTGGTCTTCGAGGAGAATTTCCAACAAAACCTGCTGCACGGCGGAACGGGGAACGTCCAGTTGATCTGCGACGGAACCGACCCGAACACCGCGACGCTGGTGACAAGTTACGCATCGAACATCCTGGCCGCATACCAGGCCGAGCTGTCGGCCGGCACCCCCGCCCCGCTACAAATCGTTCCGGAAGTGAAACTGCTGTACAATCCGCAGATGAAAGGGGCGTACAACTTCGTGCCGGGCGTGATGGGTATGATCCTGATGCTGATCTGCGCGATGATGACGGCCATTTCGATCGTTCGCGAAAAAGAGCGCGGAACGATGGAAGTGCTGCTCGTGTCGCCGATGCGACCGATCTACATCATCCTCGCCAAAGCCGTCCCCTACCTCGCGCTGTCGGCCGTAAACCTGGCGACGATCATTCTCGTGGCGGTTTACATCCTGCAGGTTCCGGTAGCGGGCAGCCTGTTCTGGCTGTCGGTGATCTCACTGCTGTTCGTCATCACGGCGCTGGCGCTCGGATTGCTGATCTCGACGCTCGTCAAAACGCAGGTAGCCGCGATGCTCGCTTCGGGGATGGTGCTGATGATGCCCACCACGCTGCTCTCGGGCATGATGTTTCCGATCGAAAGTATGCCGGGCGTATTACAGGGACTGTCGGCCGTTATCCCGGCGCGCTGGTACATCGAAGCGGTCAAAAAAGTGATGATCGAAGGACTCGGCATCACCTACGCGCTCAAAGAGGTGGCGATCCTCAGCGCAATGGCCGTCGTGCTGGTCGTCGTAAGTCTTAAGAAATTCAAATACAGACTCGAATAGCCATGTTGAAATACCTGATCGAAAAAGAGTTCAAACAGATCCGCCGCAACTCGTTCCTGCCCCGGCTGATCCTGTTCATGCCGTGCCTGACAATGCTGGTACTGCCGTGGGCGGCCAGTATGGAGGTACGCAACATCAACCTGGCCGTCGTCGACAACGATCGCTCGGCCTACTCCGGGCGACTGACCGAAAAAGCCTCGGCGTCGGCCTATTTCAACCTCGTCGACGTCGCGTCCTCGTACGAAGAAGCGATGAAAGGCGTCGAATCGGGACAAACCGACATCATCCTCGAAATCCCGGAAAAATTCGAACGCAGGCTGACTACCGAAGGCGCCGCGCAGGTGCTCATTGCGGCCAATGCGGTCAACGGAACGAAGGGGGGGCTGGGCAGTTCGTACCTCACGGCCATCGTGAACGACTTCTCGGCCGACTTGCGCAACGAAACCGCCGCGCAGTCTCGGATTTCGGCCGCGCCGGCCGTTCGGATCACCCCGCAGTACAAGTTCAACCCGCATTTGAATTACCAAGTCTATATGGTTCCGGCGCTCATGGTAATGCTGCTGACGATCGTCTGCGGATTCATGCCGGCGCTGAACATCGTCAGCGAAAAAGAGATCGGGACGATCGAACAGATCAACGTGTCGCCGGTCGGCAAATTCCAGTTCATCCTCGCCAAGTTGATTCCGTATTGGGTAATCGGATTCGTCGTGCTGTCGATCAGTTTCGTATTGGCATGGCTCGTCTACGGGCTCGTACCGGCGGGCAACCTGCTGACGATCTACGCCGGGATGGCGCTGTACGTGCTGACCGTGTCGGGCCTCGGCCTGCTCGTATCGAACACTTCCGACACGATGCAGCAGGCGATGTTCGTGATGTTCTTTTTCATGATCGTGCTGATTCTGATGAGCGGACTGTTCACCCCGATCAGTAGTATGCCGGGCTGGGCGCAAAAGATCACGCTGTTCAATCCGCTGCGGTACTTCATCCAGATCATGCGAATGGTTTACCTCAAAGGGAGCGGATTCGCCGATCTGCTGACGCAGTTCTCAGCGCTGGCCGTCTTCACGGTGACGATCAACTTATGGGCCGTGCTGAGCTACCGCAAAAACCGGTAAACAGAAAAGTCGGCCGACGCTTGCAGTTCCCTCGCGGATTGCTAAATTTGCAGGTATGAAACAGACATTCACCATAGCAGGCGTCGGGGAACTCCTGTGGGACCTGCTGCCTTCGGGCAAGCAACTGGGCGGAGCGACGCTCAACTTCGCATTCCATGCGGCGCAGTTCGGCTGCCGGTCGGCAGTCGTCAGCGCGGTCGGCAACGATCCGTATGGCCTCCAAATTCTCGAAAAGCTCCAGGAAGCTCAGCTCGGCACCGCATACGTACAGCAAAACGACTATCCGACCGGCACCGTCGACGTGCGGCTCGACGCGCGGGGCGTTCCGTCGTACACGATCCACAAGCCGGTAGCCTGGGATTTCATCGCATGGAACGAAGGACTCGAACGACTGGCTCCGCAGTTGGACGCCGTATGTTTCGGTACGCTCGGGCAACGCGGCGAAACGTCCGCCGCGACGATCCGAAAACTGCTGTCGCATGTGAATAAGCAGTGTCTCAAAGTGTTCGACATCAACCTGCGGCAGGATTTTTACAGCGAAGAGACCGTCCGCGCCTCGCTCGAACAGGCCGACATCCTGAAACTGAACGAGGACGAACTGCCCGTCGTGGCGGGGATGCTGTCGCTGCACGGGGATGCCGACAGCCAACTGGAACAACTCCGACAACGCTACGACCTGCGGTACATCGTCTACACGCTCGGCAGCCGGGGCAGCCGGGTGACGGCCCCGGACGACTTTTCCGTCATGGAAACTGCAAAGGTCGAAGTCGCCGACACGGTCGGCGCAGGCGACTCGTTCACCGCCGCCTTCGTCGCAGGCATCCTGCAGGGCCGGCCGCTACACGAAGCGCACCGTCGGGCGACCGAAACCGCCGCCTTCGTCTGTACTCAGGCAGGCGGCACGCCCGTGCTGCCCGATTCGCTGATATACTGACAAAACGAGATTTCCGACCGGAAATCCGAATGCGGCCTCTTTCGGGTATCAGCGATCCGGGCCGAACGGCCCGCAAATCAATACAGATGGTCGCCCTCCTCTTGCAGTTCCTGTTCGGAGATGCGTTTACGGCCCATCGCGCGCCATACGTACCAGATGTACCCCGCCACGAACGGGACGAGTATCGACACGATCGCCATCACGTAAAGCGTGAACCGGCTCGAAGAACTGTTGTAGATCGTCAACGAACTCTGCAGGTCGGTGAGCGACGGATAATAGGCCGTATGGTTGTATCCGGCGGTCAGCAGCAGCGCGAGCACCGTCAGTACGGTTCCCGCTCCGGCAGGCCAAATCCCGCAGCGACACCCTCTGAAAATACCGACTCCGATACCCCATAGCACCCCGACCACGCCGGCCAGCAGTGCGACGAGCACCAGCGGCATGGCCAGCAGGTTGTGCAGGTATTTGTACGGCTCGACGGAAATCACGCCGGAGACGGGATCGACCGCTGCGCCTTCCGACAGCAGCAGCAACAGCAGAAACGGCAGGAAGAACAACAGGAAAAGCCCCGCATTCCACTTCAGGTAACGCCGCGATCGCGCGAAAATCGTTTCGTCGTCGATGCTGTTCATAAAATAGAGCAGGCCGAGCACCCGCGACAAGAACAGCACCGCCAAGCCGAGCAGGATGTTGCGCGGATCGGCCAGCGCATCCAACCCGTACCAGGAAGTGGACCAACGCGAAATCGTATTGAAACCTTCCAGATTGCCGAAGTTGGCGCGGTCGACCGTGAACGGAGCGCCGGTGAACAGCGTCGCCACGGCCGTTCCGAGGAGGAAGGCTCCGAGCACGCCGTTAATCAGCAGGAACCAGTTGTAAGTTTTCTCGCCAAGGAAATTGGACGGTTTGCGCCGGAATTCATAGGCTACCGCCTGGATTACGAAAACCAACAGGATCAACATCCACACGTAGAACGCGCCGCCGAAACTCGTGCTGTAAAACAGCGGGAACGATGCGAAGAACGCGCCGCCGAACGTGACCAGCGTCGTGAAAGTCAACTCCCATTTACGTCCCAGCGTGTTGACGATCAGGTTGCGTTCCGTATCGGTACGCCCGATCAGGTAGAGCATCCCTTGGCCGCCCTGCACGAACAGCAGAAACACCAGCAGCGCGCCGAGCAACGAAATGATAAACCACCAGTAGTGTTGCAGAAAAATATATACCGTATCCATAAAATCGCTCTTTTTTATTCCGTCAATTCGTTTTCGGCCGCCGTTTCCGCCGTTTCCGCCGGTTTAGGCCCGATTTTGATCTGCCTGAACATGATCATCAGTTCGGCGATCAACAGCACCGTAAACAGTGCGAGGAAGATAAAGAAGGTCGCCTTGACCGGCCCCGGAGCGATATCCGACACCGACGCAGAAACAGGCAGCAAATCCTGGATCGTCCACGGCTGCCGACCAACCTCCGCGACGATCCATCCGGAAACCGAAGCCAAATAGGCCAGCGGAACCGACCACATCATCACGCGGAACCACCACCGCCTGTCGTACAGTTCCTTCCGGTACACGAAGAAAAGCACCCCGGCGAAAAACAGAATGAAATAGACGCCCAGCATGAACATAACGCGGAACGAATAGAACACCAGCGGCACATTCGGAATCACGTCCGTCTGATTTTTCAGGTATGCGTAACCGAGATATTTCAGTTCCCAGCTACAAAACCTGGCCCCCTCTTCCGTCTGAGGATCGAATCGGGCCTTGTAACGGGCCTTGGCGACCGCATCGCCCCCGGCCATGACCTCCCGATAATCTTCAATGGCCCGCACAGCCTCCCGCCCGGCTTCCATCTTCACGCCGACCGGAGTGATCAACGGATCGAAATTGCCGTATACAAGGTCATTAATGCCCGGGACATAGGCATCCGCATCCCGAAAACTCAACAGCGACAGCATCTTGGGAATCTCCAGTTTGAAATAAAAAGCGCTTTCGTTGGACATGATCAGCTCCCGGTTGTTCACTTCCGGACGCAATATCCCGAACGCGACCAGTCCGGCCTCTTTCTTACCGTCGTAGAGCGCTTCCATCGCCGCCAGTTTCATCGGTTGCGTCCGGGCCACCTGTACGGCCGACCCGTCGCCGGTCATCGCCAACAATAGAGAAGCGGACAGGCCGAACCACGAAGCGATCGCCATGCTTTTGCGGGCCATCTTCCGCTCGCGTTTTTTCAACAGGAACCAGGCGCTGATGCCGATAACCACCGCGGCGGCCACCACATAACCCGAAGTCACCGTATGAAAAAACTTGTTAATCGCCACCGGAGAAAACAGCACATCCCAGAACGAGGTCATCTCCTGGCGGGCCGTTTCGGGGTTGAAGGCCGTTCCGACCGGATACTGCATCCACGCGTTGGCCACCAGAATCCACAACGCCGACAGGTTCGCGCCGATGGCCGTCAGCCAAGTCGCCGTAAGGTGAAAACCTCTGGACACCTTATTCCAGCCGAAAAACATCACGGCGATGAATGTACTTTCCAGAAAAAAGGCCATAATTCCTTCGATTGCCAGCGGCGCTCCGAAAATATCGCCGACGAAATAGGAGTAATTCGACCAGTTCGTCCCGAACTCGAATTCGAGGATCAGTCCGGTGGCCACGCCGATCGCGAAATTGATCCCGAAAATGCGCATCCAAAACTTGACCGTCCGTTTCCAGAACGGATCGCCGGTACGGTAGTAAACGGTCTCCATGATGGCGCAGATGAAACCCAGCCCGAGGGTCAGCGGCACGAACAGCCAATGGTAGATGGCCGTCATCGCAAACTGGGCCCGCGACCAATCCACCACCTCCGCCAACTCATTTGCAGTAAGAATCATAATATCAATGATTTGTATTCAACAATCGTTCCATCATATACTCGCTCCGCTCCCGGTCGGTATCGAATTTTCCCATCACGTCCGGGAAAAAGAACAGCCGCAGGATCGCGAACATGATAAACAGTTTGACGAGGATCACCGCCCACAATGTCCGCCCCAGGCTGGTCATCTCGCGAAAACCATCCCGGTAGAAACGGAAAATACGAACGAACACGTTGCGGCTCATGATGTCTTTGTCTATACGGTTTACCGAAAGTCAAATATATGAATTATTTCGAAATTTCCTATCTTTGTCCGGTAACAGCGAATAATCCAATGAAAAAGATAAGAACCATCATATTCGACCTGGGCGGCGTACTGATCAATTACAGCATCGAAGCGACCGTCCGCAAATTCGAACAGATCGGCTGTATGAACGCCGCCGAATTCATCAATCCGTACAAACAGTCCGGCGTGCTGCTGCAACTCGAACGCGGGGAGATCCGCCCCGAAGATTTCCACGACGCGATCATCCGGGAAATCGGACGCCCGGTCGACCCGCAGGCGATCGACGACGCGCTGTGCAGTTTCCTGCTCGACCTGCCGCAGTACAAGCTCGACATGCTGCTCGACCTGCGCCGGCAGGGCTACCGGGTCTTCATGCTCAGCAATACGAACCCGATCATGATGCGCTTCATGATGGAACACCGCTTCAAACAACAGGGGCTGACCATCGACGCCTATTTCGACCGGTTGTTCCTCTCTTACCGGATGAAGCTGGTGAAACCGTATCCGGAGATTTACCGGAAAATGATCGACGAATCGGGTATCCTGCCTGCCGAAAGCCTGTTCATCGACGACTCCGAAGCCAACATCCGAACGGCCGCTTCGCTGGGATTCAACACCTACCTGGCCGCACAGCACGAAGACTTCCGAGATCTGTTTTCGCAATACGAACCGTTTACCGAAAAATAAAAGTTATGAAAAAGCGCATTTTCCTTGCGGCGGTTGCCGTAGCGGCTGTCGCCTGCTCGTCCGCAGAAAAAACGCCGACAACGCCCGTTCTCACCGATAAGATCGTATTCTGCGAAGCCACGCTGCCGCTGGACGGCAAACTGCTGGTCGGCAGCTTCGGCTCCGACGAGTTCAATCCGCTGAACACCGAGGGTAAAGGCTATATCCTCGAATTCACCGACACGGTTTCGCGGGTGCTGATTCCGGCCGACGGCACGCTGTCGGCGCCCAAGGGACTGCTCGTAAAAGACGGTTACCTGTTCATCGCCGACGTCGGCAAAATGGCGGTCTACAACCTCGCCGCGCCGAACGAGAAGCCGAAAATCGTTCCGTTCCCCGAAGGCGAACTGTTCGTCAACGACATGGCCCTGCACGGGAACACCCTTTACGTGACGGTGACCAACACCGGCAGCATCTACGCGCTGAACGTCGCCCGGCCGTCGCAACTCGACACCGCGGGACTGAAACCCTACGTGACGGTACCCGGAGCGAACGGGATCGTCATCCGGGGCGACACGATGTATATCGCATCGTATCCGCCGGACGGCGTCACCACGCAGGATAACGTGATCTACCGCATCGACAACATATCCACTCCGGTAGCCACCAAGTTGTTCGACCGTCCGGGACAGTACGACGGCCTCGCGCTGAGCGGCGACGGGGGCCGCCTGTATTTCACCAATTGGGTCGATTCGGAAGTCGGCTATTACGATCTCGGAACGGGAAAGACCGAACTGTTGACTCCGGGCGTCGGAATCGAAGGGCCGGCCCGGCTGTCGACCGACGGCAAAAAACTGTACGTTCCCGATCTTCCGGGCAGTAAAGTAGTCGAGATAGACATCCGTTAACGATCTCCGTACGAAAAACGACGCAGGCATCCGGCATCCGCCGCGAAACGCCTGCGTTTTTTACGTTTGCGCTTTCCGGAACGAATGTTCCAGCCCGCCGGCCCGCAGAACCGTATCCCGCATGTGAAACGGAAATTCCGCCGGCCGGAGAAAAGGCCGTTTTTAAATTTATTAAATTAATGCCGAAATATTTTTTGCATCAAAAACTTTTTTTTATACCTTTACACAACTATATGTATATAGGTTAAAGGCCTGATAGTTTCAACGACCCGACTTAACTTGCTAACTTTAAAACAAAACCTAAATATTTGAAGCCATTATGGACAGAAGAGAATTCCTCAAGAAATCAATGTTGCTGACCGCCGGAGCCATGGTCGGCGGTTCCCTGTTTTCCGAAGCGACCCTGTCGGCCGCCCAAAGCGGAAGCGCCGCCGGGAAGAAAAAAACGATCGGGCTCCAGCTCTATTCGATCGGGGGCGATATGGGCAAAGACGCCGCCGGATCGTTGAAAAAAATATCGGACATGGGTTATTCGGCCGCCGAAACCGCTTCATACGGAGACGGTAAATTCTACGGCCGCACGCCCGCCGAATTCCGCAAGATGGCCGAAGACGTCGGCATCCGGGTCACCGGAGCGCACCTCGGCCGCGGATACGACGCCGGATGGGAAGACTGGTGGAAGCAGGCTTGCGACGCGCAGGCTGCCGTCGGCGGCAAGTACATCGTACTGCCGGGCATCGATTTCGGGAAGACGGAAGCCGATCTGAAAAGAACCTGCGAATACTTCGACAAGGTGGGAGCCATCGCCAATGCCGCCGGCTTGAAATTCGGCTATCACAATCACGCCCACGAATTCAACAAACAGGACGGATACGTGATCGAGAACTACCTGCTCGAACATACCGATCCCGAGAAAGTGATGTTCGAACTGGACGTTTACTGGGCCAGCAAGGGCGGCGTCAACCCGTCGGCTTACATCCAGAAATACGCAGGGCGTTTCCCGCTGTTGCACATCAAGGACGACAATGTCATCGGAGCCAGCCAGACCATCGACTTCGAAGCGATCTTCAATGCCGCCTACAAACAGGGGCTCGAAGCTTACTACGTGGAGATCGAAGCCAACGACATCCCGCCGATGGAGTGCGCCGAAAAGAGCGCCGAATACCTCAGCGCAGCTAAATTCGTTAAATAATCGACATAACCAACCAAACTAAAACCTTTATATCTTATGGCAGAAAAAATATCCCGGAGAGACTTTTTGCGCACGAGCGCAGTCGGCCTGGCCGGACTGACCATCGTTCCGAGTTCCGTTTTCGGTAAAGCGGCCGGACAAACCGCCCCGAGCGACAAACTGAACATCGCGGCCGTCGGTATCGGCGGCATGGGCGCAGCCAACCTGTCGAACATGGAAACGGAGAACATCGTGGCCCTGTGCGACGTGGACTGGCAATATGCGAAAGGAACTTTCGACCGCTATTCGAAAGCCAAACGGTACTGGGATTACCGTAAGATGCTCGACGACATGGGCAAGAGCATCGACGCCGTGCTGGTGGCTACCGCCGACCACACCCACTGTATCATCGCCGCCGAAGCCATGACCCTCGGCAAGCACGTTTACGTACAGAAACCGCTGACCCATTCGGTCTACGAATCGCGTCTGCTGACCAAACTGGCCAAGAAATACAAAGTAGCTACGCAGATGGGCAATCAGGGCGCGTCGGGAGCCGGCGTACGCCAGGTCTGCGACTGGATCTGGAACGGCGAGATCGGCGAAGTGACCCGCGTGGACACCTTCACCGACCGTCCGATCTGGCCGCAAGGGCTGATGCGCCCGAGCGAAGTGGATCAAATTCCCGAAACGCTGAACTGGGATCTGTTCATCGGACCGGCTCAGATGCGTCCGTACAACAAAATCTATACCCCGTGGAACTGGCGCGGTTGGTGGGACTTCGGCACCGGAGCCCTCGGCGACATGGCCTGCCACATCCTGCACCCGGTATTCAAAGGTCTGCAGTTGGGTTATCCCGACCGCGTACAGGGCAGTTCGACGGCCCTGCTGACCGATTGCGCCCCGAACGCCCAGATGGTGAAATACGTTTTCCCGGCCCGTGCGAAAAAAGAGAAAGTCAACATGCCCGAAGTGGAAGTAACCTGGTACGACGGCGGTCTGACCCCGCCGCGTCCGGCAGGCGTACCGGCAGGCAAATCGCTGAACGACAGCGGCGGCGGCGCTATCTTCTACGGAACGAAAGATACGCTGATCTGCGGTTGCTACGGCGTGAACCCGTGGCTGGTATCCGGCCGCAAACCGGAAGTTCCGAAGATGAACCGCGAAATCACCGCCAGCCACGAACAGGACTGGATCCGCGCCTGCAAAGAGAATCCTCAATCGCGCGTACAGACCTCGTCCGACTTCAGCGAAGCGGGTCCGTTCAACGAAATGGTCGTAATGGGCGTGCTGGCAGTACGTCTGCAGGGTCTGAACCGCGAACTGGAATGGGACGGCGAAAAGATGAAGTTCAAGAACATCGGCGCGAACGAAACGATGCAGATCATGATCGAAGACGGGTTCACGATCCACAACGGGCACCCGACCTTCAACAAACGCTACACCGATCCGTTCAACGCGAAAGAGTTTGCAGAACAGATGATCAAGCACAATTACCGCGACGGCTGGGAACTGCCGGCCATGCCCAAGTAATCAACGAATTATTAATTAATACACGAAGACAAGAAAATGAAACGATTAATGTGTGCTATCAGTTGCATGGCCGTTGCCGCAATGGCAGCTTCCTGCGTATCGAATCCGAATAAGAAAGCCGCGGCCGACAGCACGGCCACAGCCCAGACTGCCGACGTAGAAGAAGGCTTCGTTGCCATCTTCGACGGCAAAACGTTCGACGGATGGCGCGGCTACAACCGTACCGACGTGCCCTCGGCATGGACCATCGAAGACGGCTGCATCAAGATCAACGAGTCGGGCATGGGCGAAGCCGGCGCCAAGGACGGAGGCGATATCATTTTCGCCAACAAGAAGTTCAAGAACTTCGAACTGGCATTCGACTGGAAAGTCGATAAGGGAGCAAACAGCGGCGTTTTCTACCTGGCTCAGGAGATTCCGAACCAACCGATTTACATCTCCGCTCCGGAATACCAGGTGTTGGACAACGAGAACCATCCCGACGCCAAATTAGGCGTCGACGGCAACCGCCAGTCCGCTTCGCTGTACGACATGATCCCTGCGAAACCGCAGAACTCGAAACCGTTCGGCGAATGGAATACGGCCAAAATCCTCGTATACGACGGAACCGTGGCTCACTTCCAGAACGGTACGCAGGTCGTGGAATACCACTTGTGGACCCCGAAGTGGAAAGAGATGCTCGACAACAGCAAATTCAGCAAGGACAAATGGCCGGAAGCCTACGAACTGCTGCTGAACTGCGGCGGTGAAAACCACGAAGGATACATCGGTCTGCAGGATCACGGCAACAACGTATGGTTCCGCAACATCCGCGTTAAGGAACTGTAAAATCGTCCGCAACCGGCGAAAATTCCGTCGGACTTTGCATATTCGAAAACCGGAACAGTATAGATTACTGTTCCGGTTTTTTATTCCGGTAATAAACAAACCGTTCCTATTTGCGGAAAATTATCGAAAAAGACACGGACGCCCCCTTTCCGCATTTTTTAAAATGCAAAAAAAATCATTACTTTGCTATATTAAACGATACTTTCTATCCGACTGATATCGCCGACAGACAGGAAGATACCGTTCATTGCTATTTTAACTCGGACGATAATGCGTATAAGAATATATCTGCTGCTGTGTATTGCGTTGTTGACAGGCGATTGCATACACGGCTCCGCTCGCTCGAAAGACGGTATCCTGGTCATCAGCTCCTATTCCCCGCTGAAAGAAAACGGCAACCACGTCATCGCGTCCCTGGTCGGCGCGCTCCGGGAAGAAACCGACAGGAACCTGTTCGTCGAATACATGGATTGTGAAAATTCGCCCGAACTGGCGGAGTGGAAATCATGGATGAACTCGATGTTCAGGGCGCACGACGAAACGCCCGAAGCGGTCGTGATCCTCGGCGGGGAAGCATGGACGACCTATCGGGAATGCGTCCCCGATACCTGGCGCGACGTTCCGGTCGTCCTGGGATTGGTAAAAAGAGGGTACATCGATTACGTAGCCCGGGAGAAAAAGAAAATAACCGATATACGGCAGATCTCCCCCATCGATTCGACGTTCGACGGTTTCCGGGTGACGGGTTATTATTACGCCGATTATTTCAACGAGAACATCGATTTTATCAAACGGTTGCAACCCGAGGTCACCCGCATCGCATTTTGCTACGACGACCGTTACGCGCACGATTTTTTCGAACCGTACCTGTCGCAACTGGTCGCCTCCCACCCGCCGCTCGAACTGGATTACCTGGTCGGCAGCCGGCTGTCGACCCAGGAACTGCTGAAAAGTATCTTCGCGATGGACAGCAGCTACGCGTTGCTGACCGGAGGATGGTACACCGACCGGAACCGTTACCCGCACGCCTATTCGATGCTTCACAACGAACTGACCCGACATTCGACAAAAAACATGTACCAACTGCAGGAGCAGGATCTGACGGAAGCCAACTACATCGGGGGCTACTTCGTTTCCGGCAAAGAACTCGGCCGAGACATCGCCGGACTGACCTACAGCGTACTGACCGAAGGGATCGAAAACAGCCCGGCATTCGGCCCCACCCCGTCGTCGCCCCGGCATCACGTCAATTACAAAACGCTCCTCAAAATGGGGATCGATCCGTCGCGGCTCCCCGCCGACACGGTACTGCACAACACCGACCCCACGCTATTGGAGAGATATCCGGTCGAAGTCGCTCTCGTCTGCTGTCTATTGCTGCTACTGACCGCCAGCGCGATCTTCGCGCTGGTCTACCGCAGAAAACGCGAGCAACAATACAAAAAAAACTCGCAGAAGATGCAGCACCTGCTGGGATCGATGCCCAACATGGTCGTCATCTTCGACCGGGAGATGAACATCGTCGATATCCTCAATCCCGACCGGGTCATCATGCTCGGCAAGACGGTCGACGAACTGAAAGGCAACAACCTATACCGTCTGCAAGAAAACTTTCCGACATTTTCCGAAGCGGCGGACACATTGATTTCCCATGTAACTTCGACGGAAAAAACGAAACAGGCCCGCGATTTCAGTTACGAAGTCACCACGACCCGGAACAAAACGCTGTACTTCGAGGCCCGTTCCGTACCGTTCGAAGACCGCAAGGTGCTGCTTTTCGTCCACGATACGACGACACGGGTCGCGGCCGAGAAAAAAGCGGTCATGCTGAAAGATTTCCTGCAGTCGATCATCCACAGCCTTCCGGTCGGCGTATCCGTAAAGGACGCCAACGACCAGTTCCGCTACCTGTTCTACAACAAAAAAGCGAACGACTTCTACAAAGAGGAGAAGGAGGTCAAGCTGGGTAAGAACGATTACGAACTAGACAGTCCGGTAGCCCGGCAATACCGCGAAGAGGACGAAAAAGCGCTGGAAAGCGAAACGCCGCTGGTGTTCGATCGGGTTATGTACGATAAAGAGACGAAATCCTACCGGTTCGGCGTCGCAACCAAATCGAGGCTGATCCGCGACGACGGTTCGCGGTATATCATCACGACCATCGCGGATATGACCGACCTGCATAAAAAGGAGACCGAACTGGACAACATCCGCAACGAACTCTCGATCGCCCTTGATGCGGGATCGCTGTCCGCATGGATTTACGATGTGGAGGAGGCGAAATTCATGTCGCTGTACAGCAACACGCTTTCCGACGGTTCGCCCAATCCGGACGTCATTCAACACATGGCGCATCCGGAAAGCCGCGCCGACCTCGACCAATTCATGGAAGCCCTGCTTTCGGGCAGGGAGCCGAAGCGCCGGGGCGTATTCCGTTTCATGCGCAACGGACAGTACGGATGGTACGAAACGTACGCCATCGCCCAGAAATCACCCCGTACGGGACGCGTCGTGCGGATCGTCGGAACCGAACGGAACATCAGCGACGAAATCGAGCAGCAACAGAAAAAAGAGGAGTACCGGCTCCAATTGGAGCTGGCATTCGACGCCGCGGGCATTACGCCGTGGTCTTACGACGTCGAGAACGACGAATTTACCTCTCCGAGCGATAAATCGGTACTGTACGGACACCGGTATTCGTTGCAGGAAGCCGTGCAGGTGCTGATGCCCGACGACCGCAGGGCCTCTTTCCTCGAAGCGATCGGGCACCTGATCGACGGCACGACACAGGCGATCGACGCCGTTTTCCTGTTCAAGCAGGCCTCCGGAAAGCAAGAGTGGTCTCAGATCGCCGCCAAAGCCTTCAAACGCGATTCGAACGGACGGGCCCGGAAAATCGTCGGAACCCGGAAGTACATCACCGAATCGTTCGAAGCGGAAAAAAAGTTGAAAGCCTACAACTTCAAATCGGATCTGGCGATCAAATCGAGCGGCATCGTCCAGTGGGATTACGACGTTCAGACCGGCATCATCTCTTCGCCGAACCAAAATGCATTCCTGCGCGACGGCCTGCCGATCGGAACTTATCTGAAACTGATCCATCCGGAAGATGCGAACCGCTTCAAAGAAGCCCTACAAGGTATGATCGAGCGGGGAGACGAAACGATTCACCACCAAATTAGAATCAATATCCAACAGGAAGGCGGATATCGTTGGGCGGATATTCACGGCGTAGCTTTCGAACGCGACCCGAACGGACGGATCACCAAGATAACCGGGCTGCGGCGCGATATCACCGACCTGAAAAACATGACGCACGAGTTGATCGTTCTGCGCGACAGGGCCGAGGAAGCGAACCGTCTCAAAACGGCGTTCCTCGCCAACATGAGTCACGAGATACGCACTCCGCTGAACGCGATCGTCGGTTTTTCGAACCTGATCGCCCAAACGCGGAATCCCGAAGAGATCGCCGAATTCTGCAAAATTATCGAAACGAACAACGAACTGTTGCTGCAATTGATCAACGATATCCTCGACCTGTCGAAAATCGAAGCCGGACAGCTCGAGTTCGTCTACTCGGACATCGACATGAACGAACTGTTCCGGAACCTGGAGCAAATTTACCTTTTCCGACTCAAAGGAACGGTGCAATTGATCTGCAACCTGCCCGAACGAACGTTCGTCACCCATTCGGAAAGGAACCGGCTCACGCAGGTCGTGTCGAACTTCCTGAGCAACGCCTGTAAGTTCACGACGGAAGGATCGATCACGATGGGATACGAATGCTCCGACGGTCTCATCCGTTGTTTCGTCACGGATACGGGCAAGGGCATCGCCCCGGAAAATCTTCCTCACGTATTCGAACGGTTCGCCAAGTTCGACGCTTTCATTCAGGGAACGGGATTGGGGCTTTCTATCTGTAAAACGATCATCGACAAACTGGGAGGCGAAATCGGCGTCGAATCCGAGGAGGGAAAAGGGACGACTTTCTGGTTTACGATTCCGCCCCGGCCGCCCGAAGGCGGAGACCCGGAAACGATCGCGGATCTCTGACCGGTCAAAAATACGAACCCCGGCCGATTTTTCCGGCGGAACCGATTTATGGTATGAAAATAGCAGTTTTGCGACTGTAATGTTTCGGCGGCCCGGCCGCCCAACGAATAAACGACATAAAAAACAATACGATGGAAAAAATTGCCAAACGACTGACCGATCTGATCGGCAACACTCCGCTGCTCGAACTGAACCAATACGGCAGCAAACACGACCTTCCCGCCCGGATCATTGCAAAACTCGAATATTTCAATCCGGCCGGCAGCGTGAAAGACCGCATAGCGTTGGCCATGATCGACGACGCAGAGAAAAAAGGCCTGCTCAAACCGGGCAGCGTCATCATCGAGCCGACCAGCGGCAACACCGGAGTCGGCCTGGCGCTCGTCTCCGCCGTTCGCAAATACCGATTGATCCTGACGATGCCCGACACGATGAGCGTCGAACGCAGAAACCTGCTGAAAGCCCTTGGCGCGGAGATCGTCCTGACGCCAGGGGCCGAAGGCATGAAAGGAGCCATCGCAAAAGCCGAAGCGCTGAAAGCGGAGCATCCGGGGGCGATCATCCTGCAACAATTCGAAAACCCGGCCAATCCGGCTGTCCACGTCGCCACGACCGGCGAAGAGATCTGGCGCGACACGGACGGAAAGGTAGACCTGTTCGTCGCCGGAGTCGGAACGGGCGGAACCGTCAGCGGTGTCGGGAAAGCGTTGAAGAAGCACAATCCGGCCGTCCGGATCGTGGCGGTCGAACCGCAGGACTCACCGGTACTCTCCGGCGGAAAGCCCGGCCCGCACAAAATACAGGGCATCGGGGCCGGATTCGTCCCCAAAATTTACGATGCTGGCGTAGTGGATGAAATAATCCCCGTAAGCAACGACGATGCGATCCGCACCAGCCGCGAGCTGGCCGCCGAAGAAGGACTGCTCGTCGGCATATCGGCCGGAGCGGCGGCGGCGGCGGCGACGCAACTCGCTCTGCGGCCCGAAAACAAAGGGAAAAACATCGTCGTCCTGCTGCCGGACACCGGCGAACGCTACCTGTCGACCCTACTCTACGCATTCGACGAATATCCGCTGTAAAACACGGCTGACGCCGGCTCTGGCCAGGAGTTCGAAAAAAGATTCCGCCGCCTTTCCGGAACGCCTTAAAATTGATGTAACAGCCTAATAAATAGGGCTGTTACATTTTTTATAATAGGACGAGGTAACGAAAAAGCAACGGTTCTATTTTCCGTGTTTTGCTTTTGGATTCACACTATCAAACAACTGATAATAAGGCAATAAAACACTTCGAGAACAGCAAATTCTGGAGCTCTTCTATTCAGTTCAGACCTTAATCATATTTTTCTCCAATGCTTCCGGCTTTAGTAGCTTGCTGTGCAGTACCGATTTACAAACGACGAACAGTCTCTATGAAAAGTATAGTTTATCATAAAACAGGTGAAAATTCCGCATCCGTCCAGTCATCTCCTCTCGGAGCGAAATAAACCTTCCATTATGTATTAAGTATCTACGATGATTTTTTGTTCGTTTTCATTTGTATTTGTTTTACGCAATAGCGTCAGTAAAACGTCAGTAATAAAAAAATAAGAATAAAAAAACAGGTTAGAAACCTAATCTAACCTGTTGATTTTTAACTTGTCGGGGTGAAAGGATTCGAACCTTCGACCACACGCCCCCCAGACGTGTACTCTAACCGGGCTGAGCTACACCCCGTAGCCGTAAAAGCAGTGCAAATGTAGCATAAAAAAGTCATTCTGCAAAACTTTTACACGTCATTTTCCACGGCAGGCGTTTTCAAACGTTCCACAAATAGATTAAAAGTCATTTCCCCCTTATCCGAGATCTCCACGGCTTCACTTCCCGACGCCGAACCGACCGGCCGTAGCGTAAATACGATATAGAAACGATGCTTTTATTTGTTCTGTCCGAATCCTTTTACCGATATCCTGACAGGCAGATCGTACCCCTCCGCAATCAAATCGGCCTCCTGCTCGAAGTACCCCGGAACGACCGGGTGTACGCGCAAACGCACCGAAGCCGTATCGCCGGGAGCCAGCGGACGGGGACGCAGACTCACTACCGACAGGCAGCCGCAGGTCGTTTCGATCCGGTCGATCTGCAAAGGCTCCGTACCGGCGTTTCTGTAAACCACGTTAAACACGGTATCCCGGCTGATCGGGAACTTCCCCAAGTCGATCAACGTATCGGTTTCGATCTCCGGAGACGCGGACGCCGCACCGTTCCCGCATCCCGGCCAGCCCAGACACACCCCGGCAATCCCCAAAAGAGAACATGCGATTTTCACCGTTTTCATCAGATACTGTCCAAAGGATAATAAACGATAACCGGATTGTCGTTCTCTTCGGTCGAATCAACGATCTCGCGGATCCGGGGATCGGAATAAATCGGGTCGTCGTCCATCTTCGCCCGGTCGATCCCCGCAATCTCGTAAGCGGGGATGCAACTTACCAACGCATTCTCGGTAGCCGTGCAAAAAGTTTTCCGCCCGGGATAAAACAGACTGCTCCCCCACGTCCCCGCCGGGGAGTAATGAATGGCCCGGCGGGTCTTCAGATCCCAAATCAGGTAATTGACGGCATGGAATGTAATCTCTTTCAATTCGTTATTCAAATAATACGTTCCTGTTCCTCGATAGATGTGATATTCCGCACAACCGAACTTCTCGGTCAACCAGACCCGTTCGATTCCGCTGGAATAACCTTTTTTTTGAGCCTTACTGACCACTTCCGGATAATAATCATAGGGACCGCCATCGTCAATCGCCTTTTGAGGGAACGCTTGTTTACCGGTCTGTATTACATACAAAGGGTCTACGCGTCCGTCGTGCCACGTGTATAATGTATCGTTCAGGACGGAAGTCATCAAGAACATACCGTTGTTTTTAGCCATCGACGGTTGCGCTACTCCGCATGACGTCGCACCTGTCACCCGATAAGGCAACGCATAATCCCGAAACGCGTAATTACCCGCCTTAAATACCCCGTATTCATTAGGATAATCCTGAGCATTCGTGAATAGTACGACCAGGTTCTGATCGTCGGCCAGAGACATATCCTTGATAAAATCCATCTCCTCGGCATAACCGACCTTTTCGAGCAATTTTCCATCGAAGCCGTAACGGAAAATCTTTTTACGCAAAATATCATATACGCCTATAAACTCGCCTTGACCGTCGACATAGAAAGCCCCCATACTCAACTGTTCTTGGGGACCTCTGCCGATCTGCCCGATCCGATTTCTGAATGCGCCGGTCGAATCGAAAACCAAAGTACGTTTGTCATCCTGAACGACAATAAAGTTTTTATGGACGGCAACCTTTTGGATTTGACCGATCAGACAATCGTCCGAGGTCTCTAATTTCACAAATCTCCACCTATCGGGAAGACTGTCTTTCAAAAACGGATTTTTTACCGGGCAATCTTTCGTACGGAAGACCGTCACCCCGGAAAGAACCCGATCGTTCGGTTGATTACATCCTACTGCTAATAATATTAAAACCAATACGGCATACTTCACAATAACAATCTCTTTTAATTTAGAGTTTCCGACCAACTCGGTCATTCTTCAAAAAAACATGCGATTTTCACCGTTTTCATCAGATACTGTCCAAAGGATAATAAACGATAACCGGATTGTCGTTCTCTTCGGTCGAATCAACGATCTCGCGGATCCGGGAATCGGAATAAATCGGGTCGCCGTCCATCTTCGCCCGGTCGATCCCCGCAATCTCGTAAGCGGGGATGCAACTCACCAACTCATTTTCGGTAGCCGTGCAAAAATTTTTTTGGCCGGGATAAAACAAGTTGATGCCCCACGTCCCCGCCGGGGAGTAATGAATGGCCCGATGGGTCTTCAGATCCCAAATCAGATAATTGACGGCATGAAATATCATTTCGTGCAATTGGTTATTCATATAAAATGACCCTGTCCCTCGATAGATGTGATATTCCACACAACCGAACTTCTCGGTCAACCAGACCCGTTCAATTCCGCTGGAATAACCTTCCCGTTGGGCTTTGTCAACCACTTTCTGATAGCAGGTGTAAGGCCCTCCGTTATCTATCAGTTTCTGCGGAATCGTTTTTTTGCCTGTTTTAACCAACAGCGAAGGCACCAGTTTTCCCTGCGAAAAAGCGTACAGAGTATCCGACAAAACGGCTGTGACCATAAGAGTCGCGTCGTTTTTACCGAAAGAGGGTCTCGCCACGTCGGATGCTATTTCACTCATGACACGAAAAGGCAATGCGTAAGAACGGAACGCATAGTTCCGTTCTTTGAAAACCGCATATTCATTGGGATAATCATTGGCATTCCTGAATTGAACGACTACATGCTTATCGTCGGCTTTGCATAAATCCGCAATAAAATCCAACTCTTTATCGCAATCGACCTTCTCGATCAAATCGCCGTCGAAAGCATAACGGAAAATTTTGTGCAGCAAAGCATCGTAAATACCTACGAATTCCCGTTCTTTATCCACATAAAAAGCGTCGATACTCAACTGTTCTTTGGGGCCTCTTCCTTTTTGCCCGATCCGATTTCGGAATACTCCCGCGGAATCGAAGACGAAAACATGCTGATCATCCTGAATAAAGATAAGATCCTTACAAATAGCAACTTTTTTGATCTGCCCGATAAGGCAGCTATCGCTGGTTTCAAGCTTTACGAAACGCCATTTATGCGGAACGCTGTCTTTCAGAAAAGGATTTTTAACAGGACATTCTGCTACATCAATAACGCTGACCTCCAATAAGCCTGTTTTTACTGAATCATTACATCCGAGTAAAAACAGGCTCACGATGATAAGAAATTGTTTCATTAATTTATGAATTATAATTCCTGTATTACACTCAAATGTGATTTAGCACAGCAGTTATTGTCTTTAGAAGGACATATCCCATAACGCACTGTCTTAGTAACACCGACTTCTCCACCTCCAGAGATGGGAAAATCTATTCCTCCAATAGTAACGACAATTGTTCCACCTGTACTTAAGGAAGTAGTTACTCTCGTGGGCTCGGAATAATTTTCCACGGCATCACGCACGTATGTAAAGATATCACAATCATCCACCCCTTCATCTCCACTCAACGCTTCGACATTGGCAAGCAGCAGATCCGAAGAAGCGGAATTGCCCTGAAAATAAACGGTCGCAGAAAAAGCGACAACGCCGGCAGCCATAACGGCAAAGAGTAAATTCTTTTTCATTTTTGTAAAATTTAAGATTATTGAATAAGGTAAAATATCGTATTTATACTATCAAATATAGCATCGAAATATTTCTTGAACAATATTTTGTCAACAAAAATCGCATAAAAGGCTTTTTCTATCAAGAAAAAAGCCTTTTATGCGATTTACACTCAGTCTCTTCGACGGAATATTTTTAACCCGACACTTAAAACAATACGGATCAACAACATACCGTTTTTAATCGCCGCTCACAAACATCGCCCGTTACACGATCTGCTGCGTCCGCTGGATGACCATGTCCTGCCACTCTTTGCAGAGCGTCGTGAAACGGGCCGACCATCCGGCTACGCGCACCGGTAGGTTCGGGTACTTCTCCGGGTGCATCTGCGCGTCGATCAGCGTCGCCGAATCGACTACGTCGATGTGCATGTAGAAACCGCCCTTCTCGCGGAACGTCTTGGCCAGCGCGACCAGCGCGGCGATCCCGTTCTCGTCCTTGACCGAATCGGGCAGGACTTTCAGTTCGACCGTAGCGCCGTTCGGACAGCGGGTGAAATCGAGTTTGCAGTACGAATTCAGCACGGCCGTCGGCCCCTTGCGGTCGCTGCCGGGCGTCGGCGAACAGTTCGTCGCCAGGATATCCCCGACGCGACTGCCTTCGGGTGTCGCCCGCCGCGCCATCCGCCAGTCGATCTCGCGACCGAACGTACTGATTCCGCACGGACGTTTCAGTCCGTTGCGCTCCTTGACCCGGCCGACGATCGAGGTATAGTCGTCGAACACCCGTTTCATCATATCGTCGGCCTCGGCGTGGTCGTTGCCGTAAAACGTAAAACGGTTCTGCACCAGTCGCCGCAGGCCCTCGTTGCCCTCCCAGTTGTGACGAAGGATATTGACGAAATGGTTCAGCCCGATGTAATTTTCTTCGAAAACCAGCTTTTTCAGCACCAGCAGGCTGTTGGCCGTATCGCTGACTCCGCCGTAGTGGATACCGTTGACCGTATATTTCGGGCCGCGCTCGTAATAACCGCGTCCCTTCTCGATGCATCCTTCGACGAACATCGACACCAGCGGATTGGGGTTGTTCGGATCGTTCCAACTGCCGTCCAGCGCTTTTTGCAGATTGTCGATCTCCCGGCCGAGTTCCGCCGTAAAACGGCCGTAGACCGTTTCGAAATCGTCCGCTTCGAGCGGAACGTCCTTATCGAGGTTCAGTGCGCGGAACAACGGCTGCATCATGTCGCAAGGCGAATAGATGAACGCGGTCTTGCCCGGAATGATCGCTTCCCAGCAACCGTCGTTGGTAAACTCGCGGGCTTCTTCGAGCGGATAGCCGAACTGCACCAACCCGTCGATCACGGTATTCTCGTTGTACATCGAAACGATCCCGCCACCGAAACGTTGCACCTCGGCAATCCGACGGAACAGTTTCTCGGGCGTATGGTCGCCGATACGCACGGCGATCGGATAATCGCTGATATGCAACTCTTCGACGACATCCAGGACGAGGTAGGTAATCGGATTGGTCACTTCGTTCCCGTCCTTGTCGATCCCGCCGAGGATAATGTTCTGATAGAACTGGGCATCCCCCGAACCGTTGAATTCGCCGATCCACTCGGTTCCTTTGATCCAAAAATGGGCGATCAGTTCGCGGGCTTCGTCCAGCGTGATCTTCCCTTTCTGCAGGTCGGCCTCCAGATAAGGCCACAACATCTGGTCGAAACGCCCGATCCCCGACCAGTTGCCCATCAACCGGTGAAAAGCGTACAGCGACCATAGCGACTGCACCGCTTCGCGGAAGTTACGCGGCGGATTCTCGGGGACGTTTTCGAGCGTATCGATGATATTCTGGTAAAACCGGCGTTCGCTGTCCGGCGCATTCCCTTTCATCTCCTTGAGCAGAGCGATGTTGCGCTGCTGCCACAGCGCAGCGGCATCGAGAGTCATCAGCATGGATTCGAGCAGGTCGGTTCCGTGCGAATCCAGCCCGCCCCGGCTCAGCCGTTCGTCGATCTCGGCCCGTAGCCCCTTATACCCCTGGTGCAACACTTTGGCGAATCCGACGGTAGTATGGCTGACCGAGCCCATGTTCAGCGCCGGAATGCGGTGTTGCGCCGCTTCGCGCAGCGTGGCCGACCCGACGATCAGTTCGCCCGGCAGAATACGCAACGGAGCATTCCGCGCCACGCTCAGAGCCGCATAGCCGTATTTGCGGTTATTCGACAATTTTTCATCGCGCCCTTCGGGAAATTCCCAGTCGACGGTAGGCATGTTGCGGCCGTGCTGACCGGACAGCCCCATTTGCGCCAAGTGGTGCGTGATATCGCTGAGACGTTTCGGCGATTCGGGATGCCACGCCTGCCCCCAGTTATAGAGATGTTCGCCCGGTTCGGGCAAGGCTTTCGCCGGTGCGCTTCCGGCAAACACTTTTTCATTGAGTCCCACAAACAGGGCGCACAATCCGAGCGACGAGCGTTTCAGAAATTCGCTTCGCGAAATGCGTTCTTGATTGTTCATCGTATTTCAGGTTTATAGGTTTTAGCGTCAATTCTTACGCGGCAATTCCCGCCCCCATTCAAACGCACACCGCCTTTTGGCGAAGTTAATAATTAAAATACGGAAATGCAATACATTATTCCGTCTCCGTCCGATCTTTTTCCGGGGCGGACCGCCCGTCTCCCACAGCTTCTTCCTGCACAGATCGCGCGGCCGGCCGCACTCCCGTCCCTGCCCCGCGACTTCTCCGGCCGAAAACGGAAAGCGGAGAAAACTTCCGCATGGAAATTTTCTCCGCTTTCGGTACAGGGAAACCGCCGGCCGTTATTTGACGGCGATCTCCTTCACCTTCTTCGCTTCGACGGCTTCCTGTTTTTTCGGAATGTCGATGGTCAGCACGCCGTTCTGCACTTTCGCGTCGATCTTATCTTTTTCGACGTTCTCCGGCAGGATCATCACCTGCTGGAAACGACTGTACGAAAATTCGCGACGCAGGTACCTGCCCTTCTTGTCCTCGTCCTTGTGTTCTTCTTTTTTCTCCATCGAAACGACCAACTGGTTATCGGCGTCGATTTTCACCGAAAAATCATCCTTGGTCATTCCCGGCGCAGCCAGTTCGACTTTATAATCCGTGTCCGATTCGATGATGTTGATGGCCGGCGAAGCGCTGTTGGCTTTTTCGATCCATTCGTTCCCGAAGAAATCGTTGAAAATTCCCGGTAACCAATTCTGAGATTTTTTTACAGGCATCATAGTTTTGTCCTCCCAAATATTTTAAATTATTAAACATTCTTTTAAACCTTACCCGGGCTCTCTCTTCCCGGTTCCGGAAAGAAAATACTCAAAATATATGCCACGCATACCAAACAAAAAGCCACAGGACGCTGCCCGAACGGCTATGTCCTGTGACTCTGTAAATTAAAAAAAACGAATGCCCGGCGCCGGAATCCAAACAAGTTGTCAACTTGTCACGCATCTATGAAAAAATGTCCGGAACAATGTCATTTTTTCACTGACAATCAACTAATTGCCAACAACATCATGTCATACAAATCAAATCCCCGTAATTTTTTTAATCTCACTCAGTTTATTGAGCGCTTCGAGCGGCGTCAGCGAATTGATATCCAGCCCCCGGATCTCGTCCCGGATTTGCTTGAGCACCGGATCGTCCAACTGGAACATACTGAGCTGTATGCCGTTGCTTCCATACTGGGCGACCGTGGGAGCTTTCTTCTTATTGTCCTTGAGCTTGCCCCGGTGGGCCGACTCCATATCGTTCAGTATCCGGGCGGCCCGCTCGGTCACCTGCCCCGGCATCCCGGCCATTTTCGCCACATGGATACCGAACGAGTGCTCCGTACCGCCGCGCACCAGTTTCCGCAGGAAGATCACCTTGCGGTTCACCTCTTTGACCGACACGTTGTAGTTTTTCACCCGTTCGTACAACTCTTCCATCTCGTTCAGTTCGTGATAGTGCGTCGCGAACAGCGTCTTCGCCCGCGCCGTCGGATGCTGGTGAATGTACTCGACCATCGCCCAGGCGATCGAGATCCCGTCGTAGGTACTCGTCCCGCGTCCGATCTCGTCGAGCAGCACCAGGCTGCGCTCCGAAATATTATTCAGGATGCTGGCCGACTCGAGCATCTCGACCATGAACGTCGATTCGCCCTGCGAAATGTTGTCCGAAGCGCCCACCCGCGTGAAGATCTTGTCCACGATCCCGATACGGGCCTCTTTCGCCGGCACGTAGCATCCCATCTGCGCCATCAGTACGATCAGCGCCGTCTGCCGCAGCAGCGCCGACTTACCGGACATGTTGGGGCCGGTAATGATGATGATCTGCTGCGACGAGTCGTCGAGCAGCACGTCGTTCGGAACGTACTCCTCGCCCACTTTCATCAGCGTCTCGATCACCGGGTGACGCCCTTCGCGGATGTCGAGAACCGACGAATCGTTGACATCGGGCCGGCAATAGTTCCGTTCGACGGCCAGCGACGCGAACGACAGCAGACAGTCGATCCGCGCGATCGCCGAAGCGTTTACCTGGATCTGCGCGGTATACTGCGCCAGTTCGGCCAGCAGCGCCGCAAACAACTCCTGCTCAAGCACCAGGATACGGCTCTCGGCTCCGAGAATCTTCTCCTCGTACTCCTTGAGTTCCGACGTGATATAGCGTTCGGCTCCGGTCAGCGTCTGCTTGCGTATCCACGATTGCGGCACCTTGTCCTTGTGGGTATTGCGCACTTCGATGTAGTAACCGAACACGTTGTTGAAGCTGATCTTCAGCGACGGGATGCCGGTCGCTTCGCTCTCGCGCTGCTGGATACCGGCGAGAATCTCTTTACCGTGCGCCGCGACGTTACGCAGGTCGTCCAGCTCGATGTTGACGCCCGAAGCGATGACGCCCCCCTTCTGGATCTGGTTCGACGGATCGGGATAGACCTCCCGCTCGATCCGGTCGCGCACCTGCAGGCACAGGTCGAGCTTGTCGGCCAGCTCCCGCAACGGCTCCGCCCCGGAGCGTTCCAGCGTATTTTTGATCTTTTCGACGGCAAAAAGGGCATTTTTGAGCTGCACCACCTCGCGCGGAGTCACCCTCCCTACGGCGATCCGCGAGATGATCCGTTCCAGATCTCCGACCACGCCGACGGCTCCGGCAAGCGTTTCGCGCAGCGCGGCGTCGCCGATAAACAACGACACGATGTCCAGCCGGCGGTTGATCTGCCGCAGATCCTTCAGCGGCAGCGATATCCAGCGACGCAACATCCGCGCGCCCATCGGCGACGAAGTCCGGTCGAGCACATCGAACAGCGAACGGCCCTCCTCGCCGCCGTTGGCCGAAAACAGTTCGAGATTCCGAATCGAAAACTTGTCGATCCACACGAAGCGGTCCTCGTCGATCCGCGCGATGGACGATATGTGTTTGGTATCGCGGTGCTCGGTAAATTCGAGGTAATAAAGAATGGCTCCTGCCGCCACGATGGCTTCCGGCATCCGGTCGATGCCGAATCCCTTCAGCGAAGCGGTGCCGAACTGGGTTTGCAACTTCTCCCTGCCGGCATCTTCGGCGAACATCCACGGGTCAAGCCGGTAGGTATAGTACCGCGATCCGAAAGCTTCCGTAAATTCGGCTTCGCACCCTTTCTGGTAAATGATCTCTTTCGGCGACAGGTTGGCCAACAGTTTGTCGACATACTTGTCGTCGCCTTCGGCCGCATAAAATTCGCCGGTCGAAATATCCAGAAACGCCACGCCGGTGCGCTTCTTACCAAAAAAAACCGATGCGAGAAAAGTATTTTCCTTGCAGTTCAACACGTTGTCGCTATACGACACGCCCGGCGTAACCAATTCGATCACGCCACGTTTGACGATCTTCTTCGTGGTTTTCGGGTCCTCGAGCTGCTCGCAAATCGCTACCCGTTCGCCGGCGCGCACCAATTTCGGCAGGTAGGTGTCGATGGCATGGTACGGAAACCCGGCCAGTTCGACGAACGAAGCCGAGCCGTTGGCCCGGCGCGTCAACGTAATGCCCAGTATCCGGCTGGCCCGGATCGCATCCTCGCCGAAAGTTTCATAAAAATCGCCCACCCGAAACAGCAGGATGGCGTCGCCGTGCACCGCTTTCACGCCGTAGTACTGTTTCATCAGCGGCGTCTCGACGTATTTGGTCTCTTTGGTTTTCTCTTTTGCCAAGGTTCTTCTATATTTTATTGGATCGATCGGACGGTAAAATTAGCTATTTTCCGTCAAAAAATCGCTCGTCGAAATTGATAAAGTACAATTTTTCGGTCGCCCGTGTGATCGCCGTATAGAGCCACCGCAGCAGGTCGCGGCTGATCTGTTCGTCGCCGAACAGCATTTTATCGACGAAAACGCAGCGCCACTGCCCGCCCTGCGCCTTGTGACACGTCACCGCATAGGCGAACTTCACTTGCATCGCATTGAAGTAAGGATTCTCGCGCACCTGTTTATAGCGCTTCGCCTTCGACGGAACGTCGGCGTAATCTTCCGCTACCGCGAAAAACAACCGGCTGCCCTGCTCGCGCGTCAGCGACGGAGAATCGCTACCGAGCGTGTCGAGCAAAATCTTACACTCCAGTTCCAGGTCGTCGTAATCCGGGAACGACAACCGGGCCTGCGCGAAACGGAACCCGTAAAAATCTTCGAACTTGCGGATGCGTCTCAGCAGCGCGGTATCCCCGTTGGCGATAAAATCGACGCTGCACTCCTCCTCGCGTCCGGTATAGTGGTAATTGTTTTTGACCACCATCAGCATATCGCCCGAACCGATCTCTTCCTCGGCGAACAATACGTGCCGGCGGATCGCCTCGTTAAAACGGTTGGCCCGTTTATTCGACCGCGTGATGACGATCGTCTCTTCCATGCCGTACCTGTCGTAAGCGCCCTGGATCGCCTCAAGGATATCCCCGCCGTCGACGGCCTCCACATCGTCGAACGAAGTGTCGAAAAGCGGAATATCGATAATCCCGGCTTCCAGCATACACCTCACGAGCGTTGCATTGAACAGAATGCCGGAATCGGCCTCCTGCCGCACCACGTCGTCCAGCAGAGCGGCTTCGGCCGTCCCGTACACGCTCATTTTCTGCGGATCGAGCGCCGGACTGCCGTCGTGACCCACCGGGGGCAACTGCGCGCTGTCGCCGACGACGATCAGCCGGCAGTCGCAGCCCTTGCGGATGTAGGCGATCAGGTCTTCGAGCAACTGCCCGGAGCCGAATATCGAACCGTCGGACGAATAATTGGACAGCATCGACGCCTCGTCGACGATAAATACGGCCCCCTTCTCTTTATTATAGTCGAGCGAAAAGGAAGCGTCCTCGGAAGCCAGCGATTTCTGCCGGTAAATCTTCTTATGGATGGTGTAGGCTTTCGCTCCGGCGTAACGACTCATCACCTTGGCAGCCCGCCCCGTAGGCGCCAGCAGGATCGTCCTGACCCGAAGTCCGGACAAGGTTTTCACCAACGCGGCGATCAGCGAAGTCTTTCCCGTTCCGGCGTATCCGTTCAGGATAAAAATCCGATCCTGCGCATCGCCGCAGAGGAACCCGCCGAGGCGCTCGATCGCATTTTTCTGCGCGGGAGTTGGCTCGAATGCGAAATTCTCGTAAATTTGGGAGGCGATATGTTCTGCTAACATGGGCGTTATTGAGTTGCGGACGACACAACGGCCGGAGTATCCGGACTTTCGGATAACGGCCGGCCGACCGTTACAAATTTACGTCAATATTTCCGGGGTTGAAAACGATTTTCCCGGATTTATTCCGGCGGCACAGTCGAAAACCGGTATTTTAAAACGATGAAATTACACGAACGATGGAAACGACCGACGCGCCCGACAGGCTGCTGATCCAGTTTTCGGACGGAAGGTTCGCCTTCTGCCCGGTGTCCGGCGGAAAGATCGGAACGCTGGCGTCCTGCCCGCTGCCGCACGGCGAAGAACAGGCCGACGCGCTGCGGTCGCTGCTGCGACAGAAAGCGCTGCAATGCCCGGAAGGCGGGGCGACCGTATTGTACGACACCGACCGGGTTTGCCTGATCCCGGCCGAATATTACCGGGAGGAAGACGCCGAGCGGTACATGACCCTGTCCGGCATTCCAGGCGAAGCGGAACGCCGCACGGTCGCCACCGCGCCGCGCGACGGAAAGATCGCGCTGATAAGCATCGCACGCACAGTATACGACTGCCTGCATTCGGCTTACGGAGATCGGCTCGCTTATACGCATCCGCTGCTCGAAAGCGCAGTCCGGCACGCCCGGAAACCGCTGCTTGCGGCGGCGCTGACCCGCAGCTTCGTTCACCTGTCGGCCTACGACGAGGGGCTGTTATTCGCCGAAACCCTGCCGCGCCACAGCGACGCCGACCTGCTTTATTACCTCGGCGCCCTGACAAAAATATATGCCGGAACGAATTTCCGGATCGAAATTTCCGGGACGGACGCCCCTCAACTGCGCCGCGCCGCGGCCCGTTATTTCCGCCATACGCGGCTTTTCCGCCCGTCCGTAAACCGATCTGTCGCAGGCAGCGAAAACGTATGCGACTTCACCCATCTGATCCGTCTGAACCATGAGAATCATTAGCGGCATCCACCGGGGCCGGGTTATCCAGCCTCCCAAGAACTTGCGCGCGCGGCCTACCACCGATTTCGCCAAGGAGAACCTTTTCAACGTACTGAACAGCCACCTGGAGATCGAAGGACTCGACGTACTGGATCTTTTTTCGGGAACCGGTTCGATCAGCTACGAATTCGCCTCGCGCGGAGCGGCTTCCGTCGTATCGGTCGAAATCAACGCCGTGCACCACCAATATATCCGCAACACGGCCAAAAGTTTCGGTTTTACGAATATCCATCCGGTAAAAGCCAATGCGTTTCTTTACCTGAAAAGCTGCGCCAAACAGTTCGACATCATCTTCGCCGATCCGCCTTACGACATCGAAGGGAGCGAGACGATCCCCGCCGCCGTCTTCGACCGGAACCTGCTCAGGGAGGGGGGATGGCTGATCCTGGAGCACTCTAAGAACCTGGATGTAAGCCGTTATCCGGGCTTCGCGGAGAGCCGCAGTTACGGAAGCGTACATTTTTCGATTTTCAAACGCGACTGACGGCTGGCTGAAAAATTCCTGATTTTTTTCGAAAAATTTTGGAGAATCGAAAAATTACATTACATTTGCAACGCAATCAGGGAACAAGATTGCACATCAGTACGGTGTGGTAGTTCAGCTGGTTAGAATGCCTGCCTGTCACGCAGGAGGTCGCGAGTTCGAGTCTCGTCCATACCGCAAAAAGCGTCCTTACGGGGCGCTTTTTGTTTTTATTTCTGTCGTAAATATTCTGACATAGAGTTTTAAAGACAAGTTACGACTCCCTAAATTCCCAGCTCCGCAAAAAGGAAGAATCCCTGTAAAATCACTTTAATTTGTTTCTGATTTCTACTTAGAAGCCTAAAACCGCGAAGAGGAATCCAGCAGTGGATTCCTCTTCGCAACAGATATCAACGACGCATCGCTATTCGCCGGCAGCGGGAGCCGCCATTTGCGTAGCGACGCTTTTGCTACGCTCGATGGATTGCAGCGCCAGGTAATTGTCCCCGTATTTTTCGAGGTTATCGATCTCCGTTTCGTACTGGTCGAGGTGCACCTCTTCCTCGCCGACCAGGGCTTCGAACATTTTCTTGGTCACCGAATCGGCGTTCGCCCCGCACTCGTTGGCCCAGTTGTTATAATCGTCCACGCTGCCGGTTTCCATTTCAGCCGCTTTTTTCAGCATCTCCTTCACGCAGTGGATTTTTTCGACCGAACCGGACGGGGTCATCTCCACCTCTCCTTTGAGGAACAGAATCCGTTCGGCCAGGCGTTCCACATGCAGCATTTCGTGGATCGCAGTGCGTTTGAACAGATTGGAAAGCAGGTCGTACCCGTAATCGTCGCAACGGAAGTGAAAATACATATACTGGTTTACAGCCAACAGTTCGTCGGACACGGCTTTGTTCAGCAATTCGATGCTTTTTTCTTTTTTACTCATAATCAATAATTTTTACATTGAAACATAATTTTAAAAGTACGGGTTTCCCATCAGAATAACAAATTTTTCAGCACTTTTAACGTCCGGAACGATCCGTTTCCGTCAAAAACCTCCGAAATACGCATTTTACGCCTTCCGCATCCGGAAATATTCCGAAAAATACAGATGCAAAAAACCTGAGACGGACTCTTCGGAAAAAATCCGGGTACAAAAAAAACGGAATGGGCGGACGGTTTATCCGATAATTTTTTTTACCTTTATCCTTATCTATCGAACATTCGAACCCTTAATGAACCGAACTATGAATACCCGTACTTTCCGTTTCGCGCACGGCGCCGACCGCACTGCGCGATTAATTTTGTCGCTCTGCACCGTCCTGTGGCTGTCGTCCTGCTCGCAGCGCGAAGGACTGCAAATCACGGCCAATGTTCAACAAATCGACATGGGACGCACCGTGCAGATCGAAGCGAGCTACACGCCTTCGCAGGGCGATTCCGTCCGGGAAGTGATTCTGATGCCATACGTCAACGGACGCAGGTGGGGATCGCACGAATTTCCGGACAGCAACGGCAGGGCGCTGTTGCTGCTGCCGTTGCCAAACGTCGGCACGGCCGAAATCGAGGTGGTGGCCGTACCGCGCGACACGTCGCTGTGGTGCGGGCTGAAAGATTACAGGCCCTACCTGACCGGCAGGCCGATGCCGAACGCCGGACTGCATTCCAATAAAATCGACGTCGACGTCCGCCGCCGCGACATTCCGCAGCGACCGGAACATCCGACCGCATTCGTATCGCAATGGGAGCCGTGGTTCGCTCCGGGCAGCATGTGGACGACGGCTCAGGCCGTTCCGCTGGTCGGCTTTTACGACTTTACCGATCCCGACGTGATCCGTCAGCACCTGCTGTGGCTGATGGATTCGGGCGCCGACGCCGTGTTGTTCGACTGGTCGAACCATATCTGGGATTGCAAGCACTGGGACGAACGCGGCGACGGAGTGAACGCCATCGTGCACAACACCGAACTGGCGCTCGAAGTGATGGCCGACATGCGCGACGAGGGTCTTCCCGTTCCGCAGGCGATCATCATGCCGGGCCTGAGCAACGGCCCCCCGGCGACGATGGAAGCGCTGAACGAAGAGCTGAACTGGATCTACCAATACATGGTGCGCAATCCCCGTTTCAAAGGATTGTGGTACGAATACGACGGAAAACCGTTGACCGTCATTCTGGATACGGGAGCCATGGGCGTCAAGGAGGGCAAGACCGAAACGGCCTTCCGCGTTCCGTTTTTCAAGCAGACGCTCGGATGGACGGCCGAACAGATCGACGACCTGCGCCGACGAAATCCTCCGGTAGACAGCTCGCGCTTTACGATCCGCTGGATGTCGTCGCAAAACCAACTGACCGGACACGATAAGTTGGGGTATTGGAGCTGGATGGACGGTTCGCTGAAACCGACCGTGACCTATAAAGGGGACGTGGCCGAATGCACGACGGTCAATCCGGCCTGTTTCGCCGAAAACGGCTGGAAGGCGCCCGAAGCATGGGGCCGCCGGGACGGATGGACATACCTCGAATCGTTCAAAACCGCCCTCGAACACCGTCCGCGCATGGTAATGTTGCACCAATTCAACGAATTTACCGGTCAGGGATCGCACGGGTACGGGCCGGACAAGGATATTTTCGTGGACAGTTACAGCGTCGAATACAGCGACGATTACGAACCGGTATCGCTGACGGCCCCCGGATTCCGCGGCGACAACGGCGGATGGGGTTTCTATTACCTGAACCTGACCCGGGCGCTGGTCGATATCTACAACGGGCAGGCGGACGATGTTACCGTCATGGCCGTAGCGCCCGTTCACTGTAAGGACGGGAAAATATCGGTACACTGGACGACCGTCGGCGTGCAGCCCGAAAGTTTCACCGTAGCCATCGACGGGCAGACGGTCGAGACGGCGGCGGGCGGAACGGGCGTTTCGCTCTCCAGCGAAGGACTGACCCCGGGCGACCACCTGCTGACCGTTACGGCCAACGGAGTCGGCACCCGCTACGCGCTGTCCCCTTACGATCTGGATACGCCGTCCGCGGAACCGATGCCCGTAGAAGTAAGCAAAAAATTCAGGGTCGAATAGACACGAACGGCGCGCGGCTTTCGTCGTATCGGCTTTTTTTGTATTTTTGCGGGTAACTTTGAACCTGGGATGAAAAAGATATTGCTGTTTATCGTTTGCTGGATAGTGGCCGCGGCTACCGTTCAGGCACAAAATCAAACGCAGAAATCGACGAGCATCGTCACGATCGGCGGAGAGAGCTACTACGTACACACCGTAAAACCGGGAGACACGTTCTACTCGCTCTGTAAAGTGTACGACACCGACGAAGACTCCATCCGGGCGAGCAACCCGCACGTCGCCGACGGTCTGCAGGCCGGCCAGGTAATCAAGATCCCGGTCGTCAAAGCGTCCGAGAAACCGCTTTCCGACCGTAAAAGGAAACGTCTGTTCGATATCCATACCGTCAACCAGGGCGAAACCGCCTACTCGATCGCCAAACGCTACGGCGTAGGACTCGACGTACTGATGGAAGACAACGAAGGTTTCGACCCGGCGCACCTGTCGATCGGCCAGCAAATCAACATCCGCAAGGCGAGCCAGGGCAAAAGCGACACCGAAGAGATCGAGGAGCAGATCGAATCCTACAAAGACGCGCTGAACAGCGTATCCGACCGTTTCACCCACCACGTCGTGGAAAAAGGCGAAACGCTCTATTCGCTCGGCAAACGCTTCGGTCTGCCGGTCGATTCGATCGCGGCCTACAACGAACCGATCCTGAAAGACGGACTGAAAGAGGGAAGCATCCTGCGTGTCCCGATCCCGCAGCAAGGAACCGACCGACCGGTACGGGATTCCCTGCCGCAGCATCCGGGAACGGAACCGGCAACGGAAAGCGCATCGATCAGGCCGGTCGACGTAACCGGCGTCATTAAAGTGGCCATGTTGCTCCCGCTGAAAGGAGCCGGCGTGTCGGGACGCCAGTTCCTGGAATTTTACCAGGGAGCGCTGCTGGCCCTCGAAGAACTGAAAACCTCGGGCATTTCGGTCAAAGTCGACCTGTTCAATACCGGCAAATCGGCCGCCGAAACAGCCGAAATCCTGCAACAGCCCGAACTGCAAAACGCCAACCTGATCATCGGCCCGGTCTACGACGAATGTTTTCCGCCGGTCGCGGCATTCGCCGCACAGCACGGCATTCCGGTCGTATCGCCGCTGGCCGTCGTGGAAAGCGTCGACAGTCCGCTGCTGTTCCAGGCCGCGCCGGGGTCCTCGGTCAAGAACGACAAGCTGCGTAACGAATTCGCGGGAGACAAAAACGTCATCGTGATTTCTGCGACCGGTAACGATTCGGAATTCGCGGCCGAGATACAGCCGTTGATCCCGCAGGGAGCGCACCGCTTCAACTATGTCAAAGGCATGGGCGGAACGGCCCTCGAAGGGTTGCTCAGCGGAGAAAAAGAAAACGTGATCGTCGTGCTGGCTTCGGATGAAACGAATATCGACGGAATTCTGGCTTACGTCAGTTCGGTGCAAAACAGCCTGACTTCGCGAAGCATTAAGAATCCGGCGATCCGGGTTATCGGGAGTTCGCGCTGGGCCCGGCTGCAGAATATCGAAAGAAACCTGTTCTTCAAGCTGAACCTGCGCTATGTCACCTCTTATCATGCAGACCGGGGCAACGAACGGGTACTCAATTTCGACCGCCGTTACGTATCGGCTTTCAATTCGCTTCCGAGCCTGTACGCATACCGGGGGTACGACATCGCGAAACTTTTCATCGGCGGCATCAAAATGCACGGGGCCGACTTCGCGTCGTTCCTGAACCGTGCCGAACTGCCGCTGCTGCAAACGCCCTATCGCTTCGTTCAGAAAAGCCCCGGACACAAATACGAGAACGACGAGTGGGCGCTCGTTTGCTACAATAACAATTACACGATCGAAGTCAAATAGTTTGTCGGCGAACTAAAGCGAGCCCCGGACAGTACCGACAAATCGCCCATCCGCCGAGGGCCCTCGGCGGATGGGCGATTTGTCGGATTATTGTGCTATCTTTGGCGATCAATCAAACCAATCGTATCATGCGCATCACACTCCTGCTGCTCTCCGCCTTGCTGATCTGCTCCTGTTCCCGGCAAGCGGATCCCTGGCAAACCGGCCGCGTCGTAATCGCCGGCAAAATTCGTCATTTCGACGAACATCCCGACCGTAAGGACATCGGATTCGGATTCAACGGCCTGCTGAAACAGAGCGGCCAGAATACGCTGAAAGTATCGGCGGACGCAGAAGGCGCCTTTCGCATGGAAACCCTGCTGGGCTACCCGCAGGAAGTGCTGATGAACTACCGGCAGACCCACCGCCTGTGCCTCGCTCCGGGCGACAGCCTCTACATCGAACTCGACGCCCGCGTCTGGAACGATACGATCCGCGACGGAACAGTTCCGGAGTCTGTCATCACGTTCGCCGGAAACGAACGCGCGGCGGCGCTGAACCGGGATATGGCCGATCTACAGCAATATTACCAACCGCTGCGGCTGAAATACACGGGTGAAAACAGCATGGAACAGGCCATCCGCAAATATTCGCCGGAAGAGTTCGAAACCTTCGCCGATAGCAAAGAGCGGGAATACCGCGACGTATGGAACCGGTTCCGCAAAGAGCACCGTCCCGTCAAAGAGCTGAACGCATGGGTGGAAGACATGCTGCGATACGGAACGTGGCAGGCAAAATTGACTTACGCCAACATTTGTCAGGTGATCAAACAGCAAAATCCGGAAGCCCAGGCGCCGGAACTGCCGAAGAATTTCATTCGCTTTGTAAAAAGCTACGATCCCGACGATAACCGGATCGTCACGATGGAGCACGCCGCCTTCCTGGATATGTACAATCAATACCTGCTTGAGTCGATCTACCGCGAAATGGACGACAATCCGGCAATCAAATCCGACGACGACGCGCTGCAATTCCTGCAAAAGCGTCTGGGAGAGAAAACGTCTGGATTCACCGAAGAGTTGATCCGCTGCCGGTTTTACCTCGAGATGCTGCCCAACGCACCGACCGATATCCTGAACAGATACATCGCGCCGGAACAATTCGCCAACGCCTACATGCGCGAAAAAATGCAGGCCGCCAACGACGAACTGAACGCTGTGTTGAACGGAGAACCCGCCGAAGGAACGCAACTGATCGAACCCGACTCGACGATCCGCGGGAACCTGTTCGAATCGATCGTCGCCGACCACGCGGGCAAGGTCGTTTACGTCGATTTCTGGGCACCGTGGTGCGGACCGTGCATGGCCGAAATGCCGTTCTCGCTGGAACTACAGCAACACTACCAGAATAAGAACGTCGTTTTCGTATTCCTCTGCGGACAATGCCCGAACGATCAGTGGCGCAGGACGGTTCTCGCCGAAAAGCTGACCGGAATCCACTACAAGCCGACTTCGGAGCAGATCAACGAACTTTATACGCAATTCGGAATCGAAGGAATTCCGCACTATATGCTAGTCGACAGGAATGGGAAAATCGTTTCCCACAACGCACCGCGTCCCAGCGAGAAGGACCGGATCGTCGAAGAAATCGATAAACTGTTGTAAAACCAGCCCCCATCGCAGCGATGAGAAAACTGATTATCCTGCTGATCCTGGCCTGTCTGAACGGGCCGTTCGCCGCCGCGCAGAATCCCGAACCGGTAGCGCTGAGCGACAGCAGTTCATGGTGCATGGTATTGATACCCGATCCGCAAACCTACACCAAATTCGATTACAACCACCCGACGTTCGAACTGATGATGCACTGGATCAAGCAGAACAAGCGACGTCTGAACATCCGGCTGGTGCTCTGCACCGGCGACCTGGTCGAACAGAACCAACGTACCGTACCGGACGGAGTAAACGGCAACCTGCCCTCGGACAAACAGTGGCAGTTCGTCTCGGATGCGTTCGGCATCCTCGACGACGTGGTTCCGTACATCTTGTGCACCGGTAACCACGATCACGGTTTCGACCGAGCCGAGAACCGTTACAGCCAACTGAACTCGTTCTTCCCCGCCAACCGGAAGAGCCTGTACACCGGCCTGTTGAAAGGTATGTTCAAAAACGAAGCGGGCATCCCGACGCTCGAAAACGCCTGGTACGAATTCCAGGCGCCCGGCGGCGACCGGTTTCTGATCGTCTCGCTGGAATTCAATCCGCGGGCAGCCGTCGTAGCGGAAGCCAAAGCGCTGGCAAACAAGCCCGAATACAGCGAACACAAAGTCATATACCTGACACATAGTTACATGGACTCAAAAGGCAGGCGGATCGAAAAAGAAGGTTACAAAATAACGGACGTAACCTGCGGGAAAGCCCTGTGGGAAAAACTGGTCGAACCGTCGGCCAATTCGTCGATGGTACTTTGCGGCCACGTGGTAGACGAAATGTCGCACCGGGGCCACGTAGGTTTCCGTACGGATAAGAACCGGGCCGGGCGCACGGTCAACCAGATGATGTTCAACGCGCAGGCCGAAGGGGGCGGCTGGCACGGCAACGGGGGCGACGGCTGGCTACGGATACTCGAATTCCATCCGGACGGCAAAACGGTGACCGTTCACACGTTCTCGCCGCTGTTCGCCGTCTCGCCGTCGACGGTCGGCCTGTCGCTGCGCACGGAACCTTACGACCATTTTTCGTTCTCGCTCGAATAAGCCCGGCCGCAGCTTCCGGCAAAACGGCCTTACCCGGAATGTAAAAGCCCGTCTCGTCATCGAACGCCTTTAGATTAATGTAACAGTCTAATAAATAGGGACGTTACATTTTTTGTAATAGGACGAGGTAACGAAACGGCAACGATTCTATTTCTGCCTTTTGCTCATCCGTCCAGTCATCTCCTCTCAGAGCGAAATAAACATTGGCAAGACAACAAACCGCAAAGATAACAACGACCTGCCAACCCGCGTCAATGATAAGGCATTAACCGGAATCGACCTTTCTCCAGAGTAAGGCTCATCTTTGTCATCCTCGCTCAGGAAATCCTTATCGCCTGCCCCTGTATGAACTCGCAAAAATGTCAAGCCCATATCAGGTCGAAGCGCCCTGTCTTTCCCTGAAAAAATTGGCTCATAAACTGTAAAGATTATAAATTTGAATAGCTAAGACATCAGAGTATGGAATAAATCCGAGCTTGCATTGGTCTTCGAGACCGGGAGCAATGTTCCGCCCCATACTCTTTACATCAGAATCCGGATGGTTCGTTGGGCTTTAACGAAGCTGAGCAGAAAAAAGAAAACTGGAGCCATTGGAACAAAGCATGTTCGACGGGAAATATGAAACCTACGAGATAAAAAACAGGTAGATGCCTTTTGAAAGAAGATATATGACTAATCCGATACAAACACTCCCTTGTAATACAATGAAAAGCAACCAATAACAAAAAACGCCAGCGGCCCACCTGAAAGGACAACAATAAATTAGTCACAACTAAAAACGCTGTTTGAAAATGGGTATTTTAAAATCAGCGTAGACGGCAAACATACTCGCCGGAAAGCACCTCTCCCCGTTCGAATGGTCGGAAAACGGCGGCTACGTTATCGCCAAATCCTGCGAATACATCCGGGTCAAACACTATCTGGAAGACATCTGTCGCAAGTGAAAGAACACTATATAGTCATAAATGCAAAAAGCTTATAAAACCCGTAGATTTTATAAGCTTTAATAAGATGGGAACAACCGTATGATTATTGATTTTTTATCATATTATGATCTTGGACGGCACCGACTTCGGTCGAAATTTCACCCTAGCCTCCGGCCGTAGCGTTGACGCCAGTCTGTATCTTGACAAAATCGATAAAATCAAGACGAATCGGTTTTCCGTCGCAGGTAACGGCATCGCTTATTCTCAGGCGACTAGCAACCCAGCCTGCATTTGGATTCCCATCGTTGACAAACATATCGATCAGGCTGTAATTATCAACATACCCCCAGCCTAAATCCCTGCTCTCCCAGTATCCTGAAGTAGATGACTGCTCTGTAGCCGATGGCAGGCGAAAGCCGACCAACGTATAACTTTCGGTATCGATCCAACGCGGATATAACGTAGGCGGATAATGACTGTGAATGTAGTCTACTTTACCGGTATTGCCTAAATTACCTTACCATATAATCGGCTCGTAGATTCCTCCTTTACAGCAGGTTACAGCGTAATCCCGGACATATCCTTCCGCCTCGTAAAGACTTCCCTTAAGTTCGCACCAAGTGTCGTTTGGCTCTCCATCGCCATTTTCATCCTGCATCACCCATACGATACCGGGCTCAGACCAATCCGGAAACTGATTCCCTTTAATCGCCAGGTCGTATGCGCCGCTATTTTCGACGCTATGATCGAATCCGACCATCAGATATCCGCCCCAAGCACCGAGTGACGCTCCGAATTCGGTTGAACCGGGATGGTCGTAGATGAAAGCATTGACCGCCGCTTGGTTCGCAAAAGGGATTACGGTTTCACTATTACCGCGATTGACGTGTTGGGCTGGCGCCAGAAGGAAAAAATAACCATGATCCGCCGTAGCCTTACTGGTAGCGGTAATCGGCCTGGGCTGAACCGGAGGATAAACATTAACCGTAAACGTCTTTTTTCGCTCGATATACTGGTTTTTCATCGTAACAGTTACCGGATGTGTCCCCTGTGTTTCTGGTTTGTAGGCAAACAGGCACTCATGCCCGGTTTGCACAATCTCATCACTGCCGTCTACCTGCCATGAATAGGTGGCATCGAAAGCATTCTTAATCCAATAAGAGCGTATAAAAGCCGTACGTCCAATCGTTAAGTTGAATGTTTCTGTTTCCCACATCCATTCGAACGGCATCTCTTCCGAAGTGCAGACCTTGACATTGAATTTTAACACCCCTTCACCGTCAGCATTTTTAGCAATAAGCACCACTTCATACATACCGATTTTCGACGAGTTGAATATGAAATCTTTTTGATCACTTTTTTTCTCTCCGTACACCGTCCACGTATATTCGGTGTTTTCGGAATTGATTACCTCGGGTTTGAGTTCCAGATCGACGCCTACAGGAACAATATACCCTTCTTCCGGAACCGCCAGTAAAATTTTGGGGGAAAGCAAAGACACTATATCCACCTGTATCTCCAATTCGTCCGAGCCGTAATCTGTCGTAATCGAAAAGTCAATATAGAATGTGAAAGAATCATTCCCGGCTTCGTAAGTATATGTTTTATCGCGGCCCACTGTCTTCCCATCAATTCGCCAGAAGTACACGGCATCGTTACCGGCATACTCGACGATCGGTTCAATTGTAATCGATTGGCCGGTTTTTCAAAAAAAGCACATGTCCACTAATTTGGGTTACAGTACGAACCAAAAAACTCAGAAATGTGGGCTAATTTAGGAATGTAGAACTCCAGGTAAATCAGTAATTATCTTAAAATGAACGGAAGGGACAGATGAGAGTGAATTTTCCACATTACCAACTATTCCGTAGATTTTTAGAAGAAAACGGTACAAATAATGGTATTTTCAAGTTCGAATGTGTATTTTCGCAAACATATTCACCTAATAAATAGGTCAACTAAGAGCAAAATATTTATCATTCAACTATAACGTAGTCGAAGGCGATGAATCAAAAGGATACTCTTTCATATCTACGTCTGACTAAATCTGTTAAAGCGTTTTGTGACGAAGTTTTTTATTAGTATGATAACTAAATATCACGCGAAGTATTACGCAAACTTGCTTACACAAAAAGCTGTGGGCGGTGAACTATCTTCAATCTCGCAATCACTAATGAGTGCGTCTGTTGACATCAATCCACATCAGATTGATGCAGCACTCTTTGCATTCAAATCACCACTATCCAAAGGTATCGTTTTAGCTGATGAAGTCGGTTTAGGAAAGACTATCGAGGCAGGTTTGGTCATTTGCCAATATTGGGCTATAGGCAAACGAAAGATTATAATTGTTTGTCCTGCTGCATTAAGAAAACAATGGAGTACAGAATTGATAGATAAATTTGGTATTGACAATATTATCCTTGACACCAAGAACTACAATGAAGCCATCAAGAACGGCAGATCTCCATATTCAAAGAATAAGGCAATTATTTGTTCCTATAATTTTGTGGCTCGTAAAAAGGATGAAATATTGATGCATGGTTTCGATATATCAATCATTGATGAAGCTCACAAACTGAGAAATGTTTATCGCCAATCAAGCAAAACATCTCATGCAGTTCGTGATGCTCTCACAACAACAAAGAAGTTGTTGCTTACAGCTACACCCTTCCAAAACTCATTACTGGAGCTTTATGGTTTGACAAGCATAATTGATGATCATATTTTTGGTAGCGAGAAATCATTTAGAAGTGAATACGGTTCTGGAGAAAATAATACCGACCTTCGTGCACGATTGTCTACGATGTATAAACGTACATTGAGACGTGATGTAAAAGAATATATCAATTATACAAATAGATTACCACTGACACAGAAGTTCGACTCAACTGATGCTGAATATGAGTTATATCGAGCTATTTCTGATTTTCTCAGAAGAAACGATATCTACTCAGTTCCTGCACAGCAGAAGAAGTTGACTACAATGATAATCCGTAAGATATTGGCTTCTTCAACTTTTGCTCTTATAAGTACATTGACCAATATAAAATCACGTCTTGAAAAGATGCTCGAAACGGCATCTATGCTCTTATTTACAGCAGAGGATTTGATAGACGATGATGAAGAAATAGATTTGTATGTTGATGATAACGAAGATATATCAGCCGAGGAAGAGGATGCGATTGACATTGATAAACTAAAGGCTGAGATTGAGCTATTACAATCATTTATCAACAAAGCCAAACAGATAAAGCAAGATTCCAAATCAGAAGCTCTTCTTCAAGCATTGGATAAATCATTTGAGATGCAAGCCAAAGAAGGTGCTTCACGAAAGGCATTGATATTTACTGAATCTACAAAGACACAGGCATATCTGAAAGAATATCTTGAAGCGAATGGCTACGAAGGTAAAATCGTATTGTTCAATGGTCGTGGTTCTGACTCTAAAACAACACAAATATATAAAAACTGGCGCGAAGCTAATCCTTCAAAAGTTAGTGGCATCAAATCTGCTGACCGAAGAATGGCATTAGTAGATTATTTTAGAGAATCGGCAGATATTATGATTGCAACAGAGGCTGCTGGCGAAGGTCTTAATCTTCAGTTCTGTTCTCTTGTTGTAAACTACGATTTACCGTGGAATCCTCAGAGAATTGAACAGCGCATTGGTCGTTGCCACCGTTATGGTCAAAAACATGATGTTGTTGTTGTCAACTTCGTAAATATCAGGAATTACGCAGATGTGCGTGTATTCAATATCCTTAACGAGAAATTCAACCTTTTTGATGATATATTCGGCGCTTCTGATGAAATTCTCGGTAAGGCAGACGCTATCGACTTTGAAACTCGCATTTGGGAAATCTATCAGCAATGTAGAACTGAAGAAGAAATCAATGAAGCATTCGATCGTCTTCAAACTGATATGCAGGTTGAGATAGACGAACGCATGAAAGATACTCGCCATCAAATTTTGGAAAACTTTGATATTGACGTGCAAGAACATCTTCGTGTAGCAAAAGATGAAGCAAGTACTTTCTTAAATAGATATGAACATATTCTTTGGGAATTAACAAAGTATGTGCTTGATGGCAAAGCTAAATTCGATGATAAACAACATTCTTTCGTTCTCAAAAAGTCGGTTGCGAATTGCGCGTGCGGTAAATATGATTTACTCTCACAACTGCGAGATGGTGCTCCGTATCGACTTTCTCACCCTTTAGCTCAATATGTCCTCGGCAAAGCTATGGTTTTAGATACAGACAACTGCAACAGTGAAATCGTATTCAACAATAAAGACACTGGTATAAACGTAGTACTGCCTGAATATCTTAGATGCCAATCAGGCTATTTGGTTTTATCAAAGCTTCAAATTTCATCATTTGAAGACGAACAATATTGCTTGTTTACTGCATTCACTGAGGATGGCAAGTTTTTGACACAAGAAGAAGCCGAAAAACTATTCCTCTGCGGTGGAACTGAAAAGATGAATATCGAAATACCCGATACCATTGTTTCTCGACTGGATGCTAATTCAAAACAGCACATCGTAACAACAACAAAGAATGTGGATAACAGAAATCTTTCATTCTTCAAAGAGGAAGAAGACAGAATCTATCGTTGGGAACGTGATGTTATTGATGGTATTGAGCAAGAACTTGATATGGTAAAACGTAATATACGTGAGACAGAAAGACTTGCTCGCCAAGCTGAAAATATAGAAGAACGTATCAGCTTTGAAGCTAAAGCAGAGGACTTGCGCCGTCAGAAGCGTAGAAAGCGTAATGAACTTGAAAATAGGGAAGATGAAATATCTGTTCGTAGAAAAGAGCTCGTTGCTGAACTTGAGAGAAAAATGATTCAAACAACTTCATCAGACAATCTATTTATTGTTCGTTGGAGTACTAACTAATTAATAAATAACATAATGAATGAATATCAGAAGCGCTTCGTCGCATTATTGAAAACTATATTTGAGTTAGATAAGTCTGACCTTGATTTCGGTATTTACAGAATCATCAATATTCGTCAACGTGAGATTGTTGATTACTTCGAGAATCGTCTACCCAAGAAAATACAAGAGATTCTCGCCCCATTTGCAAATGAAAAGACTGATGAAATCAAGCAAAAGTTGGCTAAGATAGAGTCGGATGTTGAATCAATGGGTATGACTATTGATGCTCTTCAAGACAATACTCCCAAAAAGCAAGAATATATTGCTTTGCAGAAACAATTATCTCAAGGTTCAGATATGTCAGCACTCGAAAGCGACGTCTATTCTGCACTATATTCATTCTTTAATCGTTACTACGACGAAGGAGATTTTATCTCTAAACGTCGTTATAAAGAAGGTGTCTATGCCATTCCTTATGAAGGTGAAGAAGTAAAACTGTATTGGGCTAACCAAGACCAGTATTACATCAAGACTGCTGAAAACTTCAAGGATTATTCGTTTGTTACAAAGGAAGGGATAAATGTTCATTTTCGCTTGGTTGATGCTACAATCGAGCAGAACAATAATAAGGAAACTGACGATTCTAAACGTGCGTTCATGCTGTATACAGAAAATGATGAGCGGCCTGAATTGAAGACATTCGAATGGAATGCTGAATCGAAGGAACTAATCATTCGCTTTATCTTTGACATACCTGCAGACAAAAAGAAGAACTATGTTGATGATAACTATGCAAAAATTCGTGAATATATTATTGGTGTACCTGAATTGATGATGCCATTGATGTACCAAACATCAACAGACCCAAAGAAACCTGTAACTTTGATTCAGAAACATCTTAACGGATATGTAGCAAAGAACACATTCGATTATTTCATTCATAAGGATTTAGGTGGATTTCTCACACGTGAACTTGACTTCTTTATCAAGAACGAAGTAATGCATCTCGATGACCTTGACACAGATGACGAAGTACGTGCAGAAAGTTATCTTGCAAAGGTGCGTGCGGTAAAACGTATCGGTAAGGAGATAATCACATTCTTGGCGCAGATAGAGAATTTCCAGCGCAAACTTTGGCTGAAGAAGAAGTTTGTGGTGGAAACAAATTGGTGTATCACCCTCGACCATATTGATGAATCGTTCTATCAAGAGATAGCAGATAACAAGCCGCAGATTCAAGAATGGATTGATATGTATGCTATTGATGAAATCAAAGGAGATCTACATACAACAGCATTTACAAATCCTCCAAGCATAGATTTTTTGAAGGAGAATCAGAACTTGATTGTTGATACAAAGAATTTTTCAACCACATTCCGAGATCGTCTAATTGCGTCTATAGATGATATAGATGAGAAAACTAATGGGTTGATGATTAATAGTGATAATTACCAAGCTATCAATTTGCTTCTTCAAGGGAATACTGAAAAAGTAGATTGCATTTATATCGATCCTCCCTATAATACAGATGCAAGTAAAATACTTTATAAAAATGGTTATGAACATTCTAGCTGGTTATCATTGATTCATAGTCGTTTAATTAATAGCAAAGCGCTTTTAAAAGATACTGGAATTATTGAGATGGCTATCGATGACTATGAAATGAGATATTTAAGTTGTTGTTTGGACTCTGTGTATGGAGCGAACAACGCTATCTCTAATATTGCGATTTTTACAAATCCAAAAGGGCGAGATCAAGGATTCATAGCTCAAGCTCATGATTATTCAATCATATATGCAAAAAACAAACAATATGCTGAAACATATAACTTTATCCTATCTGACGATGAACTGTCAAAGAAATTCTCTAAATCAAAAGGAGGTGAAGCATTAAGGGAATTGCCACTAAAAAGAACAGGGACAGGAAAATTTAGATATGAAAGACCTTATATGTTTTTCCCTTTCTTTTTTCATCCAGAGACAAAAGAGTTTTTCGTGATTCCAAAAGATAATTACATTAATATATATAACAAAGATACTGATTCTTTTAACGATGCATATCTTAATGATGTAATAAAATCCTACACAGATAAAGGATACTATGCAATTCTCCCTAATAGTGGAAAAGGAGAATTTCTTCGCTGGAGATGGGGATATGATAGTTGCGTAAAAGGTATTTCAAATGGTACTTTATTTTGCAAAAAAGTAAAGGATGGTTATGCTGTATATCAATATGATTTTGCTGATATTGAAGTAACTCCAAAATCAATTTGGGTGGGAGATAAATACGATGCATCTTCGAAAGGCACTAACATTTTGGAAAACATAATACCAAACAATCCTTTCAATTATCCTAAAAGTCTATATACAGTTGAAGACAATATCATTGTTGGTTCATCATCCGAAGGACTCGTTTTAGATTTTTTTGCTGGTTCTGGAACAACAGGTCATGCTGTAATTGAATTGAATAGAAGTAATAATTGTAACAGAAAATATATTCTTGTTGAAATGGGGGAGTATTTTAATTCTGTAACCCTTCCACGTATTAAGAAAGTGATATATGGATCAAATTGGAAAGATGGGTATCCAACTGATCGAATAAGTGGCATATCCCAAATGATGAAATATGTGAAACTTGAAAGCTACGAGGATGCTCTTTCTAATATTACGCTTGAAAATAAAGGCTCATTCTTCGGATCCAACTTAGGAGATGAATACCTAATAGGCTATATGCTTGATATGGAATCAAAAGGCAGCTTGCTTAACCTTGAGGCTTTCATCACTCCATTTGAGTATAATATGAAGATTACAGAGAAGAATGAATGCAAAGAAAGACAAGTTGATGTCGTTGAAACCTTCAATTACCTTATTGGTCTTTCTGTTCATAGTCAATCTTCAATCTCCTACTTCTCAACCAAAGAAGCTGTTAATCCTCCATATGAGGGTGCAGTTGATTTGCAAAAAGACCAAAATGGCATATATAGCTTTCGTCAGATAGAAGGAACATTACCAGATGGTCGTAAAGCTCTGATTATATGGCGTAACATTAATCAAGATAATATTCTAACGAGCAATGCTGCACTGGATGCCTATTTTTCGAAATATCGCATCAATCCTGCCGACCGTGAGTTTGATGTAATATATATCAATGGGGATAACAACCTTGAGAATCTGCGTCTTGACGATGAGCAATGGAAAGTGGTGCTTATCGAAACAGAATTCAATAAACGAATGTGGGAGGAATAACGAAATATGGCAAAAAAGAAAAGTTCACCATCAGTCAGCTTTGAAACCTATTTGGTTTTATTCCGTTACTTTCTTGGTGAGATAGGCACCACCGAACTGAAAAGTTTGGGTAACAAGCTCAACAGCATTGAATATGAAGGATTGGATGAAAATGGCAATACTCATTTTCATCACTACATAGCACAGATAGCAAAGATGAAACATTGTAGTATCACAACAGACAAGTTGCGAGAATACGATGAGAGAATCTGTCGGTATACAAAAGAAATTGGAGAAAACCGTGGTGGAATCAGCCTGAAGTATTTTCAATACATCTCCCTGTTATTCACTGAGATGTATCTCGACAACTACTTTGCAGACAGATCAGCCTTCTGCAAGTCGCTTAACGAATTCATTGATAGCGAAAACGCAAGAACATTGGGTGCTCTTGCGATGGAACCATATACCATTAGCTCAATGAACAAGTTAGCGTATATGTGTGCTACAGGTAGTGGTAAGACACTTTTAATGCACATCAACATAAAGCAATTTATATTCTATTTGAAGCGAGCAAAACGAATAAACGGCGGTATCGCTATCAATAAAATTATTGTGCTTTCGCCAAATGAAGGAATGAGTAAACAACATTTAAATGAACTTACTCTTTCTGGAATTAAAGCCACTATCTTCAACAAAGATGGTGGCGGTATGTCTAGCGGACAAAATGAAGGTATTGCCATCATTGATATGAACAAACTCAAGGAAGAAGGCAAAGTGAAAACCGTATCGGTAGACAGCTTTGAACGCAATAACCTTGTTCTTGTGGATGAAGCCCATCGTGGCATGTCTTCAACAGACGGTGTTTGGTACGACTATCGTACACGCTTAAGCGAAGAAGGTTTTGCCTTTGAGTACTCAGCTACATTTAAACAAGCACTGAATGCCACATCTTCAAAAAAGGAAGACAGGCAGATGGTAGCGGAATATGGCAAGTCTATAATAATGGACTACTCATACAAATATTTCTATGGCGATGGCTATGGAAAAGATTATCGTATCTATAACCTCAGAGCAGGTATTGATGATAATCACCGTCATTTGTATTTGATAGGTTGTTTGCTTTCCTTCTTCCAACAAGTGAAGTATTCTATTGAAAAACGAACCGAACTGATTCCTTTCAATATAGAGAATCCATTATTAGTGTTTGTTGGAAACCGTGTAACGGCATCAACATCAAAAGATGAGTTAAGTGATGTTCAGGAAGTGTTATGTTTTATCGACAGATTTGTTCGTAACAAACAAGAAAGCATCCGTTGTATAGAGCAAGTGAAGTCAGAAGAAACAGGTCTTGCCGATAAATATGGACGTGATCTATTTTCACACGATTTCAATGCGCTAATAGATGTGTATGGCCAATTACCATCAGCGCAAGTGCTATATGAAGATATGCTTCATCTGATATTCAATACCGACACTGTTGCCGATGCTCCACGATTGCACATTGAAGCCATAAAGCAAGTGCAAGGCGAAATTGCAATGAAGATTGGCGAATATGGTGATTATTTTGGTGTGATAAACATTGGAGATACAGCTAATCTTATTAAGGCTTGTGAAGCAAAGGGAATAGTAAGCAGAAGCGAAGAATTCGTTTCTACTTCATTATTCAGTAGCATCAACGATAAAGAATCAAAGGTTAGAATACTTATCGGTTCACGAAAGTTTACCGAAGGATGGAACAGCTGGCGTGTGTCTACAATGGGATTGATAAATTTTGCCAAAGGTGAAGGTTCGCAGGCAATTCAGTTGTTTGGTCGTGGTGTTCGTTTGAAAGGATATAAAGGAATGCTAAAAAGGTCTACATGCCTTGACGATACCTCAGTAAAGCCTTTGCGATATATGAATTGCGTAGAAACACTTACCATTTTCGGTGTGAAGGCGCAATATATGGAGGATTTCAAGAAATTCCTTGAACAGGAAGGCGCTCCAACCAATGATGATATTATCGAAGTGACTCTGCCGGTAGTCAACCGTTATGATGAAGTGAAGACAAAGAAACTCCGTGTCATAAAAGTAAAGGACGGGAAGAATTTCAAGAAGCAAGCACGACGTATGGTGCTCGATGTACCCAAAGAAGACTTCATGCGATACCTTGTTCGTAACAAGTCGGTACTAGATTGCCGAAGCAAGATTCAATCCATTGAATCATCAGGCTCATTAAAAATGAATATTCAGATGATTGATACAAGATTCACGATTCCAGCGTCAACACTTGCCTTGCTTGATTATTATCGCATTTTTGATGAGATTCAGCAATACAAGAATGAGAAGTCTTATTTCAATATCAGCATTGATAGAAACAAGCTGAAACCTATTCTTGAAACAGATGGTTGGTATGAACTAATTATTCCAGAAAAGCAACTTGAAATAGATTCAATTCGCAAAATTGAGTATGCCACAGATTATGCGATTATGGCATTAAAGTCTTATATGGACAAATTCTGCAAATTCGAGCAAGAAAGATGGGAAGCACCATTGCTTGAATTCCAAGAAATCTCGGCTACTGACAATAATTTTGTAGATGAATATACCTTCACCGTTACACCACAAAATAGCTTAGATACCACTGGTGAAGAATTGGATAAATTCATTGAAGATATAAAATCTATTCTTACAGATAATAATGGATTGAACGAATACGAAAAGAAGTTTGACTTCAACAAAAATCTGTGTCTGTTCGATTTCCGTTCTCACTTGTATGCGCCATTGGTGTGCTTGAAAAAGGGAAATACCAATATACAGATTACCCCTGTCAGTTTGAATGAAGATGAAAAGCTGTTTGTTGATTATCTGAAGGAATTTACAGAGAATAATGGTGATGTACTTGAAAACAAATCTCTTTATCTTCTAAGAAATAAAAGTAAGGTGGGTATGGGATTCTTTGTTGCAGGTAATTTCTATCCTGATTATATCTTATGGATAGACACACCTGAAAAGCAATATATCACATTTGTCGACCCGAAAGGTTTGCTTCGTATTATGCCTGATGACCCTAAGATTGAATTTTACAAAACAATCAAGGATTTGGAAAAGCAGTTAGCACCGACAGCAGGTGATAAGCAGATTGTTCTCAATTCATTTATTATGTCTGCAACAAAATCAGCAGATTTGCATGAATGGTGGCATTGGGATAAAACCACAAGAGAGGCACACAATGTCTATACTCTTGATGATGACCAATGTGTTATCAGTATGATAAATAAAATATGCTTTTTGTAAAGTTAATCAATAAATATATAGTAGATTGCTCATCCTACAAGAAGGTAATTATTTTATTCCAACTGCTTTCTATATACCAAATCCAATGTATTCCCATCCTTATCTTTCCATTCGTTCCATCCATTGGATGGCCGACCTGTGCAGAAATCGGCGGCGGTACTGGGACTGGAGAAGGTCTTGTCCGAGTCCATCGTCCAAATGCCGTTATTCAAAGTCGCATATTCTTCGACCATTCTTTCCCTCTTTGCTTTCCATGTAAAAGAGGGGACACAATTATTGGCTACGATGCTGCCCTTTAATACTGTAAACCCTGCGGAATTATAAAATCCTTTTGCATTACAGCCTCTGGCCTTTGTATAGAACAGATGTTCTTCCTTGGGCTGAGATATTTCAAAGATGCCACAACCAATGAATAACGCAAGGAACTTAATGTCGTCAAAAAATTCATCCATAGCATCCCGCTGATGCTCGGGAAGATTCGGCGCTTTGGGAACCTGTTTGTTTTCGTTTAGCACGAACGAGTTCGACCGCTTGGCCTCAGCAATCGCACGATATTCCAGATATTGCACGTCGGCTTTGGTCATATCTTCGTCTTTCGAGACAAAGACAAGTGCTTTTTGCCAAAATGCTTTTTTGCTGTCGTGGTCTTTTACCCGTTCCTTAAAATTCTCGGTCTCTCCGATATAGGCTTGCGGTTTTGTCGTCTCATCTTCTCCAATCAGGATATAAAACGCCGGCTTGTGCAGTTTCTCCTGCTCGTTCAGATAGGCCAGGTTCGAACGCGGAATCACAAACATCTGACAAATCTTGTTGCTGATAAATGCATACTGCGTCCCCTTTGGATCTCCGTCAATCAAATATGTAGTTACTGTTTTGCCCATGGCTATAATTTAAAAATACTAATTAATTGATCCAATACAGGTTTGAATCCATCAAACCATTCGTCTTTAAATTGAGAGTAATGGTTCTCAATATGCTTTTTTATTGCTTCCGTCGTTTTACCTTGGTCATTGCACCGGAACTCTTTATGTGTATTCTTTTTATGAATATATTCGACTTTTTCTTTATATGATTCCGGTGAAAATAAATCTTCGACCATATACGAATCTTTATCTGCTATATTTTTTATACTGGTTTCGTATTCTTTTGCATAATTGTCCTGATAAAATATGGGAATTACTTTCTCAGATTTTATATTGCCAATATTTTTCCACCCCTCCAATCCTCCTTTATCATAATCGAATAGGAAAGCTATTAGTTCTAATCCGTCAACTTGTTTAGATAAAACATCATCATACATTGTTTTTGCGTTTCCTGCGCTTCCGGCTGGGATAATAGCAATTTGTTTAAGAGCTTTATATTTAGAATTTCTTTTTGCAAAAATTGAAATAGCCTTTTCAAGGTATTTTTTATCATAGGGGCCTTCGACAACTAGAATTTTTTTTGTCCCTAATATTAAAGAACCTTCAAAAATGGAAATGCCTCCGCCAGATAAAAGTGATAATTTTTTGCTCCTCTCCAGATCTTCAATCTTGCCATCTTTCAAATACCGAATATTTTCATCGCAAAGACAATTCACAAATACGGGAGAGTGGGTTGTAACTATACTATAGCGGTTCTCTGTATTAATCAATTCTTTTAATTCATCTTTTCTTGCAATATGAATGTGTGAATCAGGCTCATCAAAAAGACACAAACTATTAGGAGCAGAAAGAATATGAATTATGGTATTAGCATTGATTAACTTTTTTTCTCCTTTGCTGAGACCTTCAATGTTTCCCTTATTTATAAATTCAATGTTTATTCTTTGTATAATTTGATTATCACTTTCTGTTCGGCATTTACATAGACAGTAAAATAGAGTACTAGGCTGATCAATAAAATTAATTTCATTTATTGTCGCCCTAAACGATTCGATATTATAAGTAGACTTTTTTTTTAATTTTTCTATAAAACCTTCGATTTCTGTTCCGTCCCACTTCTTTATATTGGTATTATTATACTCAAAAGATATTTTGCATTCAGCACCTTTTGTTATTCCTGCAACAAACTTAACAACGTCAATATCCTCAGAATACAGCAGTGTTAATAGAGAAATATCCCATTCATGCCGACTTATATAAAACATAAATAGAGGAATAAATCCCTGAGTAGCAGTCATTTTGCTGCAATACTTTTCATATATAGGCTTATAATATGTTTTCCATAACCTTGTATCTTCCCCACTATATGAAGCAAGGATATTTTTGGGTAAAATATCTAATGTTACTTTATTCCCATTTTTTAATCTACCATCAATGATCTCATAAAATTCATTATCATTGATATAGCTAATTCGATATTTAAATGGACATGGGTATTTTCTGAGCCCATCTACCAAGGTGGCAATATGGTACAGACTATAAAAAATGGCACTTATGACCTCTAAAACATTACTTTTTCCGGACCCATTTAACCCGATTAGGCAGCAGTATTTGTCAGTTGATTCAAAATCAATACATAATTGATGTAGGTTTTTATATTCTCCTATATTAAGAGAATATAATTGGAACCTATCTGGTTTAATGGAATATTTAAACTTCAATTCTGTAACATCGTCTATATATCCATCAGCATAATTGGGGACTGTGACTAAATTATATTTATCAAGCCATGAATTAATGTATGCAATATTTCCTGTAGTGCGTTTTTCACATCCGAGAGAATTAATTAATTCGCGTTTAGTTATTGGCACAGGCCGTTTCGTTTTTTGAACCTGATTTGCAATATTATTCAATTCGTCACGTGTCATATTATTTAAAATATTTGGGTCTCAAATCTTTTTTTTGCGATTGTGTGGGCTATACTAGCCTGCTGTATTAGTGATTGTACCTTTTCTTTCAGAACCTGAATATACTGTACTATATCATTCTGAATTTCTAAAGGAGGGAATGGTACTAATACTTTTTTTAAATCTTTGTTTGTTATCGCCGGATATAGGGCTCCGGTCATATAAAATTCAAATTGATTTATTGCCAAATATGTATGCAAATACTCATACAGGAAATTCAGATTGTAATTCTTGTTAGCTGCGATTACCTGAAAACCTGACGAACAAACACAACTATCATATTCAGAAGGAACTATTGCAAATTTCTTCAAGTATGGTCGCGTCGTACCAATAATCAGATCTCCTTCTTTTATAATTTGAGTAGCTCTGCTTGGCGCTTTATCCGTACTAAGCTCTTCTGCATTGACAATACCACGCAAGGGTTCGACACTTCCTATTTCCACATATCTGAAAGTATTAGAGTCTCGCACCCATTTTCTATGTATTAGATTATAAGATCCAAGCGTAACTATGGGGTATTTTGTAGTATGGAGCAAGGTTGTTATTGACTGCTCCTGGTTCCAATAATCCCATCTGTTTATGTCGGATAAATTTGTGAATTTCAGGTATTTATATTGACATTCTGCAGTCTTATTATTCTCAAGGTTATTACTATCTTTTATGCCGATGGCATTTAATAAATACGATTGTATTTTTTGTCGAATTGATTCAATTTGGATGTCTATTTTATTCCCTTCTTCAATTATAGCATTATACTCCTCCACCAACTTATTTTGTTCTGCTAGTGAGGGAAGAGGAACCTTTATATCTAAAAACAGAGGTTCCTGCAAATAGTGGCGATTGGTCGTACCATTACTTGCTTGTTCGCAGAATTCAATAAACTCATTCGTTGTCGTGAGTAATGCTAAATAATGTGGGTTTACTTTTGAATAATCTACATCAAAAGTCCAGAAATTACCTGTTATGATTCCTCCATCTAACTCCTCTGGGACAACGCCAAATGCACCGTTACGAGCATCTATCTTGGACAACAGGAATTGTCCCTTGGAAATCACGAATTGATTTTTTGTGCCAATTTTACTCCCTATAACTGTATCTCGCAGAAAGATTCCACCGTTGCGTACCTTAATGGTGGCACGCTTGTAATATACATCGTCCTGTATTTCAATAGCTGTTTTATTACGGGTCAGGAACTCTTTAATCTGAACCAGCGGGTATTTGGTAGTGAATCGGATTTTGGAGTCATTCAGATACTGCACACTCCAGTTGTAAAGTTGCGATAACTTTACAAAATCCAAATACTTGTATGTGCTTTTACTCTTTAACATAACTCCTTCGTATTGCCATCTTGATCGGTTCGAACGACTTTATTATCGACTATCTCATAGTGAAATTTCAACTCATTTGAGGCCCACATATGATGCTTCTTGCGATAAGGCGTAAACTCTTCGAGCAAATCGATTAATTGATTCTCGCATTCGGCACCGGTTGTCGTAATGCCTGCTTTTTCTACTTGGGCGATGGGGATAGTATAATCAAATTTTTCTTTAACGATCGCCCATATTTCGGCTGCAATTTTCGTCTCTAACGCACGCCTTTCAGCCCTCTTTGCTTTCTTTTCCTCTGCAGAATTACCCCGTTCCGCCAGGAATGAATCAATCTTATCAAGTTGCGATTGATACTTGGAGCCTACCTCTTCGGTCGCCGCCTGTTTAATTGCATCGAACTGGGCCCGCTCTTCGGTCGTAAACTTTTTGAAGAATAGTAAGCTGGGTTTTACCGTAGCCCCAGAGGCCATGAATACGTCTTGCGGGATAGAGGTGATTAAAATTATTTTGGCCATTTCCTCGAAAAGTTCGCGTACAGCTTGCAAATTAGTGTTATTGAGAACTCCTTCCGGCAAGACAATGCCCAAACGTCCACCCGGCTTAAGCAAGCGGATACAACGTTCGATAAATAATACTTCGGTCAGCCCGCTAAGTTTGCCAACCGTATATAAATCCAGTACAGAATCCCCTATGTGGTCATTGATCTGGCTCCTGGCCTGTTGATATACCTCTTTACCATATTTCTTCTCGTATGCGGCAATCTTCTGCACATCGGTTTCCACATCAGCTTCTGTTATTTCCAGCGATTTTTCTACGCGAGAACCAAATGGCGGATTGGTGAGAATCACATCGAAACGATTTTCAAAAACACCATTGACATTTAACAATCCGTCGTGGTGATAAACGCCTCCGTGTCCATCTCCATGCATAATCATATTCATCTTTGCGGTTCGTGCCATGCGTGGATTGGCGTCCGTACCATAGATACAGTTGCTGGATAGATTCTGTAAACGGCTGTTTGAATTACCGGTATCAAGTTCCTTGTTAAGGGCAGCAAAATAGGCATTGACCTGTTCATCAATAGCTGATTTCTGTTTTTCGCTCAGAGTCTCATAGCTTTCATTGAAAAGCTGGGCTTTGATCTGCTCTTTAACTTTTTGTATGTCTTTTTCAATTTTCTCGCGCACATACTCGAAGGTCTTGATTAAGAACCCTCCGCTACCACAACAGGGGTCGCAGATGATTTCACCTTCCTCAGGGTCAAGTAATGCTACCATGAAATCGACAATGGTGCAAGGCGTAAAGAATTGGCCCAGCTCTCCGCGAAAGGTTTTCCCTAAGAATTTCTCGAAGGCAATACCTTTCACATCATCTGCCGTACGGGAGAGATTGTACACTTCGAGTTCTTTAACTATTGCCTCAAAACTTGCCTCTTTAATCTTTATCGTATCATTGGATTCGAATAGACCATCTTTTGCATAGTCCTCCTTTGTACGCTCGAATAATTGCTGATAAAAAGGCAGACTTTGTTTGGACTTTGTCTTGTCGTAGGCTTCTCGTAGTTTCGTAAATTCCTCTTTTGAAAAAATCTGAGTACCGGTATTATCTCGTTCATATCGGATTTTAATGAAGAGGACCTTGCTGATTTCATCAAACGCTGCTTCCGGCGACAACTTGTCGTTGTTTCGTATGATATTATGGCATTTAAAAAGCAGCCTACTGAATTCATCGCGCGTAAACGCTTTGGTCTGACTTAATAATTCCCTGATCTTTTTTGCATTGGTCAGATCTTCGGCTTTGGGGATATCAACAATCTCTTCAAGCCGTTTTGGAATTTTTCCTTTAACGACCTTGAATATACGAGTCTCCTTCAGGTTGGTGGTAACAAAGAAATCCGCTCCAGCCCAAGATGCATAGTTATATCCCTGATAATAATCCTCTTCTTGAATTGTAATATGCTCGGCTTTGCACTCTATAACGATTATAGCAGAAGCGTCATCCTTCTTATCTGATGAAGACTTCCATATTACAATATCGGCTCGAGCTTTACCCAGCCCACGATGAGAATTACTCACTTGAACTTCCTGAGCCATTTGATCAAGCGAGTAGTCATAGACATTAACAAGCCGGCAGATGTATTCCTGACGAACTCTCTCTTCGGGAGTTAGAACCAACTCTTTATTTTTCAGAGGAGCAAATATTTTGTTGCCGTTAATCTGGAGTTCCATATATACTATTTTGTACTTTTTATTAATTCTTTGGGATCAATTTGAAGTATTTGGGCTATCTCAAACAGCACCTCTAAACTTGGCTGTCGGCGATTGCAGACGTATGAATTGACAATACAAAAACTTTTTCCAAGCTTCTCTGCCAACCAAGTCTGTTTTATGCCTTTCTCTTCAAGCACTTCTTTGATTCGGTTCATGGGTTTGTTCATTATATACTGTACCGTTTTTATTTACGAAGATATAAAATATTATGCGATAAAAAGATAAAAACAGGCGAATTTCTTTTTCATTTGTTGGGTATTGTCCAAGGCTAAGAATTAATGGATAGCGACATGAGGTATTAAATAGATTCTTTTTAGCTTACCTTAATATATCCACCAATAGTTTTTCCAGCGTGGGCATGGGAACTCCAGATACCTTTTGCAAAGGAGCCTCTGAGATAAGATTTTCACAAAAAAGACACGGCTATCCAAATCCACATATCGGTATATCATTTTCTTATCAGGACGCAGATAAGCATTACGCTGCTTGCCTTTCAGAAAATTGAAAACGGTTTCTGTCGAGTCTCTGTTCGTTTCCGCATAGATGATGCGGTTAGATGAAAGATGATGTTGCAAAGGTGCGATAATCTCTCCTTGGTAGACGCAGAATTTCGCAAATGGGAAATTGGCATGTAATAGTTCATAAATCTCCTTTACTTCCTTTACTGGTTTGGGGGCAAAGGTCTGTTTCATTACTTCGGCGTACATTCCACGCCCGGTTCTAACCAGCCTATTTTCATTCACTAGCTTGAACAGATACCATGACAAGGAAGACCTGTTTATGCCAATTTTTTTGCAGAAAGGCAAACAAGTCCTCTATACTGAAATTATGATGGGTATCAGCAATTTAGTATGGATGTCACTGTTTCGTTATTCATATTATAGCTGTTTCCGGGGACAAATAAAACCAAATATCGGCACTAATTCAAAATAGTGCCGATATTTTGAATTTTTAACATCGTAACTCAACTCAATTGTCTTTTATTCCGTTTCTTGTTGATTCTTATTTCTTTAATTTTTCCCCATTCTGCCAGGGAGATAATTTCATGGTATTATTCCAATGATAAAGAATTCTCTTCGCTATCCATGCATTCGTACTCCCATGGAAGTTGATAAACGGTCCCTTCTTCATGATGGCCCATGTAATCGTGAAATGTGTACGGAATCAATCTCACATGATCCTCCTCCTTGAGTATTCGCAAAAGTTTGCCAGCGTCGTGTATTTCCAAAGGAATGCCAGACTTGTAAAGCGCAGTGGCGACTTCTACCGCAACATCCGCATACGCCGAGTAGCTATTGGAAACAATGATTCTCCATCCGGGACTGTCAAAATTCGAAGCGAGTATGTTCAGCCGCGACAACCCCAGTTCCCCATAATGGTTCGAGGCGAATTTGTTGAAATCCGTCTCACTGTCGAGATCGTATTTATCCTGCAAATCACAGAATGTAACCATGTTGTAATATGCGACATCTTGTAATTCCAATGGTACTCCATTCGGAAGGGTACGTATCTTTCGTGTAGTATCAAACCTTTCAAATACCGGTCATAGGCTTCATGAGCGATTCGATAGTATTTGCAATACGAACGTATCGTCATTGTATCTAACGGCTGTCCGAAATTCTTGCAGACGGAATCCTCCAGTGCTTTTATTACCGTCGTCTCGTCTTCGACCTCAATTTTAAATCTCGATTCGATTCTGTTGAACTCCTTTCTCGCAATTCTTCCGTCTCGCTGCTGGTAAAGAAGATGCTTCGCCACATAATCATTGAACCTCTCCGGATCTTATATGATAGCATCGATTAGCTTATGAAAATATAAGGCCAACTCTGCCAAGAAATCCCTTTGCCATTCGGGGTAGAAACGATCACCTATTCTGTCTCCATATCGGGAATAATTCGCAATAGTAAAATACGAGTGTTTCCTATCCGTGAATTGTATGGTACGCTTTTCTTTGTATCTGGCGGAGCCGACATGATACCATACCGTTTCTCTGGGATTTGACAATTCCCAATCCCGGAGGTATTCTTCCTTGCTCTCATATTCTCCGTCTGCAATCGACGCTTCGCAATCTCCCCATTCTTCCGGAGTAGGGCGGGGCAATTCGATATAAAATCCCCTGTATTCATCGTTACCCATCTCTTCCAGTCGGGCAAATTGCTCCTGAAGTTTAACTAACATCTTCAATGTATCGTTATCAACCACGATTTCTGTATCGCGCCCGCTTCCGAGCTGTTCGAATATCGCAGCATTCAATCCGCATTCTTTCGCCAAGTCTATGAAAAGATGCTTGGTAAAGATTGTCTTCTTATGTGGTTCTATCTTATGTCGTTCCATATCTCATTCGTTTTCAATCGTTAAAAATTTACCCGGATCAAATCCGTTGATTATATGCTCGTTTTCAAATACATATCCCATCTGGTTGCAAATCACTTTTGTACTCCCGATTTCTGTGTCGATATTGGTATGCGAATGTCCGTAAATCCATGCATCGATCCGGCTGTTACCGATCAGGTCTCCGTATTCACTGGCAAAGGCACTGTTCAATACGGAATCTTTATGCTGAGGAGCAACAACCTGCAAAGTAGGCAGGTGGTGAGTTACGACCACTGTGTGTTTTGCCGTACTTTCGGCAAGACTTTTTTTGATATGACCTAAACAGAAGTCATGCATCTGATTATATGCTTCCGTTTGGAGCAGTTTCCCTTTATACATGGTCTGACGGAAATCGTTAAGTCCTTTCCAAACGAAATATTCGTCTGCCGGTTCGATATGCGACCAGAGTGTGCTCATTATGAAATCGGTATCGTCTATTCTCAATACCTGATTTTGATAATAACCGACATTCTCTTTGAACATCCATCGCCATTGTAATCCCCGTTCCATCACATCACAATAATTGTAATACTCGTGATTGCCGGGAATAATGAGTACTTGTCGGTAGTTCTCCGATGCCCATTTCCAGAATCTTGATAAAGGGGAGACTTTGTCCTTCAGATAGAAAATATCTCCGGCCAATACGAGTATATCGCCCGTTACCGGGAATTCGTTATGTTTTATGTATCTGCTGTTCTCCCGAAACTCAAAATGCAGATCGCTCATGTATTGTATTTTCATATTACTGTTTTTTATTCGATTGTTCAACCTGCTTTTGGATTATCCTTTTTACCTGCGCGAATGAGACCGGAGTAAAGTCATTATTATCCACTCCCACATCATATTGCGTCGGGAAAATCATATCCAGCCGTGAAGCGTCTTTTCCCGTGTTATATTTGCTCGTATGCACGTGTCCGAACAGTTGCCACGTATAGGTAGATTTTCTGCTTGTCGACCTCTATGTGCATTTGCATGATTGCCAATTCAAATCTGCTGGTGTACCCTTGCCTGATATTTTTCATGTCATGATTACCGAGAACAAGATAGATTTTCCCATTCAGTCTGTTAAGAATCTTGGTCCATTCATGGGATCCTCCCAGACAAAAATCCCCCAGATGGAACACGATATCATCTTGACTAACTACCCGGTTCCAATTTTCGATCAGTGTTTCATTCATATCTTCTACATTTTTGAATGGCCTCTTGCAAAAGCTAATGATATTCGAATGATAAAAGTGTGTGTCCGATGTAAAATATACCTTGCTTCCGTCAAACTTGTAATTCATTTTGCTCTCTTTTGTGCACATCGCTGTGCGGTTAATTAATAAATTGGATGTTCTTACGCTCATTGGACGGAAATGACGGGAGAGGAATTGCACGGAGCAAACAGTCACCAATGGGCATAAAACAAAATAGTTGGAAAGTTCGGTAAGGACTCTCCAACTCTTCTCTGTTGTTTATTCTAAGATCAAGATACGAGCATCTATCGCATCTTATCTCCTATATGTGTTCGCTGGAAAGTATTTATGAAATTTGCAGACGTTTCAATGCTCCAAACATGAAGAACATACGACCGAACTCCGAAGCATTTGTTGCCTCGAATTGTCGTTTGAGATAATATGTTCATTCTATTTTGCAGCATCATAAATTTTCAAAAGTGGTGCAAATGTACAGAATAATCTCGCAATACTCCAAATATTTTTTATTGAATTCATCAAATTACCCTATAACAATCGCTGTGAGACTTAAGAGGATATTCAATGTACTATTATTCGAATACTTCGCAATAATGGTTTGGAATATTTATCAAATGTATTATATGAAATCTCATTGGCGATGATTTCTGTTGTTATATTCAGATATACCAATCGCTTGATTATCAGAATATATTTTGGCTGAAAAACAATTCAGTCCTATTTGGATATTATCTGTAATTTGGATAAGTTTAAGAGGTACTGATAAAATTTGTCTATTTACCACCGTTAAATTGCATGAGGGACAGAATTTTGTCTCTTGTATCCGTTCAGGGAACAAACGGGGGACAAAATCATGAAAAATTGATACAATACTTTATTATTCCTGTGTGTTTAATGTGTTGATTATCAATATTATCTAAGTTGGATTGTCCCTTCTTTTATTTTTCATTGTTTATTATGTAATATATTGATAATCAATTAATTACACACAGTTATTTACCGATGCAAAACTTAGAAAAAATCGACCCGAGGATATCGTCCGTCGTTATTTCACCGGTAATCAAGCCTATACAATGTAAAACTTCTCTGATGTCTTGCGCCAGCAGGTCTCCGGCGAGTCCGGATTCGATGCCTTCACGAGCTCGTTGCAACGCTTCGCGCGCGCGGAGCAGGATTTCATGGTGCCGGCTGTTGAAAACCACGATCCGGTCGCCGTTTAGGGTCTCGGAATCGACGCTCCGTTTCAAAAAATCGGTCAGCTCGTCCAGGTTGATTTGCCGCTTGGCCGACAGGGGAAGGACAAGATGCGGGATTTTCGACGAGAGTCGTTCCCTTTTCTGCCGTAGCTCTTCGTCCGGCAGACAGTCGCACTTATTCAAAATCAGTGCGATACGCTGCCCCGCCTTGAAAGAGAGCGAAGCGTACTGCGCATAGATATCGTCCACGCTGTCGCGCGCGTCGGTCAGCAACAGAATTACCAACGCCCGGCCGATCCGGTCGAACGTACGTTCGATCCCCAGACTCTCGAGCGGATCGTCCGTACGGCGAATCCCGGCCGTATCGATAAACCGGAACGTCACGCCGTCGATGTTCAGCGTATCCTCGATCACGTCGCGCGTCGTGCCGGCGATATCCGAAACCAACGCTTTTTCTTCGCAAAGCAATGTATTCAGCAGGGTCGACTTCCCGACATTCGGAACCCCGACGATTGCAACGGGCACTCCGTTTTTCAATACGTTGCCGAGCCCGAACGAAGCGATCAGGCGATCCACCCGCTGCCCGACAGACGACAGCACGTCGAGCAACTGCGTGCGATCGGCGAATTCGACATCTTCCTCGCCGAAGTCGAGTTCGAGTTCGACCAGCGACACCAGTTCGAGCAACCGGCCGCGCAATTGCCCGAACTCGTCCGAATAACCGCCGCGCATCTGCTCGTAAGCCAGCGCATGGGCTGCCCGGTTGTCGGCCGCGATCATATCGGCCACCGCCTCGGCCTGCGAAAGGTCCATTTTACCGGCCAGGAATGCCCGCAGCGTAAATTCGCCGGGTTGGGCCGTCCGTACTCCGGACTCGACCAGCAACCGCATGACTTCGCGCTGAATATACGCCGACGCATGGCACGAAACTTCGATCATATCCTCGCCGGTATAGGAGTGCGGAGCGCGGAATACCGAAACCAGCACTTCGTCGACAACCGTTTCGCCGTCGCGGATCGTCCCGTAAAGGATCGTAAACCCCCGGGCATCAGCCAGCCGCCGGCCGCGTACCCCGCGGAAGATCCGGTCGCCGGCGGCAATGGCTCCGCCGCCGCTGACGCGGATCAGCGTAACGGCTCCCCCGACCCCGGAGGCAACGGCGGCTATCGTATCGTTCTCGATCATCGTCAGCGAATGATTTTCAGGGTTTGTCCGATTTTCAGATTACTGTTTTTCAATTGATTCCACTTCATCAATTGAGAAACCGTCACCTTATATTTATGCGCGATGGCTCCGAGCGTATCGCCTTTTTTGACCTTATAGGTCAACGGATCGGGGCCGGAATAACCGTCTCCGTTCGAACCGCCCTGTTGCGATGAAGCGGCGGACGCTGTCAGTCGTCCGTCCGAAACGGTATCGGCCGGCAACGTGTCGGCCTGCGCAAGACGCGCCTGCTCGCACTCGATAAAACGACAGACCTCCTGCTGCGGCAGCACCAGCGGATAACTTTTCACGGTAGCCGGAATGACATCCTGCTTATACTGCGGATTCAGCAACTTCACCAATTCGGACGGCAAGTTCAATTTTTCCGAAACGCGGTTCAAGTCGATCCGGCGGCTGACCATCACCGTATCGGTTGCCAACGGCAGCGGCGAAGCGAACGGGACGACCCCGTAATCGGAATGATAATAGTACAGATAGGCGAGCGCTACGAACGCGGGAACATAGTCGCGAGTCGCTTTCGGCAGGAAAGGATAAATGTCCCAGTAAGTCGAAGCGTTGGCCCCGGCCCGCTGCAACGCCTTATTCACATTGCCGGGGCCGTAATTATAGGAAGCCATCACGAGCGTCCAGTCGTGGTAGATATCGTAAAGATCCTTCATATAGCGACAGGCGGCGGCCGTCGCCTGCACCGGATCGCGCCGGGCGTCGACCATCGAAGATATCTCGAGTCCGTACTGCCGACCGGTTTGCAGCATGAACTGCCACAGGCCGACCGCTCCGCTCGGCGACGTGGCCGTCGGATTCAGCGCCGATTCGATCACCGCAACGAATTTCAGCTCCAGCGGCAGGCCGTTTTTGGCCAGTTCGTGCTCGATCATCGGGAAGTAGTACTTTCCGTAGCTGAGCATCCGGCGGGTCACCGATTTATGGGTCGTCGCGTAAGCCACAATATGTTTCTTAACGATGTCGTTATAAGGCAGGTAGATCGGCGAAACCATGTTTTTGAGCCGCGTCCGGCAAACGTTGTCGGTAACGGTCGACACCGCGGGCAGGTAGCGCGTGGTATCGAGTTCGATGTAGTCCCGCAGGTAGTCCCCGAACGTCTCGTTGATATTGTCCGTCCGCCAACTTGCGACGACCGAGTCGTAAACGGTCGGAGAACCGACGATGTTGAGCTGCTCCCTGGGATCCGCCTGGGTCTTGGCGAACAACGGGAGGAGCGTCAGGATCAGTAAGGCGGTCAGGGATTTCGGCATCAGAAACGAAGTTTAAAGGAGAGTCCGTAACCGTTCGAATTGCCGGTTCGCATCGTATAGAAATTCGTCACCGTCGGTTCGAGCGTCATCGACAGGTCGTCGCTGACGTCGTAATCCTTCATGTGGGCATCCACGTGAGCGTCGATGATGTTCAACAGGTAAAGTCCGGCGGTGATGATGATGCAAAGGTCGCGGTTGCGGCGGTAATTGTTTTTCAGCTTACGCAGGTAGTCGGCCGTATAACGACCGTTGAACTCGTCGGGTTTGCCGGCGGCAACCTGATCGTAGGCAAGCTTGAAACGCTCGTACCCGCGGTTGTTGAAATTGATCACGTAGCCCATCGTGGCGATACCGCCGAGGATGATCGGCATCTTCCAATAACTTTTATTGTAGATCTGGCCGGCGCCGGGACAAATCGTCGACAGCGTAGTCGCCTTTTTGACGCTATTGACCGGCCCTTTGTAGCAGATAGCCGCATCGCCGATAAAATAGAGATACGAACCGATGGCTCCGACGAACAGCAGCGTCCGCGCCGTATTGTGCCGGATCATCTGCGATTGGATCGGATCGGTCTCTTCCTGCGTGGCATTCTCGCGCTTCATCGCATCGTACTGACGTTTGAGACCCTTGTATTTACTGTTTTGCTGGAAAGCGAAATAAGCCGTCGTAGCGACCGTTCCGTACAGAATCGGAATTTTCCACGCCTGTTTGTTATAAAGCTGCCCGAACCCGGGTGCGATCGCCGAAATGGCGCAGACTCGCGAAATCGGCATGGTATCGCGGAACAGCCTGCTGTAACGCACCGTCACGGTATCCCGGGCCTCGCGCTCCAGCCGGCGACGTTCGCGGGCCGTAGTCGCGGTATCGATTTCGACGGGCGACGCCTCCCGCACGATCGAATCCCGCGCGACCGCGCTGCTGTCGGCTGCGGCCGGAGTCAACGACGTGCGGACGCCCCCCTCCACCTTGTACCGGACGCCCGGCTCCTGGGCCGAAACTCCGGACTGGGATACGATCAGCACCGTAGAAAGAACGATTGTCGCAACGCCCTTCCGCGTAAAATTTCCGAAAACGGCTATGTTACTTCTTAAATTCATTGAATTTGCCGATAAACGCCTCGATATCCGCATCCGATTCAAAACCGATAACGATCTTTCCCCCGCCTTTATTATTCTTTTTGATGCTGATTTCCTGCGTAAAAAACTTCTCCAGGTAATCGACCAGCCGGACGTAGCTCTCGGGGAACTCCTCGTCCGCATCGTCCCGGACGGGTTTTTCCTGCCGGATCTTCTGCACCTGCTCCTCGGCCTGACGCACCGACAACCCTTTCTTTACGATCTTTTTGAGCAGTGCGATCTGTTGTTGCGGGTCGTCGAGCCCGGCCAGCGCACGGGCATGTCCCATCGAGATCAGTTCTTCGCGCAGAGCCAACTGCACCTCGACCGGAAGTTTCAGCAACCGCATGTAATTGGCTACCGTCGAGCGTTTTTTACCGACGCGTTCCGCCAGCGAATCCTGCGTCAGCCGGCATTCGTCCACCAACCGTTGCAGGCTCAGCGCCACCTCGATCGCGTTCAAATCCTGACGCTGGATATTTTCCACGATGGCCATCTCCAGCAACGCCTGGTCGTCCACCTCGCGGATGTAGGCCGGAATCGTCGCCTGGTCGGCCAGTTGCGACGCCCTCCAGCGGCGTTCTCCGCTGACAATCATATATCTCCCATCTGCTTCCTTCTTGACCGTAATGGGCTGTATCACGCCCAGCGTCCGGATCGAATCGGCCAACTCGTCGAGCGCCTGCTCGTTGAAACGGGTGCGCGGCTGCTTCGGGTTCGGGACGATCCGTCCGATTTCGATCTCCTCGAACGCCGTTCCCTTCGTTTTCTCGGGCAGCGCCGAACCCTCTATTTCAAAAATTGCGCCCAAGCCCCGGCCCAGGCCCTTGTTTTTCGGATTCATCGTATATCGCTTAACTCTTGTTTTTCTTAATAAACTCCTTGGCGAGGTTCAGGTAATTGATACTGCCGGTCGACGAAGCGTCGTACAACAGCGCCGGCTTGCCGAAACTGGGCGCTTCGCTGAGCCGGATGTTGCGCTGGATGATCGTCCGGAAAGCCAGGTCGCCGAAATGCTCCCGCACTTCGCCGGCCACTTGGTTGGCCAGCCGCAGCCGCGAGTCGTACATCGTTAGCAGAAACCCTTCGATCTCCAGTCCCGGATTCAGCTTCGTTTTGGTCATCTTAATCGTATTCAGCAGTTTACCGAGCCCTTCCAGCGCGAAATACTCGCACTGTACGGGAATCAGCACGCTGTCCGAAGCGACCAGCGCGTTCAGCGTCACCAGCCCGAGCGACGGCGAACAGTCGATCAGGATAAAGTCGTACTGCGGTTTGAGCGGTTCCAGGATCGCCTTCAGCCTCCGCTGCCCGTCTTCGATCTCCAGCAGCTCGGTTTCGGCCCCGACCAGGTTGATGCTCGACGGCAGAACGTCCAGCTTCTTGACGTCCGGACATTTCAGGATAATCTCCGCCGGCTGCGCCTGTCCGGTGATGCAGTCGTAAATCCCCTTTCCGTTGATGTCGAGTCCCAGCCCCGAAGTCGCATTGGCCTGCGGATCGGCGTCTACGAGCAACACCTTTTTGCCCAGCACCGCCATGCTGGCCGCCAGATTGATGGCCGTGGTCGTCTTTCCTACCCCGCCCTTCTGATTGGCCAACGCCACGATTTTGCCCATATTTCTTTTGGTTTTAATAATTGTACATCCGCAACGGACGCCTTGCCGTGCGTCCGGAGCCGCATCCGGCCCCAAATCCGGTGCAAGATAGGCAAAATTTATCAAAATCGAGGCAACATCCGCCCGACCGGCGAACTTTTCGGACTGCCGGCCGACGACGGTCGCGGCGCCGGCATATCCTGCGGTACGACGGGTCGGACAACAGGAAACGGCGCGGGGAATAGGGATTTATAAATTTATGTTTTATCTTTGAAGCTGATTTGAACGGCCGCCCGGACACGGACGGCGGATGCCCGCAGGCCCGGAACCGGAGCCGGAGCATCGAAAAACTCACGGAATGGTTATGGTTGACTTAAGTAAAAGAAGTTTGTTGACGCTCCTCGACTTCACGCCGGGGGAGATCGGTTATCTGCTGGATCTGGCCGCACGGCTGAAAGCGGACAAGTACATCGGGAAAGAGAAAAAAACGCTCCAGGGCAAAAATATCGTGCTGCTGTTCGAGAAAGACTCTACGCGGACGCGCTGTTCGTTCGAAGTGGCGGCCTACGATCAGGGCGCACGGGTCACCTATCTGGGCCCCACCGGTTCGCAGATGGGTAAAAAAGAGTCGCTGAAAGACACGGCCCGCGTGCTGGGGCGCATCTACGACGGAATCGAATACCGCGGATACGGGCAGCACATCGTGCACACGCTGTCCGAATACTCGGGCGTTCCGGTATGGAACGGCCTGACCAATGAATTTCACCCGACGCAGGCGTTGGCCGACATGCTGACGATGCGCGAACATTCGCAGAAGCCGCTGTCCGAAATGAAACTGTGCTTTCTGGGCGACGCGCACAACAACGTGGCCAATTCGCTGATGATCGCGTCGGCGAAAATGGGTATGGATTTCAGAGCCATCTCCCCGGCGCAGTGCGCCCCGGACCCGGCGCTGGTGAAAACCTGCCGCGAACTGGCGCAAGCCTCGGGCGCCCGGATTACCGTGACGGACCGCATCGACGGCGTACGCGACTGCGACTTTGTCTACACGGACGTATGGGTGTCGATGGGCGAACCGGACGACATCTGGCGCGACCGCATCGAATTGCTGAGCCCGTACCAAGTCAACCGCGCCGTGATGGACGCCACGCAGAATCCGGAAGCGAAGTTCCTGCACTGCCTGCCCGCGTTCCACAACATGGAAACCACGGTCGGCAAGGATATTTTCGGCAAATTCGGCATCTCGGAAATGGAAGTGACCGAAGAGGTGTTCGAGTCCGACGCATCGGTCGTGTTCGACCAGGCCGAAAACCGCCTGCACACGATCAAAGCGGTCATGGTAGCCACGCTGGGCGACCAGGTTTATTAACCGGTCGGCCGGATGACAGAACGACCTATGAAGACCAATCCGCAGAAAGGGGCTTACCCGACCTGGAGCGACCTGCTCGCCATTCTGGGCATCTACCTCGTAGCGATGCTGGCGTTCAACCTGGGAGGCGGGTTGCTGCTCCGGTTCGGAATCGCGTCGCAGGGGCCGGTCGTAGCGCTCGTCTACGCGCTGACATTCCTCAGCACGATCTGCTATGCGCTGTTCGCCAAGCGGCTGCGCGTAGGGCCGGACGTAAAACTGCTCCGGTTCGGATTCCGGAAAACGGACCCGGCGCTGGTGCTATGGGGAGTGATTACCGTCCTCGCCACGACGCTGGTCATCGAACCGTTGCTGGAGCTCTTCCCAAGCCGGTGGCTCGAATGGCTCGGCGACCAGATGAAACTGGGCGGATGGATGATGCTTACGACCGTCGTCGTCGCGCCGATCCTCGAGGAGATCCTGTTCCGGGGCATCCTCCAGGAGTCGTTGACCCGCAAATACGGCCCCTGGCGCGGCATCCTGATCGCGTCGGCCATATTCGGCATCGTGCACGGCATCCCGCAGCAGGCCCTGAACGCCTTTTTCGTAGGCGCGATGATCGGATTCATCTACTACAAGACCCAATCGCTGATCCCCTGTATACTGATCCATGCGCTGAACAACGCCGTCTCCTATTTCGTCTGGATGCTCAGCGGCGAAAAGATCGTCTTCACGAAGGAGATGTTCGGGAGCGAACGGAGTTACCATGTGCTGTACGCCGCGGCCTGCGTCGTCCTGCTGCTGGCCGTCGCCGGCATCGTACGCACGCTCCGGCGGAATCGCAACGTGGAGGTTCCGGCGGCGGAAGCGTCCGAAAACGGGAAAGTTTTCGGGAAAAATGACAATATAAGTCCGCAATAACCGTTGTTTACCCGGAATCGTATATCTTTGTATCGCAGCAAACGAATGATGAAATTTGTCCCGAAAATATTATTGGTAGCGGTCTTGCTGACGGCCTACTCCTGCAAGCGTTTTCCGAATCCGTTTGCGGAGCACAACACCATTCTGGCCGAAGTGGAGAACAAAAAACTGTACCTGCACGACGTGAGCCCGATCTTCACGCCGAATATGACCTCCGAGGACAGCCTGAAAATACTGCGTTCCTACGTAGACCAATGGGTCAAAAAACAACTGAAAATCAAAGAAGCCGAGCGGATGCTCGAAGAGAGTCAGAAAGACATCGACCAGATGGTGCAGGAGTACCGCAATTCGCTGCTGACCCACAAGGTCGACCAGTTCTACGTGGACAAGAACATCGACACGCTTTTCACCGATACGCAGATTGCGGACTATTACAACCAGAACAAGGCCGATTTCATCCTAGACAAGACCCTAGTGAAGGCCCGGATCGTACGTATTCCGCGCAGTTACGACAAGAAAAAGACGATCGAAGAGCTGATGCTCACCCCGCGCGAGGAGGGCTATCAGGATCTGCTCGACCTGTGCGTCAAAAACAATTTCGAACTGACCGAACTGAACCAATGGACGGACTTCGCGGTGCTGCGGTCGTTGCTGCCGGTCGACAAGACTCAGGATTACGACTACCTACTCAACACGGCGAAAGTCAATGAGTTCGAAGCGAACGACTTCATATTTTACGTCCGGGTGCTGTCCGTTTGCAGGGCCGGGGAGTATGCGCCGCAGGAAAGCGTGCGGGAGGTCATCAAACGGGTCATTTTCAACAAACGAAAAGAGGAAATCATCCGCGCCCACGAGGACAGCCTGTACCGCGGGGCGCTGGACAACAAGGAAATAGTAGTAAATGTAAATTAAAATACGATGCGTGGATATCAATTGAAGATCGTTCTGGGCGGATTGCTCGCCTGCGCTTTGTGTAACCGGGCTGCGGCGCAGCAGCAGTTTACGGCGGACAAGGTGATCGCCGTGGTCGGGAATTCGATGGTGCTCTATTCCGACCTGGAAAGGCTGACCCAATCGCTGATCGATCAGCAGAAAGAGACGGGTTATACTTCCGGACGGGATCCGCGTTGCGAGGCGCTCGAACACTTGATCGTCCAGAAAGTGCTCTACAACCAGTCCCAGATCGACTCGATCAAGATCTATAACGAACGCATCATCGACCAGAAGGTGCAGGATCGCCTGAACGACGAAACCGAAAAGTTCGGATCGCTGGCCGCGCTCGAAATGTACTACCACAAGCCGATATTCGACATACGGGCGGATATGAAGAGAAGCGCCCAGGAAGACAGCTACGCCTACGAAATGGAGAATACGGTGAAGAACAAAGTCACCGTCACTCCGGGTGAAGTCGAAAAATATTTCAAACGACAGTCCAAGGACAGTATTCCGGTCATCCCGGAACAATACGTATACGCGCAGATCGTCCGTTATCCTTCCGCGGCGGAAAATGCCAAGATGCGGGCGCAGGAACGCCTGCTCGAACTGCGCGAGCGGATCCTGAAAGGGGACAAGTTCGACATGCTGGCGCGTATCTACTCCGAAGACCCGGGATCGGCGTCTCGGGGGGGCGACGTAGGTACGGTTACCAAAGACATGATGGTGGAGCCGTTCGCCAAGGCGATGTCGCAGCTCAAACCGGGACAAGTATCGGGAGTCGTGGAGACCGAATACGGATTCCACCTGATCCAGATGATCGACAAAACGGGTAGCCAGTACCACGTCCGCCACATCCTGATCAAGCCGCAGTACACCCAGAAAGATATGGAAGAACCTTACGACCTGTTGGACAGCGTCAGCAGGGAGATCAAGGCCGGCAACCTGACGTTCGAAAAAGCCGTGGAAAAATATTCGGAAGACCGCTTTTCCGCTAAAAACGGCGGGATCGTATCCAATCTGGAACAACTCGAATTCTACTACCGGGGAATGGTCGACCCGTCGGAAGCTTCGACGAAGTTCTACAAGGAAAACCTGAACCGGGAAGACCTGGAAGCACTGCAAACGCTGACCCCCGGCGAGGTGTCGAAACCTTTCGCCGCCGTCGACACGCACGGAAGCCTGCTGTGCAAGCTGGTCATGCTCAAGGAGGTCATCCCGACCCATTCGGCCAACCTGAACGAAGACTACAAGCAGATCGAGAAACTGACCCTCGCCCAGAAACAGCAGGAAGTTTTCGACAAGTGGCTCGCAAGCAAGATCGAGGGAATGTACATCCGGATCGACAAGGAATTCCACGACTGCGATTTCCAGCACAAAGAACTCCTTAAATAATTCGCTGCCGGTGATCCGAAGAAGTCGCATAGCCGCCGTGTTCGCGGTGCTGCTGCTGGCCTGCATAGCAGGCGTACGGGGGCAGGAAGTCACGACCGTGGACTTCCGGGCCGACGTGATGTCCAGCATCAAGATAGCCGACTCCACGGCGCTGTGCCTGGTCGGGCACGTCGTCTTTTTCCACAACGGGGCCGTCATTACCTGCGACAGCGCAATCCGGTACAGCGACCGCATGATGGACTGTTACCGCAACGTGGTCGTCAACAAGGACAGCACGTTCATCTACGGCGACAAGGCCGACTACAACGGGCTGCTGAACGAAGCGCGCATCTATTCCCCGCTGATCAAAATGGTGGACAAGGACGCTACGCTGTACACCTATAATTTTACGTTCAACACGCTGACCAACATCGGACGCTATTACGGCGGGGGAACCATGTCGCAGAAAGACAACCTAATGGAGTCCGACGAAGGGTATTACTACGCCGACAACCGCGAGCTGATCGGCGTACGGAACGTCGAAATGCAAAACCCGCAATATACGATCAGCTCCGATTCGGTAACGTATAACATGGACACCGAAATCGCGACTTTCGATACGCCGTCCTACATCTGGAACGACCAGGACGAATTTCTCACGGCCCGCCGGGGCAGCTACAATGCCAAGGAAGACCTTTATACGTTCACCGACAGCTCCTATATCATGACCAAAACCCAGGAACTGTGGGCCGACACAATCGTGTACCGGCAAACCGGACAGGACGCGGTATTGCGAAACAACATCCAGATCGCCGACCAGGAACAAAAAGCCATGGCTTTCGGCGATTACGGCCAATACTGGGGCGATAAAAAACAAGCCCTGCTGACCCGCGACCCATCGGTGCTTAGCTACGAGGAGGGTGAACAACCCGATACCGTTTTCATGCGCTCGGACAGCATCTTCATCTATACGCTGAACCGTTTCCGCAACGACTCTGTTCCGACGCAGAAAACAGCGGATTCGCTGGCAGCGGAAACTCCCGCGCCGTCCCCCGCCGCAGACAGCGCGGCGGTCCGTCCCGCGACGAACGGGCCGGGACGTCCGCCGATTCCGACGCTTCCGGACGGGCAAGCTCCGCCTCCTGCGTCTGCCCCCGCTCCGCCCCCGGTTCCGGCCGGAAACGACACGGAAACCCCGGCCGACTCCGCGCAACGGAACATCCCGGGCGAAACGGCCGACTCCCTGGCGCAATCGGAGCCCCCCGTACCGGACTCCGTATCGACGAGCGATTCCGTCCGAAAGGCGAAAAAACGGCCGGTAGACCCCAAAAAGCTCGAAAAAGAGAGACTCCGAAAGGAAAAGGAAGAAGCACGCACCGCAAAAATCAAAGCGAAGATCAAAGCCTCGCGAGAAAAAGCAGCGGCGATCGCCCGGGCCCAGCAGGAACAGGAATGGGCGCGGCAGCGCAAAGAGCTGGCCCGTCGGTTCCTCAAAGGCAAAGCCACCTCGGAAGATACGCTGGCCCTGCTGAAACTGGATTCGCTGCAACAGGTTTTCGCAGCGGACACGCTGGCGGCCTCCCCGGATTCGACCGTGCAGAAAACGCCGTCCCCCGCCCCTGCCGCGGACTCGGCGACGGTAAAAGCGGCCGCCGATTCGGCGGCAATCGTCGATCCGGCGGATTCGCTGGTAAGGATCGTCCGCGGATATTACAACGTGCGCATCTACCGCTCGGATTTCCAGGCCGTGTGCGACTCGATCGTGGGGTTCTCGATCGACTCGACGATCCACATGTACACCAATCCGGTGCTGTGGAACGGGGAAAACCAAATCACGGCCCAGACGGTCGATATCTTCACGAAAAACCAAACCATCGAAAAAGCGGTGTTCAAAGGGGAACCGCTGATGTGCTCGAGGGTCGATTCGACGCATTTCAACCAGGTGAAAGGCAAAGTGATCGAAACCTATTTCAACAATGGGGAGATCTTCAAAACCGATGTGAACGGAAACGGCCAAACCTACTACTACATGGAGGACGGAGACAGTACCGACCGGTACATCAGCGGATTCTTGGTCGCGGAATGCGCCGACATCACGTTCCGATTCACCGAGCGGCAGGTCAGCGAGATCGTCTACCGAGGCAACCCGTCCTATTCGATCTACCCGATGGATAAAATTCCGGAAACGCAGTCGCAGTTGATGAAAGGATTCAAATGGGAAATCGAGCGCAAGCCGACCAAAGAGCAGGTCTTCACCCGAACGATCCGTCCGTCGCAGCGCGCCCGTTACGAAACGTTGAGCAAACCGACCTATCCGATCACGGGACGCATCGACAAACAGCGTACGGAACTTCCGAAATCGGGTTGGATTGACCGGACGGACCGTTACCTGAGCCAGGAGGCTCTGGAATTCGTCCGCTCGCTGGGGAATTGATCTTTCGGACACGAAACGACATACGGACTCATATTTTAACCGCATATATTTTTTAACCTAAATCTGACTCGATGAGAAAAATCGTACACCTGTTGCAATCCGTAGTACTTCTCGGGGTGACCGCCGCATCGGTGCATGCCCAGCCGGTAGCCTTCGCCGCAGAACGGGAAAACTGGCTGCGCAAAGCCGCCGACAACATGCCGAAACTAACCGAAACCGTCAAAAAACCGCAATGCCTCGTCCGCAGCGAAAAGGATCCGGATGCCTTCCAGGGCTGGAAGATGGTCGAGACCGACGGCATGGAAACGCTGTACAACCAATCGTTCAAGGCGCTGAAAGAGGTGACCGTCGATTTCGGGGAACATCTTACCGGCTACTTCTCGTTCACGATCGGCAAACTGAACACCGACGCCGACGCTCCGTTGCGGTTCCGCCTGACGTTCGCCGAGGTGCCCGCCGAACTGAATACCCCATTCGATCCCTATCCGGGCGGTCTGAGCCGCGCATGGCTGCAAGACGAAGTGGTCACCGTGATGCGCGCGCCGGCGACGGTCACGCTGCCCCGCCGTATGGCCTTCCGTTATGTAAAGATCGAGATGCTGGCCCATTCGTCGTTCGATTTCGCCATTACCGACATGCAGTTTACCGCCGTAACGTCGGCGAGCGGCACGCCCGAAGAACTGGCTCCGACCACGGATCCCATAATCGCCCAGATCAACCGGACAGGCCTGATCACGCTGAAAGAGTGTATGCAGACCGTCTACGAAGACGGCCCGAAACGCGACCAACGGCTGTGGATCGGCGATCTGTACCTCGAATCCCTCGCCAATACCTACTCGTTCAAGAACCATGAACTTACCCGGCGCTGCCTCTACCTGCTCGCCGCGCTGGCCGACGAAGACGGCTGGTTGCATGCGACGGTGTTCGAATACCCCGACCCGCACCCGCAAACCGGGCAACACTGCATGGATTACAGCCTGCTCTACGGAGTGACCCTGTACGAATACCTGAAGGCCACCGGCGACCGCGAAACCGCCGAAGATCTATGGCCGGTGGTGGTGCGCCAGATCGAATTCGCCCGCACCTACCTCAAAGACGACATCTACGACATGGACAAGAAACCGCAATGGTGGCTTGTTTTCGACTGGAAAGAAGACCTGAACCGCCACGCGCCGATGCAGGGGCTGATGACTTTCGCCATTGACCGGAGCTACGAACTCGCTCGGATGCTCGGACGCGAACAGGAAGTGGCCGAATGGCCCGGAGTTGTCAAAGCCATGCGGAAGGCTTCGCGGAAAAACTTCTACGATTCGAAAAACGGAGTCGTCGTATCCGGCCCGGACAGGCAGGTTTCCTACCTATCGCAGGTATGGATGATTCTTTCGGGCACGCTGTCCCAAAAAGAGAGCGTCCGGGCGCTCGAAGCCGCATTTGCCGATCCGGCAAGCTGCTATCCGGGCTCTCCCTACGCCTACCACTATCTGATCGAAGCAATGTTGCACTGCGGCATGAACCGGCAGGCAAAAGAACTGCTGGTCGATTACTGGGGCAGTATGATCCGCAAGGGAGCCGACACTTTCTGGGAAGTGTACGATCCGAAGGACGACTTTAAATCCCCCTATAATTTCTACCCGATCAACAGCTACTGCCATGCCTGGAGCTGTACACCGGTCTATTTTATCAACAAGTACAAAGAAATTTTCCAGCAATAACGACCGGCGGACGGCGTTCCACAATTCGCTGCCCGTCGATCGGATCCGGTTCCCGTAACCGATCCCGACCCTATCCGGAACGTTTTCTGAGGATCAGAAACGTTCCGGATTTTTTCATTTCATTCGAACGGAAGACCGCCTCGACCGACACCAATATTCCCGATACGCCACGCCCGCGGTCGTAATAGCAAAAAGCGAAGATATTTTTACCAAAACTGTTTGCAGAATAAATTATTTGGTATATATTTGCACTCGCAAAAGAGAAACATCGGGTTCGATTAAAAAACTTCAACCGCTCTCTTTTGGAAACATATTCCTCAATAGCTCAGTTGGTTAGAGCACCTGACTGTTAATCAGGGGGTCCAAGGTTCAAGTCCTTGTTGAGGAGCCAGAAAATCAAGAGGTTACGATGAAAATCGTGACCTCTTTTATTTTGTGCCTAAAAAATGTGCCTAAACTCCCTTTTTAAGAACTTTTCTCATCAATCATCATAACAAATATACTAATTATTTGTTTTTCAAACAAATATATTTTTCAAGTCGGTCTTTCGACCTGTGCAGAATGATGTTATTGGAATACACCCAAAATACGGTACGGTTGGGCGTATCGAAGTCCAAACGTATCGGGTAATTCTCCAATACGTTCCTATACTTTCCCCAAAACGATTTGCGGATTATCTCGACGTAATACACGATCGGTTCATACATCGTCAGGTTCGCCTCATATTCGGGCCAATAAGCCATTATGTCTGTCCGACAGGAATCTACATCGTCCAGCCCGAAATAACCGCCTGTAACGATCTTTATAGCCCTTTTACAGCGTTCCAACTCGTCATACGTCCGGCAAAGTTTGTCCGTCATGCGATTCATGTAGTTGCGGCTGCCTTTTCTCAGGCTGCCTGCACAAACAAAAGAAATATTTCTGTAACGGCTGTCATTGTTGATTTGTTCTAATGTTTCTTTCAGTTTCCGTTTTTTCTGCAATAGCCTAATTATTGTTTCCATAACAATTCTGTATTAACGATCCTAAATTGTTTTTCATCGTATTTGGAACACATGGCCCAAATTTCAGCATCCTCGGCAGAGTTAAAAATCGTATAATCTTTTAAACACTGTACCAAGTTATTACCTCGCAGTATTTTGATCGGATATTGGCCCCAATTACCCTGCCCTGAATGTACCGGATTCGTTTAATAATCTCGTAACTCATTATAATACTGTTTAAAATAAGCAGCCGGTAAGGGAACCTTAAATAGTTCCCGTTCCGGCTGCTTATTTTTATTTATTTTCCAAATATTCCTGAATTATAACTAAAGCACGGTCGAGAATGTCACGATAGCGGTCAGGATCGGTAAACTTGAATTTTTCGAATGTTATATTTTGGGCTTCGGGGATGTGTTTCAACCAAAAAGTGACAAAATCTTTTTCCGCTTGTAACTCGCAATACTCGGCATCCATCAAGGGGCAATGTTCGCTGTCTTCCACATGAAATCCTGCTTTAATACATTCCTGATAACACAGTCGCAGGTATTCGTTAAAATCGTCGTCTGCCAACCAGTGCGTTTCTTCAGGGGAACGTATGATCCGTTCTTTGTATTTCTCCTCGTTGCCATGAACATCTATAAAAGGTTTTTCCAATTCATTAATCCACCTGTTTTCCGCCAGTATGCGGGTTTGATACTCCCGTACTATCGGTTTGATCCGTGCGACCTCGGCTCTTTTTTCAAGCAGTATTTTAGCCCGGCGGATGGATTCGTCCGAATAGAGGGCTATTAAAACTGCGATTTCTTGTACTTCCATTTTTATTGATTTTAAATTTATAAAAAGAAAAAAGCGGGTTTCCCCGCTTTGATTACAATTCGTTTAACAGAGTTTTGGCTTGGCTTATCTGCCAGCGGTTCAGGTACGATTGCCAGCAAACGTTTGAGGGCGACCATCGAAAGGCATTGTGTTTCAGTTTTGATCTGATTTCCTCGGACGGTTTTCCGTTGAAAAACAACTGCAAACGGTTTTCTTCGGTATTTTCCACTACTTTTACGCCGTTGATCTCGTACTCCTTTGTTTCAGCGTTCTTCAGTGCAATGACCTTTTCCAGCCTTAGTTTGGCCGTTCGGATGCAAGCCCCGTTGTTTTGCAAACTGAACGAAGCGAATCCCAACCCTTCGAACCGATCCGGATTAAGCAGTTCCTTTGCATTGGTTTCGGATATTCCCAACTCCTGCAACTGTGCGACTTTCTCCTGTTCCGTTGTTTTCTTGTTACGGATGATTTTGTTCGCCGTTTTCATTTGTTCCTGTAATTGCTCCAACTTGGCGATCTTTTCCTTTAGGCGTTCTTCGGCATCATCATCCCCGGTGTAGATCGCATCGTTGTTCGCCGCCGCTTCCGCTTTTTGCCGGTAGTAGTCGGCCTTTTCGCCGAGTTTTACACTCTCGCCCATCTTGTTCCACGAACGGTCGAGCAGTCGGCGGTGTCCCCGCTCCGAATGGTGTCCTACCAGAATAGGCTGCCCCATCGGAATGTGCGATACCATTTCATGTGATTTTTCCCACGCTTGTGTAGACTGCGTTTCTGCTTTGCGGGCAAGTTCTTCGTAACGTTCCGCCCTTGCTTGCTGTTTCTCTTTTCTGTTCATAATTATTTATTTTAAAAGGTTTATAAAATGGCAAAGGGGCGGATAAACCGCCCCTTTGCCGTGAATTGCATCGTGTTGTTACAATACTGTCAACCCTGCCATGTCCCGAACATGCTCTACGAGTTCGTTGAAATCCTGTTCAGGTTCGTATATATCGCCCAGTACAAAAACTCGTTCCTCTGCTATGCCGTATTTCTCGGCCAGCGATCTGAGGTAATCGGTTCTGTTCTTGTAGCCTCTTTCTTGATAAACCTTTCGTGTTTGCATCGTTTAAAATTTATTTAGTGAATAATGTGTAAATGATATATCCGGCAACGATCAGCGGCATAAGCCGACATGCCAGCCGGAATAGGAACCGCAGCACCCACAGCCCGGCGATAAGCATCAGAATCCAGTGCAGGATCGTTTTCCAATAATAAATCGTCAACCCGATTACGGCAGCCGCTACGATCCATGTAATTAACTTTCTTTTCATATTAATAAATGTTTTAGAATTAATTAATTACATTGTTTAACATCAATTTTTAATTTTGCTGTTTAACAACGCGATACACGCTGTATCAAGGGGGCGATAAGGGCATGCAAGCCGGGGTTTCCGGGAAAAAAATACCGGAGCGCAGCGAGGATGATTTTTTTCCCGGAAATATCGGCGGATGCCCTGCCCCCTTACCTTTGTGTTCGCGTTCGTTTAATGGGATTCAAGAAAAATAAAGACCGTATTAGAAAAATAGCAGCACAAGACCAAGCGAAATATTTTCACTTCCGCGCTTGTTTGTAGAAATATCTTCGGGTAAATAATTTACTTTTTCGAATATTGTTTTTTATAATAATAACTGTTTCGCAAACAGAAAATAAACGCCCCAGAAGATATTCAGTACACGAAATCAGAAAACGAGCCTATACAACATGCGCCACTTGTCTACCGTTTGTATAGCGTATGTCTAAAAAAGATGTGAGACTGACGCTTGTAAAAGCGCAAACAGATATTCATGTATCGTTACCATTGGCCGAGGGCGGCATATCGGCGGGTTTTCCCTCTCCGGCGGAAAACTTCATCGAACGCCGCATCGACCTGAACCGGGACTTGGTTAAGGACCCGGAATCTACGTTTTTTGCGTGGGTGGACGGACAAAGCATGAAAGACGACGGAATCAACGACGGGGATTTGCTGGTTATCCGCAAGACTCCCGTACCCGATAATGGCGATATATGCGTTTGTTTTTTGAACGGGGAATTTACGCTGAAACGGGTAAAGAAAGAACAGGATAAATTATGGCTGCTCCCGTCGAATGAGAAATACCGGCCTATCGAGGTGCACCCGGACGATGAGTTGACCGTCTGGGGTAAAGTGCTCGCGTCGATCAACCTTTTCGTAAAGTTATGGTAGGTATCTGCGACGCGAATAATTTCTATATTTCGTGCGAACGTGTCTTTAACCCGGCTTTGAACGGTCGCCCGGCGGTGGTGCTGTCCAATAACGACCGTTGTATCATCGCGCGAAGCAATGAGGCGAAGGCCATCGGACTAAAAATGGGCCAACCGATTTATCAGGTGCGGGACACGCTTCGCACTTACAACGTGGCGTTGTGCTCTCCGAATTTTCCGCTGTATCAGGATATGTCCGACCGGATGCAGGCAATACTGAAACGTTTCGCCCCGACAATCGTTTATTCGATTGACGAAGCCTTTTTGGATTTCCGGGGTTTCGATCCCGGTAAACTGGACGCGCTCGGCCACACGATCAGCCGGACGGTACGGCACTCGACCGGGCTGCCGGTCAGCATCGGGATCGCACCGACCAAAACGCTGGCGAAGATCGCATCGAAGCTGTGCAAGAAGTATCCAAAACTGAACGGCTGCTGTTTGATGCACAAAGCGGAAGATATTGAAAAGGTATTAAAGAAATTTCCCGTCGGCGATGTATGGGGCATCGGGCCGAGGTATGAAAAAATGCTGAACGCCGCCGGAGTGAATACGGCCTACGATTTTACGCAGATGCCCCCGCAATGGGTACGCAAAAAAATGTCGGTCGTGGGACTGCGGACGTGGAAAGAGCTGCGCGGAGAACCCTGTATCGAGATCGACGAGATCGCCCCCGACAAGCAACATATATGCACGTCGCGTTCGTTCCCGTCCGAAGTGTCGGATTTCGACATGCTGCATACCGCCGTAGCTTCGTTTACGGCGACGTGCGCCGAAAAGTTACGCAGACAAAAGAGCGTTTGCGGGGAACTGTACGTGTTCATCTATACCGACTGGCACAAGGAGCAATCGCAAAGTTTCGAACGGCGCATCGTAAAACTCGTTACGCCGACGGACAGCACGTTGGAATTGACCGCTATGGCCGCCGACGCTCTGCGGCAGATTTACAGGAGCGGTTTCGGTTACAAAAAAGCCGGAGTGATTTTAGGGGATATTTCGCCCCGAACGGGCGTACAGGTTTCCCTTTTCGATCCGATCGACCGGGGTAAACATTCCCGGCTGATGTCCGTCATGGACGATCTGAACCGCAAACAGGGACGTGGGACGGTCGGCGTTGCGGCAGGGCGGCATAAACTGTTGGAGACGGTGCACGAACATCTGTCGCGGCAATTCACGACCGATATAAATGACATTCTGAAAGTAAAAGCCAAGGATTGATTTCAGTTAGCTGATTTCTCTATGATTCGCCGGTCCATCATATTGCGGGGCGACCACATGGCTTTTGAAACTTCGTAGGCTTCCATTCGCTCGGATGGAAATTTCCGAAACAGTGTCTTTATTTCTTGGTCGGGCAGATCGGGATCGAGCCAACGGTCCACGTTATTCGGGTCGATGATTAAAGGCATGCGAAACGGGCTATTGCCTCCGTTATGTACTTGGCTCATTAGTTCGTTTGCCCCAATGGTTATCATTGTATAGGATTCTATATCTTCTCCGGTGTCCGGGTCTTTCCAACTGCTCCATAATCCGCCGATGGAAAATATTTCGGTTTCGGGCAGGTGGGCGTAATAAGGCGCTTTCGTTCCGTCCGGATTATAATGGGGTTCGAAATATCCCGTTGACGGAATGATACAGCGTTTGTGTTCGATGGAAAGTTTATAGGGCCAAGTGTCGAACACTTTTTCCGCTTTGGCATTTTTGTACCAACCGCTTTTATCTTTCTGCTGCACCGTTTTCCAATCTTTCGTATTGTAGGGAATCAGGCCCCAGCGCATGGGCTTTAACTGTTCTTCGTCGGTCACGATGGCCGAAAAAGGACTGAGTATGGCGGGAACGTTATATGCTCCGTCGGTCAGGTCGAATATTTTTTCCCCGTTGCGGCGACGTTCCTCGACGATCTCTTTCCATGCTTCGATAATATCCGTTTTCCGCCCGTATTCCCGTGCGATTTGTTCGGCGTTTTTACTTTGAGAATTATTAAAACACATAACCGTCTAAAATTTAGGTGTCTTAATACCAAAAATTATTCCGCTTCCACACGTTTAATCATTCTCATTTTTATAGCCGTAATGGTTGCAGAAGGAACCTTTACCTGCATGTTTATTATATGGTCAGCTAATTCTTTCGCCCGAATCGGTTGATTAATACTGTCATATACATTAACCAACTCAAATAACGGAGCAAATTTTCCGGGACACATCTGCGATGCTAATTCAAAACATACTTTTGCTTGCATAAGATGATGTCGTTTTTTATAATTATCGCCTTTTAACATTTGAATATCACAGTCATTCAAATATTTTTCACAGCTACGAATTATTTCTGCGCTATTGTCCCAATATCTCATATTGTTAAGTAGCGCGGCGTAATTATAAAGGAAAAAAGGGTTATTGTGAAAGTCAGGGTGCAAATTTTCATATTCGGATAGAAGTTCTTTAGTCGTTCCGTGCTTTATCTGATTAATAGCTTGATTCCATTTGCGATCATAGTACATATTTTTCATATTGAACGACAATAAAACTATGGATAACAATGCAACTGCATGTTTGAAAATCCGAAATTTATTTGGCGATCGCTCTTGATAGTTATAGAGGGTGGAAGATAAATAACTTATGCAAAAACCAACGATAAGCCATGTAAACGGATACTGAAACGGGTATGAAAAACAGGAGAAAATAAAAACTGCGGCCAAACATAAGATCAATACAAACGATTCTTCATTTTTATTTTTTAAATAGCTTCGTATCAGACTTGCCGCCAATAGAAGTAATATCAAAAAGGCAATGATCCCGAATTCAACGATCAATAATAAAAATTCATTGAACGGATGTTTGACATTGTCGGCCAATACACCGAAATTACTTTCCGGGTTCTGTCCAAAATAACGGGCCTGATAAATTGACTGTAATAAAAATTATCGTTAGTTTTTCTTAGATCAATAAAATATTTGTTTGCTGTCTTTGTAAATAAAAATTCGGTTTTCATTTCCTGTCGTGATGTCATGTAGTCGCATTAGTGCATTTTTAGGAATATCTTTGTAAACGAGCGTCTTGTCGTTACGTCCCGTTTGTCTGCCGAGGGATACCCAGCCGCCGCTTCCCCAATAGAACAATTCGTAAAGTTCGTCCGGAACGACTCCATTATCGTCGGTATGAGGATAATAAACGATTCTTGTAATTTTAACCGGTTTCCCGAAATCCATTCCGACGTAATTGATTCCACGGGATGGGTCTTGTGCATAGTAAGTTATGCGGCTTCCGTCAAATAATTCACACAAACCATTTCCGTATATTCCCGGATTCCCGATAGGTTTACCGACGAGTTTCGTCTCATTCCCGTTTTCATCCGGTCCGTAAAATTCAATATCGGATATGAAACCGTGCCGACCTGCCGGAAAACTGTATATTCCATACCTTCCCGGTTGTGCATTTTCGATTTCGATTTCCTGACCATAGTGAGGTAATTTACCGATTCGATGAATGGTTGCCGTGTCGGACATATCGGCTTTATCTGCTACCTGAAAACAGCAATTCAGCATATCCAACGCATAGTATAGAATATGGCTTCGATAAGGAACTTTGCTGTAAAATACCGCTTCCGGTTCGGTTTCTTGTGACGCTTCCAACGGTACGATTTCTCCTTTCGCGTCGAGTAAAAAGGGCGAGGCCGCAGGAACGATTTGACCGTTTCTGTAATACGCAGGCATATAAACAATGTTTTTACCCATCTTTTCAAACCGCACCGTACCGTTGCTTTTGATTTTCCCCCATGCTACCGGCGTCCATGAATAAGTTTCGGGAACATAACAGCACAAATAAGCGAATCGTTTATCAACCGAATCTTTGTCCAATCGGATCTTTACGTCTGTGCACTCGATGTATTTGTCCGATATATCTTCAAGTCCGGGATTATTGAAAAATTCGGGAATGTTTATAAATCCGGATATATTTGCCAAATTATCTTTCTGTATCGCATAATTTTCCCGGAATACTTTTGGAACGGTTCTGCACCAGCGAATAGAAACGTTTTCAGGTATGCCGTCGAAGAAATCGAAATGACGATTGAACCAAAACATATCGCTGATAATTATACTTTGGGGGCCGTCGTATTGGGTTTGTTGATTGTCATAGTATTTGGACGGTTCGTCGCCGATTATTTCCGTCCATGAATGGGCTGCGTTGGAATTTCCCCAATACGGGATAAGATTAAAAGCGGCGGGAATACCTAAACTTCTGAGTGTGGAAATAACGGTGTAGTTGGCTTCAGCGCAAGAACCCAGCCGGGCCATCGTGTAATTATATTTGGTCGTTGGTTGTAAAAATGGATATTGTAGTAAGAAAATACCATCCTGCCGGAAGTTATGTTTTATTTGTTTATCAATGGATTTCCCGATTTGAATAAACGATTCTGTTTTTAGAGTATCGGCGATATGCTTGTAACATCCAAACAGATATGGGAACACGTCAGCCCAAAACGTATTATCACATTTATACGGTAAAATGAACTTACAAAAATCAGAGAAGCCAATATTCCGGGTTTGCGGATTATTTTGCCATGCTTCGAATGAGTTGTCAATATGACTTATCAGAAAATCAGAAGTAAGTATTTGCAGATCATAATTATACAACGGAGTTGGGGATGGAGAACCGGCTGTTTTGTTCTTTATGCTATCACATAGATAATACATCATGGTTGGGCCATAATCCCCGTGATTCTTCAGATAATTTATCAGAGCATCATAATACGGCTGTACCGACATAATGGACGTACTGTCTATGCTGCATTTGTTTTTCATGTTGGAGATCAGAAACTTTGCAGCTTTAAGTTTTTGAGGGTCACTTTGATAATGAACTAAAACTTTTTCGAACTCCATACGGTTAAATCCAGCTTGTTCTAAAGATTTCTGCAACTGCTTTTCAGAATCCCGGCATGAGATCAATGATAATACGACTATAAGTGTAGTGCAAATTATATGTTTTGTCATTATTTGATAATTAAATAATAGAATATATCGAAGATTGATTTGGGTGTTGACAGTTCGAATAGTTAAGTATGATGTGGAAAGGGATGGGCGGTATAAGTTAATCCCGTTCAGGAGACTCTGGTTGTGGCAGGATAAGGTACAATGGTTAAATCTATATATAGACTTAACCATTGTACTTTTCGGAGAATACAGAATTAGGAAATTCCGATTTCAATTCTTCAGGAATTTAAAGTATTAATCATAATAATTATATATAGTTTTTTTTTAAGATACATCCTTTCTCATCGCTTCATTATTATTGTAAAGTTGAAACAACTTGTGTGATCCAGTTGTACATATCCTCCAAAACTTGAGGAGAAATAGTTTCTGTAATTGACCCGTATTCGGAAATACGTCCTGTTTGAGCGGTTTGAAAAAGATGATTTAAATTCGGATATTCAATTATCGTCACTTTATCATTTCCATTATTATGTACGCCTTTATATATAGCGTTCAAATTCAGAAAAGAATTTACTTGCAAATCTACTTCGCCATTAATAGCGAGCACCGGACATGATATTTGGGCAAGATCATATATCGGATTATGTTTCAAAAAATCTTTTAAATAATAAGACACTGGAGTCTTTAACAATAAAGTAATATTTTTTTTGAGTTCATCCGGCAAGTCCAAAGGATTGTTAGTATAAACTTCTTGTATTAATGATTGTAGATTATCTAAAATGTATTCTGTCGTATATGTTTTGTATATATCAAAAACCCTCTGTAATAATGCACAATAACTACTTGAAATTTCCTCAGAATACCCTTCTGCCAATAATATATCTCTATTCTGGATCAACATGAGGGAATCTCCGGGGATCCCCATGCCCGCCATCGAAATAATATATGATATAGAAGGATTTCTTGCCGCTGCCATAAATGCAATTGTTCCTCCTTCGCTATGTCCTATAAGTCCTATGCGTGTTGTATCTAAACCGGGAACTGTTTTCAAATAATTTACTGCACTCATGGCATCAAACATATACCCTTCCATACTTGTTGAATCGGCGCGTCCTTTCGACCAATTATAACCTCTGTCATCGTAACGCAATACCGCTATCCCTCTTCTTGAAAGATAATCTGCGATCACTCTAAATGGCCGGTGATCAAAGATTTCTTCGTCTCGATTCTGCAATCCTGATCCAGAAATTAATACCACTGCAGGAAATCCATTCATTTTATTAGGAATTGTCAGAGTACCAGCGAGGTAGAAGTTTTCTATCTCATTCTTAAAAACAATGTTTTTAGACTCATAATTATATGGGGGACGAGGTTCCTGCGGCCTATCAAGTTTATTGAATACACATGTCAAAGATTTTCCATTTTGCACGATATTCCCCTCAAGGGTATTTTCAGATGTAAAAGTACCTTTAAAATTTAGATTGAATGGGGTTATCTTGATATCCACATTTTTATCTTCTACTATTATGGACGTAATCGGAATTCCATATTTATGCTGATTAGGGCTATCAGCTACCCCACTGATTGAATCAGCATGAATCTCAATATTAAAGATTATAAAGAAAGGCTTATCATCTGATCCTATATTACCCTTCCACCGGCCTCCCATATCATTTGCAGATAAATGAAAAGCATAAAGCATTAAAAAAATTATATATATCCATTTCATAGAAATATGTTTTAAAGATACCTTGCAGGAAATTAATATTGGTTTGTAGAAAAGTATTCTATCTTAAATTTTCGGTCGCATATGGCAATAAACTCAAGCTTAAAGTAGCGGTTTGACGGCTCTACCATTCTCAATATCAATTACCGCTACAATTTCGCTATAATCTGAATTACAATATATAAGCCCTTTGTCTTTTAGAGAATTAATTGTGACATATAATTCATTATCCGTCGAACAAGTTATTTGATTTGTTAGAGTCTTAAATGAAACTACCTGATCATTACATAAATAAAGTAATTTTGCTTCCAATGAATTTTCATGAAATTCAATATTCGTAATTTCATTTCCTTTTACATATTCAACGTATTTGTATATCGCATCATTTTTAGATATAAAGTATTCATGTTTATTAGTTAGATAAAAATACTCGATTTGCCTGAAAACCTTCCACATGTAATTAATGTCCGTTTTATGGTAGGTAAAAATATCCCATCGATCATTTTCATCAATAATATGTTCTAAAAAATCATATGCTGGTTGGGTATATGAATATAATGGTAACTGATTCTTTAGCTGGGGGAAATATTTACTTTTTGAGTTTACATGAAGGTTTATCAAGCGATGCTGGAAAATCTCAGGTCTTATAAAGAACCTCAGATATTTCAAATTATCAATGGCTTCGTGTATATCGTCAAGCGTTTCATCGGGAATATTCGTTATGACATTTAAAAATGTAAGTGGTCTACGGTATTGAGTCGAAATTTTAGCATAAAAAAGATTACTCGCAAAAGTGTTTTTTTTATGAATTTTTTTTAAAAGATTATTACTTGTACTTTCATATCCAATTTGCACATAATCAACTCCAATCTCGTACATTTTTTTTATAATAGAATGGTTTAAGTCTTTGGTTATAACTTCTGCTGCAATTATCCTAAAATCAGGGTAGATTTTTTTAATTTTAGCTAAAACTTTAAGTAATGTCTCAAATTGTTGTAAGTCTGTTCCTATAAAATCATTATCTAAAAATTCAAACTCATATACACCATAATTCTCAATCATATAAACGATTTCTTCATATAGTTTTTCGGTGGATTTGAGTCGGTATTTATAACCTCGATTTAGATAACAAAATTTACATCTGTTCCAATGGCAGCCGCGACTTCTTTCTATAGGAATAACACAAGATCCATAATAATTCAATTCCTTTTTTTGGAGAAAATAATCAGAATAATCAGGAAAATAATCCGCAGAAAGATCTGAAAAAAAATTGTTCTGGCGTGTCGTCATAATTTCTGAAGTCTTATCTCGGTAAACAATATTGCCAATGTTACTCAGATTACCTCCGTTTTCTATAATATCAACCAATTGAATAATTGGAATTTCTCCTTCACCCCAAACAGCTATATCAAATTCTGGAAAATTCTTTAAAAAAGCTTTAGCTTCTTTCGGAGTATCTATACCACCAATTATTATCGGAATATGTGGAACAATACTTTTTAGTTTTTTAGCTATTATTGAAGAAACTATCCATCCATCCATTTTCAATGAGAATCCCCAAAATAATACATTCTTCGAATGATACTTATAAATTATATCTTCAATAGTCTGATCAATCTTATCTACATATTCATTCATATGTTGATCATAAAAATCAGGAGCGGTCATTAATTTTGATGGAATTGCTTCTTGAATAATTCTTTTCAAAGATTGGCGTAAACTTTCTTTCTTTATTTTATGAATATAATAATTCACATAAACTGCATGATCAAAAAAAGATTTATTACCACTTGTGAAATATTTTTCAATCTTATTAAAGATTAGATTCCAGTAAATTATAGTAGATTTATAACCATTTTTTGAAAGCCATGATTTCAATATCGATAGGCCCGGAACAGGTATTTTCAAAGATGCAGGCGGAACGCAGTTTAGTATAATTCTTTTTTCACTCATATAACAACATTTATAATAATATGAATGTCTATAAATTAGTAAATTATAACTATTTGTAATGATACTGTACTTTATTCTGAAGATTCGATTTTATCCTATCGTATGGACAGTACCTCTATTACTTATAATGTCGTGATCTTCCAGCAAAATTGTTTTCTCTATACAAAATTAGATTCAAGATTGGATAAAAGTTAATTATTTTTATCCAATCTTGAATCTAAAATTATCACATACTTATTCCATAATTTGCCTCTAACTTCCTTTTGAGCAATGCTTTTGTTTCTTCTTTGAATTTATCTGATGCTTCAGGATAAAAAACCTCCATAATTTGTTCAACAGGTTCATCGACCAAAACTTTGTAGATTTTTTCGGAATCCATTTCGTTAAAATTGTCAGTCCATAGTCTTAATGTGGGTACACTTTTGTTAAGCCCTCTCATCATCATTGCCTTGGAACTTTCGCCCCAGAAAAGATTTTCTGTATTCCAGACCCAACTTTCGTTGTTAATTGCTGTTTCAGTATTAATCGCTCCTTCATCTGTGACAGCATATCCGTTTTCATGTACCAAATAGGCTTCATCTACGGCGACTTCTTCATGAGCGACTATAGCTTCAACCGCTCCTCCAATTGTGACTGCTACAAGAGGGACTTCAACAGCCTGCCGGGGAGCAATAGCATCGTTTTCAAGCGGACCCGGTAACGGGCCATATTTTTGCTCGTACTGTTCTAACCTCTGAAGGTAAGCATTGTAATCCTTTTCTGTTTTAAATCTGTCACGTAGCGGAACCTTACTGATTGAGAGTTGGGATTTATTGTAACCTTTTTTGACTGTGACATTAAGGAACGCCTTAAGATCATTATTCAGTATTGCTGTTCTTATCTCTGGATCCGTAAACGCTTTTAAAAAAGTAACATCGTCTTGTGTTAAATTAATGTTCAACTGTTTCTTTACGTCATTAACATATAGTTCTGGATTTTGCTGGAATTGCAGGGCGGCGGCTTCATCGAGCGTGAATTGTTGGATCAATACAGTTATGGCACGAGTATAATTAACTACGTCATCAGTATAACCCATCATTGAAAGATTAAAGAATGTCTCTCCACTTTTAGTATTAGGAGCAAAGTTTCCATACAAATTATCATCTAAATTGTAGTAGTCTGTGTTACATGAAGTTTGCGCCAACCCGATGGAGATAATGCCAATAGCTCCGGTCAAACCGGTTTTTACGAGGTTTTTAGTTTTCTTCTTCATCTCTTAATAAATTTGATTAGATTATTTTCCTATATATAATTTGGTGTATTATTTCCTTTATTCTCTTTAATATTAAAATTAGTCTTTAGCATCTTAGCTTTGAAAATTATGCTTTGCAGTTCATCTTTCATTATTTCTTTTAAAGTAGTTGCATACTCAGGTTTAATTAATTCGATGCAATAAGCACAAGTGTGATTTTTCGGTGTGAATTCTTTCCCTATATGCTCACATAGTTTTTTTAATATATAAGCAGGTCCATGAGTATAAAGCCATATTTTATACAGGTCATTAAACTGGTTGTAATAGAGTTCTTTTATCGAAATGGAAGGGTCTGATATGTCTCCCAATTTAAGGAATTTGTTGTATTCTACGGTTAGCCCGCAACATGCCAACATTTGTGAATATGGGTTAATAGTAATCGATTTGAAGATTTCAGTGCAGCGTTCAAAATTTTGTTCGGGAAGGAAATTTTTACTTGCTATATTTTCATAATATTTTTTGAATGGCATCCATGCGCCAGAACTACACATAACTTTTTTTTCATTAATTAAGTCAGCAAGAGTTTCATCATTTTTCAATCTCTCTGAAGTGTAATTTCTGTCTGTTGCAGCTTCAATGTTAATTAATACTGTCATAAATCCAAGATCGCACGCTGCTTTTGCTGCGGTTATTATTTTTTCGACCTTAACGAATTTCTGATGATCGTCACCGGTACTAAAATTTAATTCGGTTAAACCCACATCCTTCAATTCTTTTAGTCTTTTATAGGCTGTTTCATAAGAAGTTGCCCAGTGAGCATTGGTTACAATTCGCGTTACAGTTTTATACTTATCTGTGACGTACTTAATGACATTAACCAGATCTTCGCCAAGAAGAGTACACTCACCTCCGGTAAAAACTACAACTTTAATTTTGGGGAAAGCTGCAAAACTATTATCGATGTGACTTATCATGGTATTATAATCCATAATCTCTTTTATATTAGGATTACAACCTATGCAACAATTTTCACATGCAGCGGTACATTTATGAGTCGGAGAAATTGCCAAAATCGATGGCTTGACATTGAATAAAGTTTTTACTTGCATAAATTCTGATATTAAATTGTTAGTAGTTTATTGAATTGCATTGAAGTTCTTCATGAATTTTTGCGAGTTGACTTATCATGCTTCGGGTGGCTTCTGATTCAATTTTAATTGGAGCCTTCAGACAATAAGAAATCGTCTCGCAAGCTTTTTTGTATTGACCTGTATCGTAATAAAACATAGCTAATTTAAATTTGGGATATAATTTATTAGGAGTGATTGCTAGAGATCGTTTGAAATGGCTTTCCGCTTCGTACAATTGTTCAGTTTCTTGATAAATCGTTCCCAATATATTATGAAATTCAGAGAGATTGAATTTTTCAGCACCGACTTTACTGATGTATAAAGCGTGATCTATTTCTCCTTTTTTATAAAGAAAATTAGCGTAGTCATATAAAAAAAAAGCATTATATTGAAGATATTTATAATGTTGTTTGAACGTTTGGGAATCTCTAAATTCGTACCTACTCAAAGATATAAATTCTTTTTCTTGCGTCCAAATCTTATAATGATAAATTATCTGCTTATAATTGCAATAGCACAACCATGATATACAATAAATACATGATATAATCAAAATTCCTACAGATTTTTTTAGTGGGATTATCAATTTGGTATCATTTGTTTTATCTGCCAAGAAAGCAATGAATAATATTTGTAGAGGAAGAACTTGAAATGGATAGGAAAAAAAAGCAGAAATGAATAAGACTATTGTGGCATATCTGTAAATAGATTTATTCCGAAATAAATTACATATAGAAATTCCAGATATAGCAACAAAAAATAAGAAGCCTATAAAACCTTTTTCTGTGAGAATGTTTAAATAGTCATTGAATGCATATTTAACAGGTTCAGCTAATAACGTTTCTTTAGTTGTCAGTTTATTATTGAGAAAATATTGTTCTTGTGCTTGAGTAAATCTTCGAGGGAAATTTCCCTGTCCACATCCAAAAATGGGATTCTGAGATATTGCGATAACCGAAATTTTCCATATATACAGTCTTCCGTTTGCAGAAACAGGTTTTATCAAAAAAAGTGTAATTCCAAACACGCAAAATAAAATTAGAAATGATAGTCCTGTTATTTTTTTATATTTCCTAAATGTGGATTGGAATTTCGTTGAAGACATGAGTATCAAACTATAAGAAAAAACGACCCCAACAAAAGCAGCCCGACTTAATGTTATAAGTAAAACACTTAGTGTTAAAAAATAACACAACAACACTGTTATATATAAAATCCTAATTTGCATGTTTCGGATTTTGGGAGAACATGATATATCCCAATCCGGATGTTGAATTCTTGTGGCTTGAAAATGTTTGGTAAGATATGTGAAAGATAAAATATGTATTACTCCCAGAAATATTCCATATGGACCTGAATTGAAGAAGCTTCCGGTAATTGTATTGTATGAATTAAAGGAGTTTAACAAGTTGAAGTACTGCAATATGCCAAATAATGACTGGGGAATTCCTAATGAAATAATGGTAATAAAAATTATCGAATCGTTGTTTATAAAAATACCATAACATCGAAATGCAACATACAAGAAAAATAAATACAGGTAATTGTATTGAATAGGAGTAAAGTTTATGCCATTTAATATACTTCCTTGTAATAATGTATATAAGACGGCGCATGAACATAATATGTCAATAATATTCAATCTAAGTTTGCCATTTAAAGCAGTATATAATAATATGAATGTTAATAAAATGGATATTAATATTATAAGCCAATTTGTTTGTGGGCCGATATCTTCATAGCAAGGTAATATTATTGTCATAAATAATAATATTACTGTTATGGTCATTAAGTATTGTAATAGATATTTCAAGATAAATATAAGTTTATGTTTTAATTCTAAATAAAACTCAAACAGAAATCTTATGATTTTGGGAACGTCCGGAATCTTCTATAAACGGTAATTTGGATCAGGAAAACCATGACCATTTTCAAAAATAGCAAAAATTAATTAAATTATATACCTTCGCTTGTGAATGAAATACAGTTTATGTTTCAGTCTCCTATAAAACTGGTCAGCTTGTCTTGTGGACGGTATTGTTCATGGAAAATGAAAGTTTTGATTGGATGCGTTTCTGATCGTTGAGGATTTTAATCAGGCCAGTAGTGCAGATGACCTTATTCAAAACTTTGAGGTCTTTATAAGGACGGAAAAGAGATGTAATACGAAATATAGTTTATAACCATATGCAATATCTTAAAAAGATTGTAAAGCTGGCTTTTGATTCTGGATTGATAAGAAGATTTTCTTTGGGGTTTTATAAGATGAAAAAGATAAAATATACATCATACGCGGTATGCGTGTTATGCTCGATTATGATTTGGCCGAATTATACCAAGTAGAAACTAAAAAAATGAAACAGGCCGTACGACGAAACATAAAACGTTTTCCTTCGGATTTTATGTTTGAAATTACCGAAAACGAATACCGTAACATACAAAATATCTGTTTGAGGTCACAAAATGCGACCCCAAGTTGGGGCGGTTTACGGTATATGCCTTTCGCATTCACGCAATTATGTAAATGTTTACATAATCTTCTTGTTGACATAAATCCAATGTTGCGACCGCAGGATTAGCGGCGTTTCACAATCCCCGGAAACTTAGCAAAGATTTGGCGTAACAGTAAGTACAATCATGGTAACATCCCCGTCCATACAAATCTAAGCGAGTAGGATAAGTACACCTTTCGCCTTCTGCTCCCGATACTGTTTTGTAGAATGACTTAAATTCGTCGGTCGTTGTTTTCTGCGTCATATTACCTACCGGATTTTTATATGGTTCTTTTTGATGGGTACGTCGGTGGCATTTACGACGATCCGCTGTGGTTTTGCGGTATCCTGCGTTTTTTCTGTTTGTGTTGACCGCCCTTTTACTTGGTCTGTGAAAAAGTTTTGATATTCTTTATTTTCACGGGAATTGAGCGTTTTATTATATTCCAATTTATTGCGGTGACAAAAAACCGCTTTCCGAAACGACATGATGTTTTCCGGAAAATAACCTTCCCTCGCTCCGATAAAATGTATATTATTTTTAAGAGTTTGAAAAGGCATCAGGTTTCGCATTTCCATATACCACTCTTTAGGAAAATCGAAATGAACCAGAAAATTCATCGGGATAGGTCGGGACGGGTCTGTGTTTTCAACTTTGTCTCGAATATAATCGTTAAAATTTTTATGGCTCGTAGAAAAGTCGCATATCTTACTTTCTTTGTTTAGAGTGGCAAAAACATGCTGACGTTCTGCGGTGTTAGATGTTTGTTTCATTATTTTTTCAAGGTTTTTTATTAGTTTTTAGTTTCCTATAACCGGAATTTGAATTGCGCCGTCGTCCCATTCATTCACGGTTATTGTTACTCCGGTCGATGTGATGTCAATGTCGATAGGAATTACAACGTCTTTGTCGTTATGAAAGTCGATGCCGGTATCGTTTTGCTCCAGATATTCGGACAGGGATATATCGGTTATCGTCTCATTACCGGCACGGATCAGCATGTGGACGGGGCTATCTTTTTCGAACCGCTGCGTGCTGAATAGAGCTATAAGCCGGTTTTCGGGTGTTTTTCGGAGATAGGGTTTGTAGGATATTTGTTCGGGAAGCGATTCCCCCACGAAATTTACGCCTGATGGAATCCCGGTAAACAACACTGTAAAATCTTCGGAAAGGACATTGAGTTTGTCTGCGCCGGTAACTGTCAGGTCGATTTGGTAGAACAGCTTGTCGAGGTCGATAGAACGGACGACCGGTTTTCCGCGTGTGACATGATAACGGTTCAGGCTGTGGAATAATTTATCGGACGAACGTGTGCTGTCATGCAAATAGGCTTTCAGGTCTGAGAGATGTGATTTTCCGGGCGTGAGTTCTTCAAATTCGGTTTTTTCCGCATTGGCAAATGACACAACTGTATAGTAGCCGTCCGGCACGCCTGATAACAGGGTATATCCGAAAGTGTCGGGTAAAGCGAATCGGTTAAAACTTTCCGACCGGATAAACAGATCGGTTTGATCGAATAAAAACGTGGTTATTAAATCGACTTCTTCCGGAAAGGTATTTATTCCATCGTTATTTATGTACTGATAATTCACAATTAAAGTCGGTTTCGGGTTTATTTCGATGTCCGTTCGCTCTTTGAGGGAACAGGCGCAAAGCACTACTACAAGGAAAAAAATCATTATTCGTTTCATAGGGTTACGTATTATTGTACGAGTTCGGTTAATTCGGGATCGAGCCGGGCGCGGAATTTCATTCTCGGTTCGGCTTCGGCAGCCCGCGCAAAATGTTCGGCGGCTTCGTCGCGCAAGTCCAATCGCATGGCTACAATCGCGTGCAGATAATCGTTTTCGGGACCGGCGGGAAGTTCCCGCACGATTTCATAAGATGTGCGGTCGTAACCGAGCGACAGCAGGGCGATCACGCTGTTACGGTCACGGTACGGATAAAGTACGTTCATCGCTTCGGTGTAACTGCGCCTTTTGAGCAATTCCACACCCCGCGCATACAGCGTATCGGGTTCGGTTGTGTGCACGGTGTCCTGAATCATACCCCTGCGCCGTAGGTTATATTTGAACGCGACGGATCGCAACTGCGGGTACAGTTTTCGCCGGATATAGGCATAATCCTGCGGATGCCGTTCCCGGATCTGCTTTTCGCGGATGTCCGGGTTGTGTTCGCTTTCGATAATCCGGCGTATCGGTTCCCGATTGTCGATGCTGTCGTCGCCGAGGATCAGCCGGTCGAGTTCCGTCCAGTCCTCGGCGTTCCGCCGCACAGTTATCATCGTGTCGGTCTGCCGCCCGAAATGCCCGGAAAGATAATCCCTGAGCGCATAGCCGCGATCCCTCGCCAGCGCATCGTTTCGGACATACGGGCCTTCCGGCGACGAGGAAGCGGTCAGCGTGATGCTGTCGATGTAAAATTCTTCCTGATTGATAAGGCTGTCCATCAGCGAAACGATCCGGTCCAACTGCCTGCGGTTGTCGCCGAGCGTATCGGCGATGGCCGTATCGTTCGCCCGAAACGTCACGAAATTCCGATCCCGCACGACCGCGTACTTGTCGATCACTTTGATCTGGTATCGCGGCAGCGTATCGACGAAAGAGAGCATCGAGGAAATCGTGTATTTGATCGTGTCCGAGGGCGGCAGCCGGTAACTGCTTCCATCGAGGGCCTGCACCCGCCCGTCGAGCGTTACGGAAAGCTGTTTGCCGGTGTCCTCGGTTTTCACGTCCTGCGAGTAATAGTAAACGATCGTTTCGTTTTGACTGACGACCGAATCCAACCGGGCATCGGTCGCATACGGGAACTTTACCAATTGCCGGTACGCCCGCTCGATCCTGCCATTCCAATAGGCCGTATCGGAGCGGTACGATAACAGGCGGCTGCGGTACTTGTCGAATTGCCAGAAGTCGCGTTCCTGCACCCGGCTGTAAAGTCCCCCGCGAATTACGAGTTTTTCCAACGGAGTATCCGCTCCGTTGTTTTGCAGGCGCGGCGTTATGACGATTCCGAAACATTTGCTTTGCAGTTCTTCGGGGACAGTGATCCGAAAGTCGATGGCGACTTTTCCCAGACGTTCGACCACGACACGGCTTTTAGCCACGACTTCGACCTCTTGCAAATCGACGGACATAACCCGCTGCCCGTCGCTGTCGGTCACGGCTTCGCCCCAATAAACCGAATCCCCCGTTAAGGGCCGGGCCACGCGGGTATAGTTCGGTTTGTAGGCTTCTTTCGGGGTTTCGGCCTGTTTTTCCCGGATCAGCGAAATCCCGGCGCTCGCTTCCCTGCGTTCCAAACGGCGCATCATGGTACACGACAATACGCAAAACAGCAAAGCGGACAGAAATAGTATTTTATAGATTTTCATAGGATTACGGAAATTAGAACAGGTATGAGAAACCGATCTCGGCTTTCGACGGCAGTACCGTCAGCCGCCGGTTATGACGGATCAGTTCGTCGTCGCTCCACGGCGTAAAGTAATCGCGCCGGGTATCGTTGGTATAAAAAAGGCCCGCGCCGATCTCGGCGGTCAGGCTCCAGCGTTTACTAAGCAGCCACGAATAACCATACGATACGCCCAGACCGACGACGAATCCTTTGTAGTGCAGCCTTCGGTTTCCGATGTCGTAGCGTCCCCCGGCGGCGTGTATGCCGAGAAACGGCCCGACATTGGGTTCGAACCGCCAGAACCGCACTCCGGCCTGTCCGATCAGAAACGTAGTTCGGAAAGAGGAAAAGCGCAGCGGATTCCAATAGAGGGTCAGATCGAGCGACGTTTTTTTAGAAACGGCAACGTCCATTCCCCCGCTGATCGTCCCGGTAGCTAAGGCCAGCGTATTGAACCGCACGGCATAGAACTGCGCGGACGCTTTTTGCGCTGCGACCGTCAGCAGAGCGACCGCAGCGATGGTAAGGAATCGTTTCATAACCATTGCTATTTATCCAACCTTACCATTTCCTGACCGTAACAATAGTATTGCACCGATGGATCGTCCGGGCGGGTCACTTCCACGGTGGTCAGCGCAAGCCCGCTGATCGTGTAACCGTGCAGCAAAATGTAACTGTAATTTATGTTGCCGTAACTGTCGCAATAATATTTCGGCCCTTCGTAATCGTTGTAAACTACCCGCGTCCAAAATGATAGGCTGGACGGCGATAAGGTGCAGTTGTAGGTTTGCGACGGTTTTCCCTTAGTCGTTGGCGGAACCATTGTATTAACCATGCTGTAACCGACTTTGTACATTACCGGAAGCGTATGCAGCGGCGGCGTTTCGCACCGTATTTCGAACTCGATATAGCTGTCCAGACGCGCCTCGTTACCCGATACGACTTTCTGCGTCCCCCACGTAAATTTCGAACGAACATAGATCGTCAGCCGTTCCATCGTTACATTCTGGTCAATCGTTTTGGTCTGGCCGTTGGTATCGGTTACAGTAAAGCGGATCACGGTTTCCCCGACCTGCGTTCCGTTGTAGTAGAACGTATGCGTCCCGGCAGCCAATGATAAACTCGACCCGCTGGCTACGGCGTTCGTCGTCGTGTTGTAATAGAGCGTTCCCGCACCTTTTACCAATTCGCATTTGACGCTGAATTTTCCGGCATAGTCTTTCTCGGAAAGCGACAGCGTGAAATACTGGTTTTTGTGGCACTCTTTATTGATGAAGTTCGATACGCTGCCCGTAATCGGGTTATTGGCCTTGTATGCGGTCGTCAGTTCTTTGGTCAGCGCATACCCGTAGCGGTCCGTGACGGTAAACCCGATCCGCACGTTTCCCGCTGCGGCCTGCGTATAGGCAATCGGAATCTGCTTCGCGCCGTTTACCGCCGTAATCGAAATCGGCGTATCCTGCGCGTAAGACTGTCCGTTGATTTTAAGCGTTCCCGATCCCTCGTAAAGCCGGTATTTCAGTTGGTAGGTTTCTCCGGCATTGTTCTGCGTTACGAGCGCGAGCGTCGTGGACAGCGTTTGGTTCGGAGCGTAGAGCGCACCGACCGCGCCCAGTTGCAGTTCCGCCGACGATACGCGGGTGTCGATGGTATTCTCGCCCGATACGACGGCGTTCAGGGTATATCGCTTGTTTCGGCGGACATTGAAATCGTCGGTCGTGTTCTCGCCCAGATAAACGTAATAATCCAGTTTTTTGCCGGATGCCTGTCCCTCGATATGAATATAGGTCGCCCGCGCCGGTGCTTTCGTCCGATCGCGCTGAGTCTGCGATGTGATGGACGGCACTTTTCCCTGTAAGTTTTCCAACAGGTAAAACGAACGGGTCAGCGAACTGCCCGTAAGGGCGATTTTCGGGTAGTTTATCAGCTTGCCGTCCGACGCTGGCGCGTTGTCCGCAAAGTACAATCCGGTATTGGGCGCGGATACGACTTGGGCGGAACTGAGTGTGATCCGCCCGGCGAGTGCGGCGGCGACCGACAGTTTCAGGTCGATCCGCGCCACGATCCGCCGCAGGGTAACGGGCACGGTCATGGCCGCTTTGACCGAAAAGGACGTTTTCGCAGATAGAGGCAGCGCAGAGCCGGTTTCGAGCGCCGATTCGCTGCCGACGGTACGGGCCGACTGTTCCACTTGTGTGCGGGGCATGTTTCCCAGATCGGCCCCTGCATTGGCGATCACGAACAGGTCGTAATCGCCTACGGTCAGTTTGCGGGTAATGTTCGCCGATCCCGCCGAATAGATGTGCTCGTCCTTTCCGGCGGCGTTTTTACAATACAGGTACAGGTTCAGGTCTTTGACCGTTTTTTCCTGTGCGTCGCTCAGGGCTTTCGCTGGTTCGTCTAATGAGGGGCACTCCACTTGGAAACAGACGGGAATCTCGGTTGCAGTCTGCGGTCCCTCGGTATGTACCAACTTTGAACATCCGCAGATGGTTGCGGCCCAAAGAATCAATAATAGATGCGTTTTCATAGTGTCGTTATTTCGGTGGTGTAAGCAGCGTGTATTCTATCGTGTTGTCGGCGGCGCTCGTTATCTTGTACGAGGTAATAGAAGCATCTTCGCGGTGTTCGCCCGTTGCGTAATTTTGTTTGGGAACCATGTAAAAACCGGGAAAAATAATCTTGGAACCCATGCCCGCATTATAGCCGATACAGCTTGCGGCATACGTTATCAGGGCTGTATATCCGGTTTTGCTTCCGGCGTTGATCGTAACCTCGCCGTTTTTGTTTTGCGTTGTGATCGTCGGGGTTAGCGAGGTTTTGTATTCCCCTAACTTGTATTGTAAACCAATATTGAGTGACACCGGTTTTACGAGGGCTTTATCTGCGGACGCAAGTAACCGGACTGTGAAATTCTTGTAGTATATCCCGGTGTATCCGTCGGACGTTACGCTCGTTCCGCTGGGCTGGATATGGGCGAAGTCCGGGGTTATATTGATTTTGTACGGTGCGATCCCGTCGTAGGTCTTTTCGACGACGGACGCTTGCCCGTTCGCGCCGGTAAACGTCAGCCGGAACGACACCGTGCCGATAGCGGTCGGCGTAAAGTTGAATGGAAAAGTCAGCCCCGTCGATGGATTGTTTGAGCCGCTGGTCAACGATTGTCCGTCCGTCAGTTTGATACTGCTTCCGTAGTACATATCCCCTGCGCCTTTCAGCAATTCGTATTTAATATTAAATCCGGAAGTGTTGTTTTGCTGATTGGTATTGACGGAGAATTTCAGCGGTGTATGCGCCGTTTTGCTCCAACTGTTCTCACTGAATACCGTCGTTACCGGATAAGACTGTTGACAGTAAGTAGTCAGCTCCAGATAGGTAATATATCCCTGATCGTCCGAGACGGTAAAGCGTATGCGGATCAGTCCGGAGCGATTTGGGACCAACGTAACCGGAACCGTGCGGGCTTCGTTTCCTTTGCAAAAAGGCATGGCCGCGCCGGGGGTCCATGCGGAGCCGTTTACGGTCAGCGTTCCGCCGCCCTCGGCGAGCATGGCCGAAAGGTAGATTTGACGGGCGGGACTGTTCGTGCATTTTAGGGTTACGCTCGATGTGACCGTTTCCCCGACGTTGCACGGGTTTTTGATCGCCCCGAACGTCAGATCGACCGTCGATACGCGGGTGTCGATAGTATTGATTCCGCTGATGTTGGCCTGTACGACGTACTGATGATTCCGTTGGATATTGAAATCGTCGATATTGTTCCCGCCCAGATAGATATAATAGGCAACCTGCCGCCCGTAGGTCGTGCCCTGCACGTACAGATAGGTAGCCCCGACGGGTGCGTTCGACGGGTTTTTGTCTTTCTGGTCCTTGATCGCGGCATTAATGCCTTGCAGGTTTTCGGGCACGTAGTAAGTTCCGGAAAACGTATTGCCCGTGATGTTTTGTTTCGGAAAGTTCAGCAATTCCCCGGATGTCCGGTTGTCGGCGAAATAAGAAACCGAACGGGGTGCGTTCATTAGTTGTACGGTCTGCAAGACGATCTGGCCCGATACTGTCGGGGCGATGGTAAGCGAGAACTCCACTTTGGCCGTCAGGCGAACCAACGATACCGGAATCACGGCATTTTGATTCGCCGTAACCGGCTGCCGGGCCGACATGGGCAGTGCGTCGTTTCGCGTCAGGTCGGATTCGTCTGAAATATTCAGGGCGCGGGTTTCGGCCTGCTCCCGCGTCAGTTCGCCGAGGTTCCCGCCCGCATTGGCGATCACGAAAAGGTCGTATTCCCCTTTTACGAGGGTCGCGTCGATCCGCTGGGTCCCGTCGTTGGAATAGATGTGTTTCGAAATATCCGTTGTTTTGTGAAACAGGTAGACGTTCAGGTTACGGATCGCTTTCTCCTGCGACGGGTCGAGCGCACGGGTGGCGATTTGGGTCTCCGGGCAGGATACGGCAAAAGTGACGGTTACGGAATCGCCGTCCGGAAGTCGGGCGGCATCCCCGGTCAACGGGCTGCACGAACAGTACAGCGCGAACAGCGAGATTATCAGATTATAAAAGGTTGTTTTCATCGTGAAGTCGGAATAAAGGGCAGAAGCGAAGGCCACTGCCCCGGTTCGATTTAAGAAAAACTTATTGGCCCAGATTAACCGATTGGGTTACGGGAGTTTCCCAATCCGCGACGGAAACCGTTACTGAAACATTGTTTCCGACCAATCCGTTCAGTACGGCATTGACTTTATAATATCCGTTGCGTTCGATCTGTCCGCCCGTTTTGCCGTCCAGTTCCACACTGTACGTCATAGCCGCCTGATCGCCTGTCGTGGAGTAGTTACCATCCAGATCATACGTCGCGTTCATTTCCAGCAATACCCGGCTTCCAATTCCCAATGCCCCGTTCTCATAGATGTAAAACAGGTTTTGATAAGTGTTCGATACGGTGTTGGGTGTTTGCGTAAATGAATAGTTCATTGCTCCCGTGCTCGGTCTTGCAGGTTTGATAACGGGAGTTTGCACGGCGGCTTTGGACAGTTTTACGGAATTGATCCGAACCGCTCCGCGATATTTTGATGCGAAGTCCGACGCCAGCGATACCTGTAAGGCTACTTTAGCTACGGTACGTTTCAATGCAACGGTTACGTCGGTTTGGCTTCCCGTCGCTGCAAGGGATTTTGTCGCACTGCCAGACATGACGAACCCGCCCGCGCGTCTGGCTTTGGTCGTCACTTCTGCAAATGTGCCGTTGTAATCGGCCGCAGAGGATTCCAGCAGTGCCAGCAGACCTGTTTTGGTCGTGATGTTTGCAACCGGCGTGTTTGCCACTGCGTAAAAATCACAGGTTGTCCCCGCTGTCCCTTTCGGGATGGCGAACAACGCTTTTTTTGCGGAAAGTTCCGCTGAAGTGAAATCCCGCTGTACCATCAGTGCGCCAGTATTGTCGAATACGAGTACGGTCAGCGTACCGAGTGCTTTTTCCCATGTTTCGGTCGATGAATCGAAAAAGGCTTTCGTGCCCGGCTCCGCAGGTTCCGAAGCAAAGCGGATCGAGACGGTCGGCTGTCGCTCATCGGTTGCGCGATGCGGTTCGTCGGTGGAAAGTTTAGTACAGGAAACAGACGCAATCAGTACGATTGCGGATAATATCCGAATTTTCATAGTTTCGATTTTTAGGTTTTGCAAATAATTATCCGAGATCGTTTCGGTCGATGTGGGTTTTGATCCTTTCGGTCAATTCGACGATCATGTGATTAAAGGCGGGTTCCCGGATTAATCTGTCGGTCAGCGCATAGCGTGAAAAAATATCGTTACAGGATTCGATCAGTTCGAGCGAAAGCGTCCGCTGTCAGTCGGGTGGAATTTTCGGAAATTCCGTTGCAATGATACAACGGATCGTGTCGTATTTGGAAAAAAGCAGTCCTTCGAACAGCAGGGCGTCCGCTTTCGTCCGCGCGGCGGTTTCGGAATCTCCGGCTAAGACCGCTGATGAAAACGCCTGCGCCGCCTGAACGGACCGGGTCGCTATCAACCTTTTGGCATTTTTTAGATTCGGATGGCGTTCGTTAATGAATGATTCCAGCCTGCGCCGAAAATGTGAAACCGGAATCGACATTTTTATTTTTTTCATTTTCTGAATGTTTGCCGGTTTAATGTCTCATCGACTGTCCCTGTCTCTGTTGCGGTATTTCTTCCGCCTGTTCGGGTATCGACTGACTTTGTTGTTCCTGTTTTTCAGCTTCACGGGCCAAATACGCCTTATTTTCTTCTTCCCAACCTTTCTGGGTTCCGAAAACGGTTCCATTCGTCGCATGGCTGATCCAAACGAAACAATTCATCCGTGTTCCTTTGGCAGTAACCAATTTGCGTCCGTCTATGGCTTGTCCGGCGTATAATTGTTCAAGATCCTGCTTATTCAACTGCGAACGGATGGCCGGGAAAATATAGGGTTCTTTATATACTTGATTGGTGGTAACAAGCGTGCCTTCGATCGGGCTGTATTTTACATTTCCATTGTAAACGGCTCCGTCTTTCGTTTTCATGCCCTCTACATAAAGGGTTTCGCCGATGGAAAGTTTCGTTGTTTTATCATCGTCTAAGAATACGCCTGCATAATACGACGTAATACGGGCTTCTTTGCGTGGAACAGCTACCGTTCGGCCCAGTTTCGTATCATAGGCCACATGACAGGCATTTACCGCTCCGGTATGTCTGTCCGGAAATTCGACCAAATGTCCGATTTCATTTTTCAGATTGAGTTCCATGATTTCAGACCGTGACAAATATTTGCTTAATTCCTCTGTTCTGTATTCCCGGACGTTACTGGGAATAATAATTTCCACCTTTGTAACATCGTTTTCGTCCTTGTAAAATTCAAGGCCGACTTTTCCGGGCATACCGATGCGATCGCTTAATTGCTGTTTTATATCGAATAATTCGGAACAGTGTAAATTCGAAGATAGCTTACTGAGCGCGTCCGGGTATTTATCGAGGTCGATTCCGTACAACGTTTTGAGTTCTTCTTTGGGAATCTCATAGGATTCGTGTTTGACGTTGGAAAGATTCCGGGCTGTGGTGTAGTACGGATTGATGATCTGCTTTGCTTCCGTATCCTTATTGTTCGCAAGTACCTGCCGCACTGCTCCGGCGACTTTCTCGACTTGTCCGAACGGAACTTTGTAGAAAGCGTAACGGGCCGGTTTGTTTCTCGTGTCTATTCCTGCCGCCCGATCACGATCCATCGCAATTTTTATCAGTTCGGTCAAATAACCGGCAATCAACGGACTGCTTTTCACGGAATAGAATGCAGGTTGATTTTTTTGTTCTGGCCTTACCCATTCGATTCTTTTATCTCCGGAAACTTCTTTGATGTTACTGACCGCAAGAACTTCTTTTTGTTCTATATCCACTACGAGGATCGTTTCCTTGACACTGGATTTTTCGGGTTCGGGAATCGGCGTCTGTTGTTCTTGTTTTTTTGCCATGATTGAAATTATTAAAGGTTATGGTAAATGATTTGACGCTAAAATACGCTCTATATCAGCAATAAATACCGATTTTAAAAAGGGGCCGTTCGGGGCCGTTCCAGACCGTCGAAACGGCCTCGGAATCCCCAAAAAACTGCTTATTTCTGTTTTTTCGGGGGAGTTTCCGGAAGCAGTTTACACAGTTGCGGATCGGCCTTGATCCGTTTTTTTTCCGCGTCGATGATATGATGCACGTCGGCTTTGATCCGATCGTAATTTGCTTGGATAACTTGCTTCATACAATCGTTGCCGTCGGCATCCGTAAAATCGGAGATTTGCGGGATCGGCACGTAGTTTTTTTCTTCTTCGGCGATTTTCTTCGTGTCGATGTCGATCAGGGCATGAAAAATCTTTTGTTCGATTTTTTGTTCGAAGTCGTCGGCGACCGAACCGACGAACATCCCCTGCGATAAATTGCTGATTTTCGATGCCGGAATCATGTAATCCAGTTGGGTATTGAGCGAGGTGGACTTTCCCCCGTCGCTGATCGTAACGCTCTGGCGTTTCTGTACGATGCGGCCGAAACGTTCCGACAAAGTTTTGGACGTTTCCCCGGTGGTCTGTCCGCAAAAGATATTTCCTACGAGATTTTCAATCACTTTGCTCTCGCGTTCCCCGTAATCGCGTCGTAGCTGTGCGAAATCTTGAAATCCAAGACAGACGGCAATTTTATTGCTGCGCCCGGTTGCGAGCAAATTGTCGATACCTTTAAAATACATGGTTGCGAGTTCATCGACTACGACCATGCACTTTTGCCGCTTTTTCTTGTTAATCAATTTGACGATACGACCCGTGTACAATCCCAAAGCTGCCGAATAAATACTTTGCCGGTCCGGGGAATTGGCGACGCACATGATTTCGGGATTTTCAGGATCGTTTATATTCAGGCTGAAATCATCGCCCGACATTACCCAATACAGTTGCGGCGAGATCATCCGCGACAACGGAATTTTCGCCGATGATAATTGACCTTGCAGTTGTTCCTGAACACCGGATCGCCATGTGCTTACGAATGAACTTATATAGCCTTCCAACTCTTTTCGGGCCATCAGGATCGGAAAAATATCTTTGTAATCGCAGTTCAGTAATTCGATTGCATGCGGGAACGTACAATATTTTCCATTGTCGTATATTTTTAAATACCAGATAATCGCCGCAAACAGAACGATCGGACTTTCTACGAAAAAATCGCCGGATCTTTGGAGCCACGATTTATTTAAGTTCATCAGAACGATGTATGCGGCTTCGTATGCGTCCGCAATATCGTTCATAAATTCTGGATTGATCGGATTACAGCGGTGCGAACGCCTCGGATCGTCGAAATTTACCACGCAAAATTTCGGCGGAACTTTGTACCCTCCCGGATGATTGAGCAGATGGTTGTAGGCGATCAGGGAAAGGTCGTCGAATTTATAATCGTACAGGAACAGACAAAATCCTTTCTCGATGCCCTGTTTGATGTAGCTGTTAATGACGGCAAAAGATTTCCCGCTGCCGGGAAGTCCGATAACCGCCGATCCCCGGAACGGGTTAATCACATTCGCCCAACCCGGATTCCACCTTTTATTATAATAGAAAAGCGTCGGAAGATTGATGGAGTATTCATTATATAGGTATCGCGTTTCCTGCTGGAAACTTTCGTTCTCCGTGTTGTAAACATCATCCATCAGCCGAACGCTCCAAAGTCGGCTGATCCATAATCCGGCCAGCAGCAGACCGAGGTATCCGGCGAGAGACGTAAAGGCATAAATCACGGGGCCACCGGATAGATTCAGCAGCCAGCCGTTGAGAAAGAACAGCGGAAAGGCGATCCCCGAACAGATCAGGATATGCTTTCGGGTTATCTTTTCGGTTTTGACGCTCCGCGTCCCCAAACAGGAAAGGGCGATGAACAGAACGCAGAAAAGTTTGGTTGTCAACGTGGACGAAAACAGCCCGCAGGTTCGTTGGAAATTGGAAAGGATCTGATCGACCGTCGCGTTACTCCAGCCCAAACCGGCTATTCAGTTGTGACAGAACCAATACAGATGAACAACCAGCAGAATAACGCTGATTGCCCGCATTAGCTGCATTGTTTTGGCAAGGCCGCGCAAATCATCTTCGTTTTGCATGGTGGGTAAGTTTTAGTGCGATACATGGTACGCCCTACCCTTTGATTTTCGTATAAATCTGGAATGTTTATATGAACCAAAATCGGAATACAGAAAAACGATTTTATTCGTTGATAATAAGTATATTAAAAATTACCTACAATGAAATTGAAGTTGCCGTCAATGCACCATATTACAAATAAACAGCATATTACATAATGGTTCAGAAATGGGGCTATCAAACAGAGGATTACTTATTAATCTCGTCAGGCCGGAAACTTACAGTTATGGTCCGTATTTATTTAGGCCAATCAAAAGTCGCATTTAATAAATGAATTTTTTTAGACTTTTTTGCTGACTTGTAGTTGGGGCTGACTAATTTGGTATATATGTCCTTTACGTTAATTATATCCTGTTCTGAAATCGTATAATCTTTAAATGCTACTCCTAATTTTCTTTCGATAAACCTCAGTTGAGTAAAGAAATTCATATATTTAGTGTAAAAGTTTATGTGCTCATCCTTTCTAACTGGTATTGAGTGCTCTATATTATAATTACCTGAAATAATCCTGAATTTATATTGCTGAAATATTAACGATATCAGTTTGTGAAATTTTAATTCATCTGATGTATTATTGTACCTATATTGATCATGGCGTTTTACTCTCATTAAAAAGTCAATGCTTTTTTTACTCACATTATTTAAACTGATTTTTAAATAAATAGTACCAACATTTAACGAGGAAAATATTTCGACTATATTATTGCTCCGATAAATTTTTACAGGAATGTCATTGTAATCAAAATCAATATCGGAGAATCTAATATCGAAAGTCGTTTCAAAAGGGATATCGGTTAAAATAATTTCTGAAATGTTTTCTTTTTTTATATAAGGATGCAATAACGGGCCAACTTTATATTCAAGGTCAGAAATTGCCGATGCTGGAATTACCAAATCTTTACTTTGTATATGATTGAGAAATGCGGAAATAGCATTCGGGGTGTTTATATTTATATTAAATGTCAATTTATTGTCAAGGTCTTTTTTCAAAAGGGCAAGACCAGCTATTTTATATCCTCGTTCAGAAGGTTCGATTTTCACATTGACGTCACGATTTTTCGCATATAGCAATTTCGATGTAACGCCATAATGAGAGGTCGTAATATCTTCTAATACATGATTATTTAAATCGGATGTAAGATTTTCGATAAACTGTTCTCCTGCTACGGGTATGGCTGTAATGTTCTTCGATTGCAGTTCTTTTACTTTTATATCCGGAATGTCCGGAGAAACATAGAACCATTGCCGACGGTTTTCTCCCAGTTGGGAATTAATCGTATTGATGAGCGTCAGGGCATTTATATCCTCGATACTATACCCTAAGAAAATGACCGATTTTGTTATGAGTCGTGAAACAACCAAATTATAAAGAGGCGTTTTCGGAAATTCCCCTAACCATTTGGCATAATCGTCACGTGTAATAATGAGTTTGTCAGGCACTAAAAAGTCGCCGTGAATTTTAAATATAGCGGTTTTGTTTTCGTCTATATTCTTAATATCTGCATCCGTTCGGATCACCACACATTTATCGCCGTAATTTTTTTCAAACAGATTATCGTAGTTGGTTGTAATAATCGTTTTTATGTGAGGTATTAACGCCAATTCTTTATGCCATTTTTCATCACTAAATGGAGTTGCTTCAATTATTTGGCTTAAAAATTCTATTAGCTGTTTTCGTCCGTTAATCAATTCATATTTGTATGCGACTTCCATTAATCGGGGATCGGTTTCTTTTTCCTTGTCAGGAAGATTGGCATTAATCTGATCGGCCAAAGCCTTGCCAGAAGGATAATTGGCATATAATGAAAATCCGGTTCCAACCCATAAAACAGCATCTTCACTTCTTATAAACCCATATACTTCTTCTATATTCATAATTTTAACTTATTGGATTATTGCAAAGATAAAGTTTAATGTCATCTTGTTTACGATGCTAAAATCATGTTATCAACATATTGTCAATATAGAATCCTGTGTATATTATGAACCCTTAAAATTCAACGGATAGAAAAGATGGCGCTTGTTTTTGGCCTTCAACTATAATCTTTTGAGGTACTTTCTACTACCTTTGTAAAAAACCGATTGATATGGCAAAAATTTCTGTTCAAGGAATTGATGTAGCTATTGTAAAAGTTCACGAGGACGATTATATCTGCATTACCGATATGCTAAAGGCGAAAGACGGCGATTTTTTTATTACCGACTGGCTGCGAAACAGAAATACGTTGGAATTTCTCGGAATTTGGGAGAAAGTATATAATCCCGGTTTTAATTATGGCGAATTCGCCATAATTAAAAGTCAGTCAGGATTGAATCGGTTTAAAATCAGTGTCAAAGAATTCGTCGAGCGAACGAACGCAATCGGATTGCAGGCTAAGGCGGGACGTTACGGTGGAACGTATGCCCATAAGGATATAGCGTTTGAGTTTGCCATGTGGATCAGTCCCGAATTCAAAGTGTATTTAGTACGTGATTTTCAACGCCTCAAAGAGCAGGAACAGGCGCAAATCGGCTGGACGGCCAAACGGGAACTGTCGAAAATCAATTATCATATCCATACCGACGCCGTGAAACAGCACCTTGTGCCGCCGCAGCTTACCCCGGCGCAGGCGTCGATCGTTTACGCGAACGAGGCGGACGTATTGAACATGGCAATGTTCGGCATGACGGCTAAGGACTGGCGGGAAGCCAATCCCGAACTGAAAGGAAATATCCGGGATTATGCAACGATCAACGAATTGATCTGCTTGTCGAATATGGAAAATCTAAATGCGGTTTTTATCAATGAGGGCATGCCTCAAAAAGAACGGCTGCTGAAGTTGAATCAGATCGCCATTCATCAAATGGGAATACTGGAAAATATCGAAAGTAAAAAACTGCTTCGGTAAAACTACGGACAAAAAACTACCGCCTCAACAAGAAATTTTGCAATTTTTACAGTGAGATGTATTTTTATCTTTTATAAAAATGCTTCTCCCGCTATCCTCCGATCTTGCGCTATGCCAACTGCTTTTTAAGTTCTGACTTTTGCTCACGACCATTATTGTATCTTGTCCTTGCTAAATCAACCTGCATTCACAAAATATAATGGCATAATATAAAAACATAAAAGCGAAAATTATTTATACTTTTACCTACATTTTGTTTTGAATATGATTGATTTGTTTAATATTGCTTCCAATCTTTTATTTTGAATATTATGAAAATAATGATGTTTTGTCCAGATTGTCTGGAAAATAGTATAGAAGGGGGATTTAATGGATTAGATGTTAAAGGTTGCCAACTGGCTATTGAAAATGAATTTACATACCTTCTTACATGCGATAAAGGACATCAATATATTGCTCAGTTACAAGCATTTCCTTTTGAGGTGCTTTTTGAATCTGGATTGATTGCCCATGTCAATGGTTTTTATCTTGAATCTGTATTGAGTTTTAAAGCTGCATTAGAGAGGTTTTACGAGTTTTATATTAATATTATTTGTCGAGCCAGAAATATTGATGCGGATAAACTTGATAATGCATATAAACAAATCTCAAATAATTCTGAACGTGAATATGGCGCTTTTGTATTTATGTATTTTCAAGCAAATAATGATATACCTGAACTATTACCTAACAAATCGGTTGAGTTTAGAAATAAAGTTGTACATAAAGGATATTTTCCAAAAAAAGAAGAAGCCCTTCGTTTTGCAAGAAACATATATAAAATGATCAAGCCGATATATATTGAGTTAAGAGAAAAATATGATGCAGAAATATTATCTTTTTTAAATGTAAAAAGACAGGAATATTATAATTCGCTTATTAAAGCAAATCCTAAAATAAAAGATACACCTATATCCATTCAATCTTTATGTCTTCCTCTTTGCATACACCATGCAACTGGATTAGACGAATTTAAAGAACATTCTTTTGATGAGTATTATCAGAATTTGTTAAGTCGAAGTTCAGAATATCGTATGTAATTCACATGAAACAAATATAAAACTAATTCGAACTTGCTTATCGGATGGTTGTTTTATTGCGGATTCCAAAATAATCCGTATGTTTGGGCCGTTATATTATCGTCAAACTTGATTGATTATGGAGACTATTGCAGATAGTGACAGGTGTGCCGACAGGCGCATGATCCGTAGCAAATAGTCCATTCCCTCGCCCGGCATGGACTGTTTCGGCCCGTGCCCTTTCCCACATCTATATTCAAAACTGCTAAATCCCGCGCCCTACGTTTGGTCCGGGAGATTTATCAGGTGTGTCCGTAAATGAACGTTTGTGATTTCCTTGTTCTTTGAAATATCCTAATAGGCAAAATAATTAAGATTAATTACTTATGCCTATTGTTGGAGCATGAATATTTTTCTATATTTGTAATGAATTTTACACGTATTAAGATTACTCGATTATTTTACGTTAGGTAAAATTCTCGCATATATTCTGCTTATCCGTCCGGCAACGAAGTGGCTTTTATTATCGGGGGATGAGTAAGTGGAGTTCATGCTCGCATACTTTGGGGCATGGACTTTACTCGTTTCCGAGAGGTTAGCCACACCTGTTGCCGACTTGTATTGTTCCATGTCCTTTTTTTTATTTCTGTTAATCAATATTCTCTTTTTTATATTATATTTGCTATGAAGTTATAATACTTCATCAATTTATCATTTCGGCAACGAACGTGGCAGTTTTTATCCGGGAATGATAAGTGATAATTGCGTTTATGCCCATAGCGGGCATAGATTTGTCACTTGTGCCGAACGGTTGCCACGCCTGTTGCCCACATTGCTGACAATCTATGTCCGTTTTTTTCATAGACTGTCAGTGTAAACGGGCAGATTGTGGCAGCAAAAATTGAAGCGCAACTTATCTCACGAACAGCGACGCAATGCGCCGCTGCCTCGCCTGTATTTACCGATACAATTTTTCTCTACATCGATATAGGCCGGACACGTTCCGATTTGTTTTCATCTCGAGTGAAAACTTTTAGTAGACAATCGGCAGCGCCCCGGCTTATTGCATCACCTTTTTTCAATACAAGTTTTTTCATTTTCGGGGAGCGTAAGTCCCGGCAGGTGTCCAAACAAAGGAATCCTTACTTTCGGAGGGCGCAACAGCCTGCGGGCGGCTCCCCATTTTTACGGCATCTTTCGTTGTTTTTTCATGGTAATAGTTTCTCCCGGAGCGGACGCGGGAATACCACGCCGTCCCTGTCCGTTCTATCCTCTCACTGCAAACACGGCATGTCCGTGCGTATGAATCAATTCGTTTTAATATTTTCAGGGGACGTTCTTCCGGCTGGCTCATACGACATTCGGTACGTGCATCCCTCTTTTTCCGTTTCAAAACTTAACTTCACTTCGGGGGGACGGCAGTTCCGGCAGGCGCATCGACTTTCTGGACTATGCCGTGTGCGCGTTCCTGAATACTGTCCCCCATTTTTACGGCATCTTTTGATTCTTTTTCATAACAGAAATTCACACCGGAACGGACGCGGGAATATTAGGCCGTCCCTGTCCGTTCTACCCTCTCTCCGCGAACACGGATTATCCGTGCGGATGTCTCAATCTTTACTAACTTTTTCAGGGGGCGTTCGTCCGGCTGCCGTTTGCGGCATTCAGGGCCTGCGCCCCTCTTTTTTTAGGCTCTACGAGCAATTTTTCATAATACATTAGATTGGATGGGCCGAATCCCGGAGCGTTTACAGGAACGTTTCGGTCGTTCGGCCCATTTTTATCCACAACATTCGCTTACCGCTATGAGAATCGAATATGACAAACTGCAAATCCTGAACGACATCGACCCGTCGCGGGCGGCAGCTTTTTCGGGCTACCGCGTGGAAAAGATCGTGCCGCCGGGAAACGCTGCCGGTCATGCCGCCGTCCGCGAGCGCATCGTCCGGCGCACGGCGAGGGCCGTACTGGATTTACGCTATCGGGATTACCATACTTATCTCTGCGGCATGGCTACGGGTTTCGATCTGTGGGCGGGGCTGGCCGTGCTTTCGCTGAAAAAGCAACTGCCCGACCTGCGGCTGATCGCCGTCGTACCGTACCGGGGACAGGCAAACGGTTTTCCCTACGAGTTTAAAGAGCTTTATTCCGCAGTGCTGGCCGCAGCGGACTGCCGGGTCTGCCTGCATCAAAACTTTACCCGGTCGTGTTTCCACGAACGCAACCGGGCGATGCTCGATCATGCCTCTGCGCTGGTGTGCTACTACGACGGGCAGTCCGGCGGCACGGCCTACACGGTGGACTTAGCCCGCAAGCGGGACATGACGATTCTGAATCTGTGCGATGACGCACGGGAGTATAACCACAAAGCGGACGAGCGACTGATTTCGGAGATAATGAAGATAAAATAACGCAGAATTTAAAATCTAAAACAAGCTATGAAATCGCCATAGGTTCCTCAAAATAGTATTTGTTTACTACGTAGTCGAAAAACGCCAAAACCTTAGTATAGGTAGTAAACAAGTGATGTATTGTGTCTATAACAGGCACGAACTGATCTTGTTTTCTTTGCTATATAAGGGTAATTGGCGTTACCTCGGCTACCGGGAGACAGATGGTTTGTGCCTTTTTTATTACTTAACTTATATAAATACTTATGAAAACAGAAAATCAACAGTTTAACGGTTCGCCGAAAGCGGTTAATTATTTCAAGTGGAGCATCGCATTTTTCAGGGAAAACGACGTTACGACCGTCGGGTGCAGTCTGATTCCCGACGACCTGCTGCGGGCATGGGTCGCGCCCGATCCGCAACAGCTTCTATCCGATATGGCCGACCACAAGGCCGAACCGGACAGCACCCTGCCGTTCGCCGTTTTTTCGTGCGCCTACGGTTATCACGACCAGATTTATGCCGCCAAACTCAACGACGATTCGTACCGAACGCCAAATGAGAAAATCATCATGGATTTCTTTCAGTTTCAGGAAGCCCTGTACTACATCGTCGAACTGGATAAACGGAATATGTACGTTGTGCCGTTTCAAATCCTGCACTTTCATGCTTATCCGCAGACGCTGCCCGTGCTGAGGGAGATCGCCCAACGATTCGGAATCCGTTTCGATAAAACGCCGGTGTGATGCAAAGATGTGCAGGAATCTGCGGACGTTTCCCGGTAAACCGGATTCCGGATAAGGACATGCAAAGGCGGTTGTCCGAGACGGTCATGGACTGTTATAACGCCGGGTTCAAACACATCGTAACCGGCATGAGCGGCCAATTCGAACAGATGGCCGTAAGGATCGTTTCTGAACTTAAAACCAAAATGCCGGATATGACGCTGACGGTCGTAATGACCCCGTGCGAATGTTCGGGTTATGCCCGGTATCTTTCCGGAAAAGGGAGCGACCGCGATTTGTGGGAGTATGTGGAAACCGCCGACAATCTAAAACCCGTCAGGCAGGATTCGCGGCTGACGGATTACACGCAAAAGAACCGGTACATCGTGGATCGTTCGTCCCGGCTGATTTGCTGTTACCGTCCCGAATTGATCCGGGAAGCGGAAACCTGCCACCTGATAAGTCTGGCCGAAAGAAAACCCGGACTGCGAATTGTCAACCTGTATAAACCGTAATGAAACGATTTGTTATGGACATGAAATTGAAACAGATGCTTTTTACCATTCGCGCGATGATGGATAAAACGCCGGAAGGCGAACCGCTGAATCTTCGGATCAGCGAAATCCCGGACGACTTTTTATCCTGCTGGATCGTGCCCGATGCCGGTAAATACAAACCTTACTTTCTGGAACAAAAACCGATCGACGAACTGATGAACGATATTCCGTTACAGGTTTTCATTTATGCTTACGGGGGCCGCCGGTACGGTAAACCGTCGGCAGACCTGCGGGACGGAAAAACGGTTTGGCTGCATTTTCTCCAATACCAAAAACTACTTTACAACGCCAGCTATGCCCGCAGCAACGGGATCGCAATACGGGATTTCCGGATTTTCGACTTCGACCGTTATCCGGAACTGTTATCCCGGTTACAGGCCGAGTTGTCCGTACCGTAATCAGGTTTACTTTCCAATTACGGACAAATCGGCGGGGAGCGGGACGCGTCGGGATACCCGCTCCCTTTTTTTAGAACCTACTACCTTTTCATCATAGCCCGAACCGTTTACCCTCTAAGCTAACCTAATTATTAATGAAAACGGCGACGGCCCAAGCCGGACGGAGCGATCCGCCCGGCTTTTTCGTTTCTATAATTTCATCGGTCGCCGCTTCTTCTTTTTGCGGCGCATTTGCTGTTCCCGGAGTATATCGTCCCATTCTTCGGGCGACAATGACCGGTTCGCCGTAATTTCCGCAAACAGCGATCGGGGAACATCCTGTTCCGTCTGCTGCCCGTTCGATTCGATCCGTTCCAACAAATCCTGTCGTTGGGATTTCGTCGCGCCGAACCAATCCGCGAACACGTTCGCAGAATACGCTTTGCCGAGCCGGGAACCGTTTACCACGATTCCCGACCGATGGTCGATAAAAGTCACTCCGTAGATGCGCCCCCGGTCGTTGATCCGGAAATACACATCGGCGCCCAGCGCCCGCAGTCGTTCGGCGAACTGTTCTTTTGCATCCGCACCTCGGAGCGCCTGACGCACGACGGCCCGGATACGGTTCTTTGCCCGCCCACTGCGTTCGATTGTATCCAAGCCCTGCTCCGCCTTTTTCTGTAAAGCGGCATATCCTACATCCTTTCCGATTTTACTGGATTTGATCGGGATAGCGGCACGCACTCCCCGGTCGTCCAATGCTTCATACACGATTCCGCTGTAAGGTTTATCCTCTACGGAACCCGTGATTTGGTCGGCGCAGACGTTGTACAGCCGAAGCAGCGCGTCGAATTCGCTGACGGACGAAAACCGGTATTTCGAAAGTACCGCGCGAACCACCGATGCGATTTGCTGTTTGACGTTTCCCTTTTGGTAATCTACCGCTTTGAGTTTCACCGAATCGTTCAGGCTTTCTCCTTTTACGGCGGGATGCAGTTTATAATCCCGTTCGATGTCGCGCAGAATTTTCATCGAACGCCGCGCCTCGAATCTCGAATCCATTTTTTTGCCGGACAGGTTCACGCGAACGGAAACGACATGCAGGTGCACCCGTTCGATGTCGTTATGCAGGTAGACGATATACGGCTGTTCGTCATAACCCATTTCCTGCATGTACCGCTGTGCGATGCTGTGGAGTTCGGCGTCACTCAGCACGTCTTCGGGCGACGGGTTCAGCGATACGTGGAAAATCGGTTTTTTCGTATTCCGGTTTGCGTTCAGGTACGGTTCGAAAGAGCGCATGCACGATTTAATGTCTATTTGTGCGGGATCTTCCGGTACGATCATGTCGTTGCAGAAAATCACACGGCCTTTGCTGTCGTTCACTTTGATTTTGTTGTAGGCCAGTACGCCGTAAAGGGACTTACCCGATGTTATTTTCGCTACCATCGGCGTTGAATCGTTCGTTAAACTCTTTGGCAAGCGCGAGAATTTGCTCGCTCAGGCGTTTCAGGTCGCGCGTTTGTTCGACCAGACGGGCCAGCAGCAGCCGCGCCGACTGTTCGGTAAATCCCCGGTTGATCGCATGTACGACCTGATTGTAATTGTTCCCGATTGCCTGAAACTGATAATAAAAATTATTCAGACGTTTGTAAAAACGGACGGCCGAATCGTTTACCCGAACGACTTTAAACTCTCAGCCGAACAGCCGTGCGAGAATAAAACGGCTGATATTTTTTTCGCAATCCGCTTCACTGAGCATCTTTTGAAAGCGGATATTTTCGGCGGCGCTCATCCGGAACGTGTATCGAAAAGAACGCTTGCCGGAAAAGTCCCGGCCCTTGTTTGCTGCATTTTTCATATCCTGATAGGTTAAGGTTGTCCGACTTTGGAGTAACGGCCCCCGTTTACGGGGCAGCGAGCACTTTTGTCGGACAAAACGAAGTTTGTCCGACAAAAGTACAGCTCGCTATTAGCTGACGCTAATAAAATCCATTCACAGAATGGATTTACAGCTTCCACCACTCAGAAATCCCCCGCACACGCATAAGGAGCGCCTTACGGCGCAATGTTAATGATATTTTACCGCCCGGCATAATGCGTTGGACGGCCTGCAACGGCCCTGAACGGCCACCGTCCGGTTAACCGCATTTACCGGACTTTTTACCTGTTATTTTGTAGTTGCTACACGCAGCTAAGCACCCGGTGCGCGCACTCGTGTAGTCGTGTAGCGACCGACTACACAACTACACGTAAGCAAACGGTTGTTACATGCGCGAGCGCACACAGACACTACACGCAGATAGTCGGACGCTGCATGCGAGCACACACACAGACGCTACACACAAGCAGTCGGATGCTACACGCACGTACGCACTCGGACACTACACGCAAGCCGTCGGATGCTGCGGTACACAATGCACTTTCACTTAAACTCTATTCGATATGGGAAAAGAACCTTTATTTATTTCGGTAGCCAACCAAAAGGGGGGCGCAGGCAAAACGACCTACACGATTTTACTTGCCAGCTATTTGTGTTACCGCAAAGGGTACAACGTGCTGGTCGTTGACAGCGATTTTCCGCAGGGCAGTTTTTTCAAGCTGCGGCAGCGGGAGTTATCTTTGCTGGATCAAAGCCAATGGCACAAAGTGCAACTTGTCAAACAATTCAGGCAATGCGGAAAAAAGGCGTATCCGATTCTCAGTACGCAGCCCGAATGTGCCGTAACCATTGCCTCGGAATTTCTGAAACACGATCCGCGACAGTTCGATCTGGTGTTTTACGATCTGCCGGGAACATTGAACACAACAGGCGTATTTTACACGCTCTCGACGCTGGATTATCTTTTCGTCCCGATGAAGGCCGATCGTATTGTTATGGAAAGTACGATTACCTATGCGAAAATCATTCAGGAACAACTGATCCGTCCGGGGAAAACGAATCTTAAAGGGATCTTCCTGTTTTGGACGCTGATCGACGGGCGCGAACGTACAGAACTCTACACGCAGTATGAAAAGGTGCTCGACGCATTGGGCCTGCAAAAACTATCGACGAGGATTCCTGCCCGTTCCAAATTCAGCAAAGAACTGCAAGCCGGGATCAATGCGGTTTACCGTTCGACGATCCTTGCGCCGGACACGGCATTTACGGCGGATTGCCGTCTCGATGCTTTGGCCGATGAAATCCTTTCCCTACTAAATCTCGACGGACCATGCCGCGAAAAATAGTCGATCCGGGTAGTATCGACGAAGATTTGTTGCGCGATCTGGTCGGCGGCGTTCCTCGTCCGGATGCTGTGCCGATACCGTCTGTTCCTCTGGAACCGGCCGACGTTTCGTCAATGAAAACAGCGGAAGCCGCCGATACGAGTCCGGAAGTCCGCCGCCGGAAAGTCACGCTGCCCGATTACGAAAGCACGTTTTTGAAGAGTAAAACCGTCCGTCACCGCATGACTGTCAGCATCAGCGAAAACACGAAAAAGAAATTGTCGGCGGTCGTGCAATACCTCGGAACGCCCGACCTGTCGATTTCCGGGCTGGTCGAAAATATCCTGTCGCATCATCTCGATCTTTACCGGGACGAAATCAACCGGCTTTACCGTAACCGGCAGAACCGTGAAATCCTTTGATGCCATGCGAACGAAGTTACTTTTAGCCCTTGCCGCGTCGGGCTGGATTATCGTATGTTACTTACTTTTTGAAAAGCTGGTTTTCGGCGGGCGCATGTGGGAACGGCTCCGCGATACCTGCCGCCTGCGGAACCGTTCCTTGTGGCGTCGCCTGCGGCGGTTCAGTTGCCGGATATTCGATACTGTCCTGCCCGAAGAAACGGAAGCCCAAGAGCCGCAAGAACCGATCGTATCGTCCGATCCCGTCGTCCGGGTTGTCTATGTGAACGGCCCTGAACGGCCTCGAACGGACACCGGGGAAAACGGAGAATCAAACGACGAACAAAGCGATAACTTTGCTTCAACGGAACGAAAATCCGATACCGGCCCGAACGGGCTGCAAGCGGATCGGAGTGTTCCGAGAGATTCTTTGCCGGCGAACCAAGAGAAGGCCGATCATACGCAAAAGGACCTTTGGGGCAATCTCGGTTCGGACGGGACACACGATCTGACCGAAAAATCACGTCCCGACGAATTATCCCAGCAAACACAGGACGCTATCGCGGAACTGCTCGCCGACGTGCGGGAAAGTGAAACCGACGAACAGATGATCCTCTACGAAATGAACCGGTAGGCGGTTCCTGCCGGATTGTATCCACCTATTGTCCAACCCTTAAAAACATTCGCTATGAAACGGATTTGCGGCGATTCGGGCTGAACCTGAATCGGCGTCCCCGACAGGACGCGCTTTGTGTAAGCCGCCCCGCCCGTTTCCCGGACGGGGCATTTTTTCTAATCTCTAAAAATAAGGTATATGAAAACAACGAAATTCCTGTTGTTCGCCACATGACTGACCGTTATGACAGCCGATGCTTTCGCACAGGGAAACGGGATGCAGGGGATCAACGATGCGACCAAGCTGGTATTGGGATATTTCGAACCGCTCACGAAACTGATATACGGAGTTGCGGCAATTACCGGACTGATCGGCGGCATCCGCACGTATCAAAAATTCAGCAGCGGCGATCCCGATACTTCTAAAACGGCGGCAAGCTGGTTCGGTGCGTGCATTTTTATGATCGTAGCGGGCACGATCCTTAAATCGTTCTTTATACAGACATGATTTCCTATCCGATCAACAAAGGTGTCGGCAAACAGGTGGAGTTCCGGGGCCTGACCGCACAGTATCTAATTATATTCGCTGTTGGACTGCTCGGTTCATTCGTTCTGCTGATCGTGCTGTTTATCGCCGGAATCAGTCAGTGGATTTGTATAACTGCCGGAATCTTTTCGGCTTCCGGAGTCGTCTTCATTACATTTTCCCTGAACCGTAAATATGGCCCTTACGGACTGATGAAAATGGTTGCGGCCCGACGCCGCCCGCGCCGGATCGTACACCGAAAAAGCATCCGGCGAATATTCAAAACAAATTCAACCTCTTATTAATTATGCGAAGTATTTTTAAAACCTCGACGCTGGAGCGTCAATTTCCGTTGCTGGCAGTGGAAAACGACTGTATCGTCAGTAAAAATGCCGATATAACGCTTGCGTTTCGGGTGCACCTGCCCGAAATCTTTACGATAAGCGGGGAAGAATACGAATCCCTGCACGCCACATGGATAAAAGCGCTTCGGGTGCTTCCCGATTTTACCGTAGTACACAAGCAGGACTTTTTCATCGAACAACGCTATGAAGCCGATACGGGCGATTCGTCTTTTCTTTCGCGCAATTTCGAATTGCATTTCAACGAACGCCCGTTCCTCTCGCATTCGTGCTATCTGTATATTACGAAAACCACCCATGAACGCTCGCGCCGACAAAGCAATTTTTCGACGCTGTGCCGGGGGTATCTGCTGCCGAAGGAAATACGCGACCCGGACACGATCGCCCGATTCCGGGATGCCGTCGAACAGGCCGTAAGTATTCTGAACGAAAGCGGTCTGATCCGGCTGGAACGGCTTACGGACCATGAAATCACAGGAACCGAAGATCGGCCCGGACTGCTGAACCGCTATTTTTCATTGTCGCAGCGTCCGATCCCGGTATTGGAAGATATACGTTTCGATCCGGCGGAAGTCCGCATCGGCGACCGTATCGTTTGCCTGCACACACTGTCCGATCTCGATCTGCTGCCGCAGGAAGTCGGCACGGATTCCCGTTACGAACGGCTTTCGACCGACCGGACGGATTGCAGGCTGAGTTTTGCGGCTCCGGCTGGGCTACTGCTCGGATGCAATCATATCTATAATCAGTATATTTTTATCGACAGCCACGACGAAATTCTGCGGCAATTCGAAAAATCGGCCCGCAACATGACTTCCCTGTCACGGTACAGCCGGGCCAATGCGGTAAACCGGGAGTGGATCGAACTTTACCTAAACGAAGCGCATACGCAGAACCTTACCGCCGTGCGTTGTCACTGCAACGTGCTGGCATGGGCCGACACGCCGGAAGAACTCAAACGGATAAAAAACGAAGTCGGGGCGCAACTGACCCTGATGGGATGTACACCGCATCACAATACGGTAGACGTTCCGGTAATTTATTGGGCGGGTATTCCCGGCAATGCGGCGGATTTTCCGGCCGAAGAAACATTTTATACGTTTTTTCAACAGGCACTTTGTTTTTTCTCGGCTGAAACGAATTACCACAACTCTCTTTCTCCTTTCGGGATTAAATTGGTCGATCGCCTGACCGGAATTCCGCTGCACGTCGATCTTTCCGATTTACCCATGAAAAAAGGAATCATAACGAACCGCAATCGCGTTATTATCGGCCCAAGCGGAAGCGGCAAAAGTTTTTTTACCAACCACATGATCCGCCAGTATTACGAACAGGGGGCGCATGTCGTTCTGGTCGATATGGGGAACAGCTATCAAGGACTGTGCGAACTGATCCGGGAAAAAACGCACGGCGAGGACGGCGTATATATTACCTATACCGAACAATGTCCGATCACGTTCAATCCGTTTTATTCCGCAGACGGAACTTATGACATCGAAAAAAAGGAAAGTATCAAGATGCTGATTCTTTCGCTTTGGAAGCGGGAAAACGAACTGCCCAGCCGTGCCGAAGAAGTCGCGTTATCGAATGCCGTAAACCTGTATTTGTCCTCAATTCGAATAGCGGGAGCGGAAAAGCCCTCTTTCAATGCTTTTTACGACTTTATCCGGAAAGACTACCGGATCGTTCTCCGGCAAAAAAACGTTCGGGAAAAGGATTTTGACATAGACAATTTTCTCAACACGCTGGAACCGTATTACCGGGACGGCGAATACGGTTATCTGCTTAATTCAGATCAGGAACTCGACCTGCTGCATAAACGGTTCGTGGTTTTTGAACTGGACAATATCCGCGATCATAAAATTCTGCTGACGGTAACGACTTTGATCATTATAGAAATGTTTATCAACAAAATGCGGCGGCTTAAAGGCGTCCGCAAAGTCTTTCTGGTCGAAGAATGCTGGAAGGCTCTTATGACGCCCAACATGAGCGAATATATCCGGTATTTGTTCAAAACCTCAAGAAAATATTTCGGTGAGACAGTCGTCATTTCGCAAGAAATCGACGACATCGTATCCTCGCCGATCGTCCGTGAAACCATCGTAAATAACTCCGACTGTCGGATTCTGCTCGATCAGAAAAAATACCTGAATAAGTTCGATGCGATTCAGTCCATGCTCGGCCTGACCGAAAAGGAAAAAGCGCAAATACTTTCGATCAATCAGAACAACCATCCGAACCGGAACTATAAAGAAGTCTGGATCGGTTTAGGGGGCGTGCAGTCCGCCGTGTATGCCGTCGAAGTCTCTCCGCAGGAGTATTTCACGTACACGACCGAAGAATCCGAAAAAACGGAAGTGCTTGCGCTGGCCGAACAGCTCGACGGTAATCTGGAGCAGGCGATCCGCCGGATCGCGGCATCCAAAAATGAAAACAAAAACCTTTAATCCCTTTATGTTATGAAAAAGAAAGAGATCGTCATTTTGCTATGCGTACTGTTTGCGGTCGCTATCGCCGCCGGTTACTTGATGTACCGGAACGAAAATCTGAAAAGCAATCTGGAACTGCTTTGCGGAAAATGAAGGAGTACCGAAGACGGGCCGTCGCTGCTGATCGTGCGCGATCAGGAAAATTTCTGGATTATCGTGCGGCGCGAACTTTCCGGCGGACGGATCGAGGAAAGAAGCTACCGGCTGGAACAGCAGGATTACGGCGGCGTTACCTTTGACGACGGGCAGGAAGTCAACTTATTTTATTTCCCGAAAAACGGCCGGATGCTCGTACTGCCCGGATACGGCGAATACGAACGGGAAATATTTACCCTTACAATTCCCTTTTATTATGAAAAATAATCTGCATCATCCGGCAGCCTACCTGACGGGGGTTGCCCGGCGGACGGAAAATCTGCTCCGCAGGTTCAACGAAGAACTTTTCCGCATGGTCGCGGAGATAAAAAGCGACCGCATCTGCGGAAGCTGGATCGCCGCGAACGGCGGTTATTCGCTGTCGGTCAGCAAAACGGAATCCGGATACAATGCAATGCTTTGCGACACCGCGCGGCTATATAAGGTCGTCGTCGATGAATTTGCCATTACCCTTTGCGAAGGCATTTTACTGATTGCGGTTCCGGACGAGAAACTCCCCGACGTGGTGCGGTTGGATCATCGAACCGACATACTGATTTTCGGTCGTTTCGGAGCGTTCGAACGCGAGGAAAAGATTCTGCGTAACGCCCCGATCCAAGAGGCAAATCTGTATGAAGATGAATACGGATTCAATTGTCAATAGAAAAGCGATGAAAGCGAACATGCTATTTTTGATCTTGGGTTTTATGCTGGCCGCAAACGCTGCGCGGGCGCAGTGGACGGTAATCGACCCGTCCAACTTGACGCAGGGGATCATCAACTCGACCAATGAAATGGTCAATACCTCCGCGACGGCCGAAAACATGCTCCAAAATTTTCAGGAAACCGTCAAAATATACCAGCAGGCCAAAGCCTATTACGACAAGCTGCAAGCCGTGAGCGATCCGGTACGTTCGGCCCGTAAAATTCAGAAATGTATCCTGCTGGTCGGCGAGATTTCGGGCATTTATGTCAACAATTATGAAAAAATGCTTGCGGACAAAAATTTTTCGGCAAAGGAACTTTCCGCCGTCGCGCACGGATATACGCTGATCTTGCAGGAAAGCACTATGGCGCTGAAAGATTTGCAGGACGTTATTACGCCGACCGGCATGTCTATGACCGACAAAGAACGGCTCGACAGGATCGACGGCGTGCACGCCGAACTCATGCGTAACCGGAATCTGGCCGCTTACCACACGCGTAAAACGATCGGCGTTTCGATGGTGCGTTCCAAAAAACGCAACGACATGGAACGGGTAATGTCCCTGTACGGGAAAGACGAGGATAAATACTGGTAGCGATGGAATGGGACAGTCTACATGAAATCCTGCGTGATCTGTACGTCAGGATGATGCCGATGTGCAAGAATCTAACGGCGCTATCTTCCGGCATCGCGGGTTTGGGAGCCTTGTTATACGTTTCCTACCGGGTGTGGCAATCGCTCGCCCGTGCCGAACCGATCGACATACTGCCGCTGCTGCGGCCCATTGTAATCGGAATCTGCATTGCCGCTTTTCCTACGCTGGTGCTCGGCTCGATCAACGGCATTTTAAACCCGCTGGTCAAAGGCACGCATACGATGATGCAGGCGGAACTATTGAATATCCGGCAACTGGAAGCAGACAAAGAAAAGCTGGAAAGCGAGAGTCAGAACCGCGATCCGACGGGCGCTTATCTGGTGCGTGACGAGGAACTCGATAAACAGTTGCAAGAACTCGGCATCGGCGCGGACGAACAGGATACCTTAATGACCATGAACGCCGAATGTGACAGCTTCGGTATTGAAAATATGGTTTTGAGCGTGCTCTCCAGTATATTCGATGTTCTATTCAAAGCCGCTGCGCTTATAATAGACGTGTTGCGTACTTACTTTCTGGTCGTTCTGTCTATTTGCGGGCCGCTGTCCTTTGCGATCAGCACGTTCGACGGATTTCAGGCGACGCTGACCCAATGGCTCGCCCGGTACGTCGGCGTTTATCTCTGGCTTCCGATCGCCGATCTGTTCAGTGCGATGCTGGCAAAGATCCAGTCCATATCGCTGCAAAAAGATTTGGAACTGATGGGCAGCGATCCGTTCTATATGTTCGACAGTTCCAATCTGGTTTACGTGATCTTCCTCTTGGTGGGTATCGTCGGTTTTTTTATGATCCCGACCATATCGAACTGGATCATCCAGTCGGGCGGCATGGGAGCCTATAACCGGCGCATTACCCAAATCGGCGGCGGCACTACGCGCTATATGGCGGGACAGGCGAAAGCCGCCGTCGCAGGCGCATGGAAAGCCGTAAAAGAATCGGCCAAATCTTAACCCTTAATACAAAACCGTTATGGAATTCAAAAGTTTAAAAAATCTCGAAAGCAGTTTCAGGCAATTACGCTTGTTCGGGATCGTGTTCCTCTTTGCCTGTACGCTGGTCGTATTGTACGGATTGTGAAAGTCATACGATTTTGCAGAACGGCAGCGGCAAAAGATATACGTGCTCGATCAGGGAAAATCGCTGATGCTGGCATTATCACAGGATTTGGCACAGAACCGGCCCGTAGAAGCCCGCGAGCACGTCCGCCGTTTTCATACGCTCTTTTTTTCGTTCGCTCCGGATAAAAGCGCGATCGAAGATAATATAAATCGCGCCCTGCTGATGGCCGACCGGAGCGCCGTCGCCTATTACAACAACTTGGCGGAAGCGGGTTACTTCAACCGGCTGATTGCCGCGAACATTATGCAGCTTACGCAGGTAGACAGCGTGATTTGCGACTTCGAAACGTACCCTTATCGGGTAAAAACGTATGCGCGTCAGAAAATCATCCGTGAAAGCACCGTTACCGAGCGCAGTCTGATTACGACTTGCCGTCTGGTAAATTCGATTCGGTCGAATTCCAATCCGCAGGGATTCTTACTGGAAAATCTGAATGTCATTGAAAACAAAGATTTGCAAACCTATGAAAGATAACCGAATTATCCGGGTGCTCCGCGCACTCCGCGACCATGCGATAGGCAAAACGGAAACCTACTGGAACGGGTTGAACGCGCGTCAGCGCAAACGGATCGTGTACGGCCTGCTGGCTCTCTTTTTCGTGATCGACGTATGCTACATCGTCAAAGGCGTATGCGGCGGCGGGAGTTGTGCCGATTTCGGAAACATCGAACCTTTAAACCGATAATCATGCCACAGGAAAATAAGCCGAAAGAACAGCAGGAACCCCAGCGAAAAAAAGCCACCCCCAAAGCGCAGCAGAAACGTAAAACCGTACTTGTCGCCTGCATACTGTCGGTTCCGTTTCTGATTCTCATGTATCTGATTTACGGCGGTCGGCAAGAGCAGCAAGCGGACGAAGGACTCAATACCGCACTGCCCGCCGGGAAAGTGGAAATTACCGAAAGTTCCAAAACCCGCGCGATCGACCGGGTGGAGTTCGGGCGTAAGCCGCAGGAACAATCGGGCGATACGGCAAATGCACCGATTCGGCTGGACGGAATCGCCGACCGCAAACCGAACAGGCGGCAGGCGTCCCCGCAGGACAACATCAAAGAATCCCGGCAGGCGTATGAAGATATGACGCGCCAAATGAACAGTCTTTATAACGAACCGAGAAAGGACCCGCGCATCGAACAACTGCAACGGCAGATCGCCGAGTTGACTGAAAAGTTGGAACAAAAGGAGCAGGCTCAGAAAACCGATCCGATGGCGATGGTCGAACGTTCGTATGCGTTGGCGTCGAAGTACCTGAACGCGCCCCGGCAGTCCGGCGCCGCGTCCGCCTGCGGAACGACTGCCGAACCGACGAAAAACGTAACCGTGCGGAAGATTGCCGACAATACGGTATCTGCCCTGCAACAGCCCATGACGGACAGCGAAATGATCGCCCGTTTCGGCGAGCCGCGCAATTTCGGGTTTCATACGGCGGTAGGAAGCGGAGAACACGACTTGCGGCGCAATGCGATCCGCGCCTGCATCGCCGGAGATCAGACGCTTGCGGCAGGATCGCGCGCGCGCATCCGGTTGCTGGAAACAATTCAGGCGGCTGAAACGATCATACCGGCCGGGACGGAATTGTTCGGCACGGCGGCAATCGAAGGGCAGCGCCTACGGATCGTCATATCGAGTATCGAAACGGGCGGAAGCATCATTCCGGTGGAACTGACGGCCTACGATGTGGACGGACAGTCCGGTTTGTACATACCGGATTCGCCCGAGCGCACCGCCGCAAAAGAAGCCGCAGCAAACATCGGAACGGGATTCGGCACGAGCGTATCCATCGCCCGCAGCGCGGGTCAACAGGTTGCGATGGACGTTGCACGCGGATTGATAACAGGCGGTTCGCAATACCTGTCCGGAAAGCTGCGAGAGGTTAAAGTAACCGTAAAGTCGAACTACCAGATTTTATTAATTTTTAAAGAATAACGAGATGAAAAAAATTGCATTGCTGGCTGCTGCGCTTACCGTGTCGCTGCCCGGTTTCACGCAGCAGCCCGGCGAGAAAGCGATTCCGCAAAAACAGGTAATCGAACCGTACCGGGTGCAGGTAACGTTTGCCAAAACCGTCCACATCCTGTTTCCCTCGCAGGTCGTGTACGTCGATCTGGGAAGCACTGACCTGATCGCCGGGAAAGTGGACGGCGCGGAAAATGTCGTGCGGATCAAAGCCGCCGTCGATTTCGACGGAGAAACCAATTTCAGCGTCATTTGTTCGGACGGCTGCTTTTATTCGTTCGTCGCTACATACGCCGACGAGCCGAAACAACTGAGTATCGAAATGGACGATTGGCTGAAAAAGAATCCGTACAGCGATTTTGCCAACGACAGGATGTATATCCGGCTGGAAGAATTAGGCAACCAGACGCCGCTTGTCGTGCAAAAAATAATGTACACGATCCACGAAAAAAACGCACGGGACATAAAAACCGTCGGATGTAAAAAATTCGGCGTTCAGGCATTGTTAAAAGGCGTTTACGTTCACGACGATTTGCTGTTTCTGCACGTATCGCTGAGGAACTTTTCGAACATCGGTTTCGACATCGACTTTATCCGTTTCAAAATCGCCGATAAACAGGTAACCCGCCGCACGGCCGTACAGGAAACGTTTCTAAAACCCGTCCGCATCTACAACGACGTTACGACCGTCGGACCTAAAAAAGAGGCACGAACCGTTTACGGATTCGGTAAAATCACGATTCCGGATAAAAAGGCCCTCGTCGTGGAGATATACGAAAAAAACGGCGGACGGCATTTGTCGTTCTCCGTAGAAAATTCTCAGATCGTAAACGCCCGGTCGCTCGACGGGCTTAAAATCGAATAGGACATGAAAAGAATCATCGTTTGCTCGGCCCTGTGTTTGACGCTGGGTCTGAGTGCTCCAGCCCGCGCTCAACGGTGTATCCCCGGGCAGATCGGCGTAGAACTGACCGCCGGGACCCTCGACGGATTTCTGTTCCGGAATCCATACGCCGCCCGCCGCTTTTTCGTGCGGGTGGGCGTAAACCGATTCAACGCGGGCAAAACCCGCTGGGCTTTCGGGATCGGTTATCTGCAAAAGGATTACACCTACAAAAGCATCAATCTGCCTAAATCGCAGTTTACAGCCGATGCGGGACTGTTGCTGCGGCTGCTGTCGGACCGGGGGCGCAATGTGGTGTTGTCGGGGGGATTCTCGGCCGCCGCCGGTTACGAAACGACCAACTGAGGGGCAAAACTGCTGCCCGACGGGGCGAGGCTGGAAAACGGCGGATGTTTCGTCTACGGGCCGGTGTTGTCGGCCGAACTTACCGCCTACGTTTCCGACCGGATCGCCCTGCTGCTGCTCTTCAGGGAACAATGCCTGTTCGGTTCCGGTGCAGGAAAATTTCATACGCAAACAGGCTTCGGAATCAATATAACCATCAATTAACGAATTAATGGAAATCATAATGAAAATTACGGTATTGTGCGTATTGTCTGCCGTTATCCTGCTGCTGTTCGCCCGTTGTGACGACTCGCTGGAGATCAAACAGGCTTACCCATTCAAGCTGTACACTTGGTATCTTCAAAAAAGCATCCGTAACGGCGAGGCGGTGGAAATCCGTTTTACGCTCGAACGTTCCGGGGTTTACGAGGATGCGAAATATTACATCGGCTATATCCAGACCGGGGGCAAAGGAGAAGTGTTCGACCTCAACGAAACGCTGCTTATAAACCGGGAATTGCACGCGCTCGACGACATGGCGGGAATCGACAAAGAAGATCCCGTAAAACAGGTTTTCACACTCTTTTACCGCAGTCTTTCCGACAAACAATCGGAACTGAAATTTATCGTGTGCGACAATTTCGGACAACAAACGGAATTGACCGTATCCTTTTATGTAGAGGAAACCAATTTGTAAAGCTTTTGCATAAATTTAATTTCAAATCTTTAGTTTCCAATAAGGTTATCTATTTTTGTTTACATAAGCTCTTTCCATAAATATATTTCTCATGTATTGATAAATCAGCCAGTATTAAAACGTATATCTGTGTTCAAAGGTCGTAGTGAATCAATGTGTTTCGCTGCGACCTTAATACTCCAATATATCACGGTTTATATTTTTACCTCAAAAAAATAATTAAAATAGTTTGTTGGAATAAACATTGTTCGTATATTTGCGAATAATAAATAACGACATGGTAAAAAAAGCATATACGGAACAGGAGGAGCAGATTGCCCGTTTTGCGAAAGCACTGGGGCATCCGGCACGCATTGCGATCCTGAAGTTTTTGTCCACGCAGAGTTGCTGTTTCTTCGGAGACATTCACGAAGTGTTGCCGATTGCCAAAGCGACCGTATCGCAGCATTTGACAGAGTTGAAGAATGCCGGATTAATTCAGGGAACGATTTTGCCCCCGAAAGTGAAATACTGTATCAATGCAGAGAATTGGGCGTTGGCAAAAGAACTTATCGGTGGTTTTATGTGTAGCTGCAAGCCCAAGGAGAACAGCAGTTGTTCGTAATTAAATACTATTTTTTGTACCACATGTTCGTTGTTTTGCGAACTACAAACACTAATAAATAGAAAGATATGGAAATTAAAATTTTGGGAACCGGATGCCCCAGTTGCAGGGCGTTGTACGAAACCGTCAAGCAGGCGGTGGATGAATCGGGCATCGAAGCTACTGTTGTCAAAGAGGAAGATGTGCTGAAAATTATCAGCTACAATATCTTGTCGTTGCCTGCTTTGGTGATCGACGAAAAGATCGTCTCCGCTGGAAAGAAATTGTCCGTTGCGGAAGTTAAAGTATTTATAACCGAATAATCCGAACGAAAAATGAAGAGAACACTATTTTTTCTGTTGGCCATATTGACCCTCGCCGCCTGTGGCAACAACCAAAATGCCAATACTCAGGCTGCCGCCCAAATCGAACAAGAGGATGCGGTCGAAGTGCTCTATTTTCATGGCAAGCAGCGTTGCATTACCTGCAATGCCATTGAACGCCTGACCAAAGAGGTCATTGAGCAGGATTTTGCACAGCAACTTAAAGACGGCAAGATCATCTTTAAGGTAATCGACATCTCCACCAAAGAGGGCGAAAAGATTGCCAATACATACGAGGTAACATGGTCGTCCCTTTATATCAATAAGTGGCAGAACGGCAAGGAGAGCCGAAACAACATGACCGATTTCGGGTTTTCCCATGCCAAAGGCTCGCCGGATGTGTTCAAGGCCGGGGTGAAAAAGAAAATCGAGGAACTACTAAAATAAGCCGCCGATGGAGTTCATTCAATCACTTCTGGAAAGCAGCAGCATCCCCGTGGTTACGGCTTTTCTGCTCGGCATCCTGACCGCGATCAGCCCGTGCCCGCTGGCGACCAATATAACCGCAATCGGATACATCAGCAAAGACATCGAGAGCAAGCATCGTATCTTCTGGGGTGGTATTCTTTATACGGCAGGACGCATCATTACCTATACCGCCCTCGGATTTATCCTTATCCCGATTTTGCATGAGGGAGCGAGTATGTTTGCCATACAGAAAGCCGTCAGCAAATACGGCGAAATGCTGATCGCTCCGGCACTGATCCTGATCGGATTGTTTATGCTGTTCGGAAACCGATTGAATTTGCCGAAGTTCGAGTTCGGAGGCAGTGGCAGTGAAAAACTGAAAAGCAAAGGATCGTGGGGCGCATTGCTCTTGGGGGTGCTGTTTTCGCTGGCGTTCTGCCCGACAAGCGGCGTTTTCTACTTCGGGATGCTGATGCCGATGTCGGCGGCGGAAACGGGCGGTTATCTGCTTCCGGTGGTCTTTGCCATCGCCACGGGGCTGCCAGTGATTATCGTGGCTTGGATTCTGGCGTACAGCGTGGCTGGCCTTGGAAAATTTTACAACCGAATGCAGGTATTTCAAAAGTGGATGAATAAGATTATTGCCCTGCTTTTTATCGCAGTCGGAATTTATTACGCAATCACATTCTATTTATAATCGACCAAAATATGAAAACTATTGAAATTTTCGATCCGGCCTTGTGTTGCCCTACGGGACTGTGCGGGCCGAATATCAACCCCGACCTGATGCGCATTGCCGCCGCAGTCGAATACCTCAAGCGCAAAGGCGTAACCATTGCACGACATAACCTGCGCGACGAACCGCAGCTTTATGTGACAAATAAGACCGTAAACGACTACCTGATGAAACATGGAGCCGACGGCCTGCCCGTAACGCTGGTGGACGGTATCGTTACCGTACAGAAAGGCTATCCGACCAACGATCAGCTCGCGGAGTGGACGGGTATATCGCTGGATTATATTCCCATCTTAAAATAAATTGCAACTATGAAATTCTTTGATTTATCAGTAATACGGGGTACAAAATACCTATTTTTCACAGGCAAAGGCGGTGTGGGTAAAACCTCGGTCGCTTGTGCTACGGCAATCGGGTTGGCCGATCTCGGTGAGAAAATTTTGCTTATCAGCACCGACCCTGCATCAAATTTACAGGATGTGTTCGGGCAGGAGTTGAACGGTCACGGCACGGCTATCGCCGAAGTGCCGGGGCTGACGGTCGTAAACCTCGATCCAGAGCAGGCCGCCGCCGAATACCGTGAGAGTGTAATCGGCCCCTATCGTGGCAAACTGCCCGAAAGTGTCATTCAAAATATGGAAGAGCAGCTATCCGGCTCCTGCACGGTGGAGATTGCAGCGTTCAATGCCTTTTCCGATTTCATCACAGATCCGCAGATTCAGCAACAGTACGCCCATATTATTTTCGACACGGCTCCGACGGGACACACCCTGCGGATGCTCCAACTGCCCTCGGCATGGAGTACCTTCATCAGCGAAAGTACGCACGGCGCGTCGTGCCTCGGCCAGTTGTCGGGTTTGGAACAGCGCAAAGAGATTTACAAGCAGGCTGTGCGCACACTCTCCGATGCTACGGCAACCCGTCTCGTGCTGGTAAGTCGTCCGGATGTCGCACCGCTGAAAGAGGCTGCGCGTTCGTCGCACGAATTGCAGGGACTCGGTATCAACAACCAAACACTTGTGATAAATGGCCTGCTCCAGCAGACGGACGACACCGACTCCGTAACCCGGCAGCTCTTCGAGCGTCAGCAGGATGCTATGCAGGCAATGCCCGAATCGCTCCGCGAATTTCCGGCGTTCAGCGTCCCCCTGCGCTCCTATAACCTTTCCAATATCGCCAATATCCGTCGGATGCTTTCGTCGGACAGCGTGGCGGGTGTTGCAAATTATCGTCCCCTTACGGGCGAAAAGACATTGGACGATCTCGTGCAGAATCTTCATGTTTCGGGCAAGCGCGTAATCTTCACAATGGGCAAAGGCGGCGTCGGCAAAACCACCGTTGCAACCCGCATCGCATTGGGGCTGAAAGAACTCGGCGCAAAAGTACACCTAACGACGACCGATCCGGCCAACCATATCAACTATGAACAGGCGACGGGCGCAGGTTTGGATGTCAGCCGCATCGACGAAGCGGCTGTGCTGGAAGCCTATAAAAATGAAGTACGGGCCAAAGCGCAGGCGAACGGCATGAGTGCCGAGGATATGGCGTATATCGAAGAGGATTTGCGCTCCCCGTGTACGCAGGAGATCGCCGTATTTAAAGCCTTTGCCGATATTGTGGAGAAAGCTGAAAATGAGGTGGTGGTGATCGACACCGCTCCGACTGGTCACACGCTGTTGCTGCTCGATGCTACGCAGAGCTACCACAAGGAAGTGGAGCGCACGCAGGGCGAAGTTGCAGGAGCTGTCGCACACCTGCTGCCGCGCCTGCGTGATCCGAAGCAGACTGAGGTGGTGATCGTTACACTGCCCGAAGCTACGCCCGTATTCGAGGCCGAACGCTTGCAGGCTGACCTGCACCGTGCCGGAATCCGGAATAAGTGGTGGGTCGTGAACTCGTGCCTGTCGCTGGTGGCTACGGACAATCCGTTCCTGCAATCCAAAGCGCAGGGCGAACTGTCATGGATCGAGCGCGTCAAACAACTTTCCGACGGCAATACGGCTCTTATCGGCTGGAAAAACACATAAACTATGAAGATACTGATTTTATGCACCGGAAACAGTTGCCGCAGTCAGATGGCGCACGGCTTCCTGCAATCGTTCGATCCGACTTCGCAGGTCTTTTCCGCCGGAACGGAGCCTGCCGAAAGGGTAAACCCGCAGGCGGTCGAGGCGATGGCCGAAGCGGGGATCGACATTAGCGGTCATACGCCCCACAACGTCGCGGAATACCTCGGTGAAGCGTGGGATTATGTGATCACCGTCTGCGGCGGGGCGAACGAAAATTGCCCGCTCTTTACGGGCAAAGTCGGAACACGGGTGCATATCGGTTTCGACGATCCCTCCCACGCGACCGGAACGCCTGAATTTATCGTCGGAGAGTTCCGGAGGGTGCGCGATGAAATAAAGGCGCGGTTCCATGATTTTTACTCAACACATCTTCAATGAAAAACAACGTTTATAAATCCGTGTTTTCCATCCCGAAGATGGATTGTCCCTGCGAAGAAAACCTGATACGGATGAAATTGCAGGAGGTAGACGGCATCCTCCGGCTCGATTTCGATCTGGCCGAAAGGAAGCTGACCGTACTGCATACCGGCGATCCGGGGACGGTGGAAACTGCTCTGAAAACCCTCGGACTCGGAGCTGCGCTGATTGTCACGGAGCAAACGGAGGATCGGCCACAGCCCAACGAACCGTCCATCCAGCGCCGGGTTTTAATCATCGTCCTGTTGATCAATTTCGCCTTTTTTCTGGTGGAGATAGCCACGGGGATTATTTCCGGTTCGATGGGACTTGTAGCCGACAGTCTGGATATGCTGGCGGATGCCTTGGTCTACGGGATGAGCCTGATGGTCGTCGGAGCAGTTTTGTCTCGCAAGAAGAAGGTAGCACGTTATAGCGGCTATATCCAGATCGTGTTGGCTCTCGGGGGAATTACTGAGGTAATCCGGCGTTTTATCAGCGCGGAAACTCCTCCCGCTTTCCAGACGATGATCGGGATATCCCTGCTGGCCCTCATTGCGAACGCCTTTTGTCTGTGGTTACTGCAACGCACCAATAGCAAGGAGGCACATATCCGGGCGAGCGTTATTTTCTCTGCCAACGATGTGATTATCAATGCAGGGGTCATTGCCGCCGGATTGCTGGTCTGGTGGCTGGACAGCGGCATCCCCGATCTGGTTGTCGGCATCATTGTCTTTATCATCGTCCTTCGGGGTGCAGTGCGCATATTAAAATTAGCGAAATAGATTATGAAAACTCAAAAAAATAAACAAGGTATTGGATTTTTCGAGCGTTACCTGACCTTATGGGTGGCGTTGTGTATCATGGCGGGAATCGGCGTCGGGCAATGGTTGCCCGGTGTTCCCGCCGCACTTGGCAAGTTTGAATATGCCAACGTGTCGATCCCCGTCGCTATTCTAATCTGGTTGATGATTTACCCGATGATGCTCAAAGTGGATTTTCAGAGCGTGAAGAATGTCGGAAAAAGGCCGCGAGGCATCATCGTAACGTGCGTGACCAACTGGCTTATTAAGCCGTTCACGATGTTCGGCATCGCATGGCTATTCTTCTATGTTATTTTTAAAGCTTTGATTCCCGAAGAGCTGGCGCATGAATACCTTGCCGGAGCGGTGCTGTTGGGGGCTGCACCCTGTACGGCGATGGTGTTCGTGTGGAGCTATCTCACCCGGGGCGATGCGGCCTATACGTTGGTACAGGTGGCGGTGAACGACCTGATTATCCTTGTCGCATTCGCTCCGATCGTGGCGCTGCTGCTCGGCGTGGGCGGGGTGTCGATTCCGTGGGACACGTTGCTGTTGTCGGTGGTGTTGTTCGTCGTCATTCCGCTGGGAGCGGGCGTATTGACCCGGATGGCGGTGGTCAAACGCAGGGGTATAGACTATTTCAACAACGTCTTTGTCAAAAAGTTCGACAACTGGACGATCGGCGGCCTGCTCCTTACGCTCATTATCCTCTTTTCGTTTCAAGGCGAAACGATTCTTAAAAACCCGCTGCATATCGCCCTGATCGCTGTCCCGCTGATCTTACAGACCGTGTTGATATTCTTTGTCGCGTATGGCTGGGCAAAGTGGTGGAAGCTACCTCACAATGTGGCAGCCCCTGCTGGAATGATCGGAGCGAGCAACTTCTTCGAGTTGTCGGTGGCGGTCGCCATATCGCTGTTCGGACTTCAGTCCGGCGCGGCATTGGCAACGGTGGTCGGGGTGCTTGTCGAAGTACCAGTGATGCTGTTGCTTGTACGGATTGCCAACTACACGCGGGGGTGGTTTCCGACAAAAATCTAACAGCACCTAATTTATTAATAGCGAAATCAGTAGCTATTAGTTTGAAGATATTGTTCGTGATTTTACGAAATAAAGGCAATCCAATGAACGTTTTATTAAAAACTAAAAATAATTATGAGTAAAAAAACAGTTATAGGAACTACCTCTGTCGGGTTATTTTCTTCAGTTCTTGCCTTTTTAGGCGTGGTTTCTTGCTGCGGGATGCCTATCGCGGCAGGAATACTTGCATGGCTCGGCATAGGGGCTTCACAGTTGAGCTTCTTCGCGGAATATCGCCCACTATTTATAGGAATCGCAATCGTCGCATTACTATTTGGCTTTTGGCAGGTCTATTTCAAGAAAAGGTCATCGTGCTGCGCTTCCGGGAGCGGTTGCTGCGAAACAGCGGAGAAAGAAGAAAAACCGAAATCACAGCTTGTTCAGAAGGTGTTTTTGTGGATCGGGGCAATCGTGGTAATCGCCATGCTTTTTATGGGGAACCAAGAAGCTAAAGCCCCCGAAGTGGCTCCGCCTGCACCTGTCGAACAAACTCAAGATCAACAACCGGGCTGCTGCCCTCAATAAATTATACGATGAATACGCTATTAGATACGCTTCAATACTTTGTATTGATAACCATCGAACTAATCGCACTCTTTCTGTTTATCAGTGCTTTGGTCGAAATTGTTTTGATGTATATTCCTGCCGATAAGATTCAGAAATATTTATCGGGAAAAGGGCTTTTGGGGAATGCGCTGGGAGCCGGGTTCGGTGCGTTGACGCCGTTCTGCGCCTGTTCGACAATTCCCATGACGGTCGGATTTCTCAATGCCGGAGTCCCCTTTGGATCAGTGATGTCGTTCCTGATCGCCTCACCGCTGCTCAATCCCATTATTATCGGAATGCTCGCCGCACTGGTTGGAATCAAAGCCGCCGTGATCTATTTTGTGATCGCTTTTGTCTGCTCCGTAGCTTTCGGAGTCATCCTGCAAAAAATCGGCGGACAAAAGTACGTGAAAAACGTCCGCGTAAAACCGGCATGCTGCGGTGGTGGTGAAGAGGTTGTCGATAAGCGGTCATTGCCGTTCAAAGCCAAACTGAAACTTGCATTTAAGGCCGCTTGGGACAGTCTTCGCCCGATTATGGGCTACCTGCTCATCGGAGTTGCGCTGGGTGCTGCCATCTATGGATATATGCCGGAGGATTTTGTCCTGAAAATAGCGGGCCCGGACAATCCCTTTGCCGTACCGGTTGCAGCGGTTTTAGGCGTACCGCTTTACATCCGTGCTGAAACCGCAATCCCGATCGGTATCGCACTGATGGGGAAAGGGATGAGTATCGGTGCGGTCATCGCCCTGATTATCGGCGGCGCGGGAATGGCGATTCCCGAAATGTCAATGCTCGCCAGCATCTTCAAGAAACGACTTGTAGCAATGATCGTAGCCACGATTTTCCTCACGGCGGTAATAGGTGGTTATCTGTTTAATATCTTATTGTAAATCAAACAAAAAAAATGGAAAAGAAAGAAGAAAAGAAAGGTTTTTGGGCATCGCTATTCTCGCCGAAGCCGAGTTGTTCTTGCTCGTGTGGCAGCACAGTCATTGAGGAAGTGAAACAAGAGGCACAGCCTGTTACCGATGAAAAGCAGGACGAAAAAACTGCAATAAAAAACGATACCCATTCCTGTGGATGCAATAAATGATCCGTTAGTTTGTGAAAGGATCATTAGACTTGTTGACCGGTCTTTGGGAAAAGAAGTAGATTCTACTCAACAGATACGGAAGTCAATACGATACAGAGGACGAAGCCGGATACCGGCTCCGTCCTCTTATTTTTATGTTTATTATATGAATTACAATGTCTAACTTAGAATTTCATGTGAAGTCATTTCTATTAATATTACTGAATATCACATGCTTAATAAATATTCTTCACATAACTTATTCCTTTACATAAAACGTATTATGCAAAGCTTCTCATAATTCCTTTGAACCCGAACAATTTTAAAACGATAAGCAGAATGGAATCACAGGAATTCAAATCTTTTTACAAAACCGTCAAAGGAAACGAAGGCGCAAAATGCAAGTACCCTACCCGGCTGGACTTATATGGCCGGGGATGCTCGCATAATTGCTCCTATTGCTATGCGCGTTCGCTGCTGGACTTCCGGGGCATGTGAAATGCCGATGCTCCGGCCGTCGCTTCGATGGAAAGGGTTGCAAAAACCGTCCGGCGTATCGCTCCGGGTTCTGTTGTCCGGCTCGGCGGGATGACCGACTGTTTTCAGCCTGCCGAAAGCAAATTTCGCGCGACCTACCGCACGATCCGGGAACTCAACCAACAAGGCGTGGAATACCTGATCGTTACGAAATCCCCGCTATTGGCGACGGACGAATACCTCGCCGTCATGGATCGACAACTGGCTCATATTCAAATTTCGATTAGCTGCACGTCCGACGCGCTGGCCCGGACTTACGAACGGGCCAGTCCGCCGTCGGCGCGGATTCGGGCCGTTGAAAAACTGCAACAAGCAGGATTCGACGTTTCGCTGCGGCTCTCTCCGTTCATCCCGCAATTCGTCGATCCGCCCCTGCTCGGTACGGTTCGCTGCGACAAAGTGTTGGTTGAATTCCTGCGGGTAAACGGATGGATCAGGCGGTGGTTCGATGTCGATTTATCGGAATATACATTGCATCAAAGCGGATACTTGCATTTATCGCTGGGACAGAAAATCGAATATCTGTCGAAACTGCCCCGTTTCGGGCAGCTTTCCGTCTGCGAGGATGTGACCGAACATTATCATTACTGAGCGCAAACAGTCAATCCGAATCCGAACGATTGCTGCAATCTGAGGCAAGGGTAAAATAAGACAGAAAAAGGAAGCTAATCGTTTTCTTTTTCTGTCTTAATTTCACTTACATATAACTTAAATACTTTTTTATAATAATCCTCTGATTTCTTTAAAAGGAAGTAATATTCAACAAAAGTTGTTTCAATACCATTACAAAATTTTTTATTCCCGTATTTATTATGCCGGTACATATATAATTGCAAATCCAAGGATATGAAAATCTGAGGTGATATGAATTGATTAAGAATATTGACAAATTCAACATCGAGATATTGCATCTGCTTTAATATTTTGTTCAGATATTCCTCTTTTCGATTTCTGTAATAGTCCAAATATTCGAGCCAATTAATATAATGAGTGCCATTAAAATCCATAATGGTAGATGGAGCAAGTGGATTTGTAGAAGAACACATTATTTCAATTTGCTCTTGTGTCATTTTTTTCGGATCAATATTTAGTCCTGCTTTTTTTACCATATCGGCAAAAATACTTTTACCGTCATTTATAATCATATTAAATAGGCCCCCTATATATCCATAAAGTAAAGATTTTTCTTTCTGCCTATTATAATGCACTACGAAAAAATAGAATACGAATGAAGATACATAAGCTATTGAAAGGGCATACCAGAAATTTCCTATCGCTACAAAAAAACTGTTGGGAGCCGGAATGTTTTTAAGCCACATATCCATTACAAATATGAACAGAATCGCAATAGCCAGAATGATCGACAAATCTTTTCTTAAAGTGCACACGTATAATTTGAACCAATGTTTCATAATTGTTTATTTTAGCAACAAACCGCTGATTTTTAAAATATAATTATCATCATCGAATTACATACGGGCGAACGGAACTCCAAATTGGAATATCAATATTCGGATTATGAAATTTCTTTTTTAACATCATTTCAAGAGACATTCTGGAGTATCCGAAATCGGCACATGGTCCAATTATAATACAGTCTATTGTTTCCAATGGAATATTTATTTCGGCATAAGGGACGATTAAACCACCTTTTTCTCTGAAATTGTAATCTACACATTGTTTGATGATACGCCACTCTTTTTCATCCGCATATGTTTCATCTTTGAAAATGCTTCTTTTTTCTAAGATTGATGGGTTTATTAAATAATTTTGATGGTTTAATTTTTCGTATTCGTCCTGAATCTCTTGTTCATTAAATTGTTTTATCAGTGTTCTTTTATCAAAATATTGTATTTGTTTTATTTTACAACCGTCTTTTTTTTCTTCGACTATCTGTTTTATGTCTTTTGCTTTAAATTTAATTGCCACACCTCGTCCATTGGCTCCGTATGCTCTCCACATGGATATATCATCCTCTTTTTCTGATAAAGATAAAACAAACATATCTCCGGCCATTTTCGCAACGGTATCATATATCTTTTTTAAAGCAAAAGATTTTATTGGTAAACTTTTTCGTTTTTCATACTGAATTATTGCATTTGACAGTGCCGAAATAAAGAAATTATACTCTGTGGGATCATTCATATATGAGATATGCGATGCCCAGAATTTGATGGAGTCGTCTTTATCTATGTTATTCAGCATCGCGAATAGTGCCGACATGGTAGTATAATGGTACAAATATTCCGGTTGTTCCTTTTCCATATTATATAAGTTTTATTGGGTATCACAAATATACGCAATTAAGTCACTCATAAATAAAAACAATCTGTCCATTGAAATAAAAACACGGATTTTGTATTTTTGTAAACAGCTTTAATTGAATCTTATATATAAAATTTAATCTATGAATTATTGGAAAGACAAAATATGTGAAGAAATGAGTCAGGGGTTTGACACCCCGCCTGACAAAATGGTTTCAGCAGGATTGTTCCCGTACTCTTTTATTAAAAATTATATCCGGAAGAATGGGAAAAGCGGTTTGTGCAGTTATACCGGAAAAAAATCAAATGTAGTCCATCTGAAAAAGATTGTTATTTTGATTAGGGATACAATTAACGACTATTACGGCGATCCGGATGACGAAGGTGTCGGATTTGATTCGGGATTTGAAGAGGATGCTCCCGGAATAACTTCTTATAATGGTTATATACTGTTTGGCGATCGGAAATTATTGACTGGTGAAGAACTTTTTTCAGCGGAAGAATTTTGGACGTATGACGATAAATTATCCGAAGATATTATTGAATGTTTTAAGTATTGCAGGTGGGTGTACCATGATCCATACGGGAATACCGAAAGCGAGGAAATGGAGTCGCAATGGCAAAAATTCTGTGGAAAGACAATGAAAGAGTCTGCGAACGGAATGAGTATTCAAGATATGGTAAAGAGTAACTTAAATGTATTAAGAAAAGTTGCTACCATCGTTAAAAGTAACAAAAAATTCCTGATTGATTCGTTGAATAAAGGCTGTTTGATATACCGCTGTGTAAAATATTCGACTCGTCTGAAAAAAATCTGTCTGAGTAAATTAGCATCCCCACCGGTACAATATGCAACTATTCCAAACCGTATGAGTCCTGCGGGGGTATCAATGTTTTACGGTTCAATGGATAAACAGACACCTCTTGATGAAGCGCAAAACGGAAGCGGAAATAAATATGCCTATTTAGGAGAATTCGAGTTTGTAAAAGAAATAAGGGTTTTAAATCTTGTGGATATTCCCCGGCGTCCTACTATTTTCGACAAAAGCGACTATTGGGGTATTCGTTTTTTGCACGAGTTTACGAAAGAAGTATCGAAACCTATTTCCAACAGGAACACTATGGAGTATGTTCCGACACAGGTAATGACTGAATTTTTCCGATACAATATAAAACCGTCCATAAATGGAATTGTATATATGAGCAGTAAGAATAGGACAAAATGCTGTGTTTTGTTTCTGGATAATGCACAATGCACTGATTATATGGCTCTAAAATCACATTCATTAACGATCTAAGCAATATAAATTCGTTCTACCGCGCAACCGCACGATAGAACGGATTTTATAGTAAAGACTGTATGGTTCAATGTGAATCAATGATATATAACATTTTGATTTCCCTATGTACAGCAGGGTTTAATTTTTCCTGTACATGATTAGTTATTTGATTGAAGAGGGCAACCCTTTCTGGGGTTGCCCGTATCGTTAAGCTGATTTATGCTTTTCTTTCCAAAGTCTTTCGGCTTCATCTGCCTGCCGATCTTCTTCCGTCAGTTTCTCGAAAGTTTCCGGTTTGAACCGGATAAATTCGATATAGCCGCCGTTATACCCGGTCGTGCGGGTTTCTATGCCTACGACATCGAGTTTTGCCATGCGTTTGCGAGCCGTCGCTTCACTTGCATAACTAAGCGGATAAAAATGTTTTTCTCCGTTTGAAGAATAGCGAATTACACCCAACAAAGTCTGCTGTCCGTGCCGTTGGGAATTGTAATTGCTGAATATGGCTTTCCCCATCGCTTGGCGGATTGCCTTGTTCGCCGGACCTTCGGGCCGTTTGAAAACAGGAACGGTTTGGCCGCCTGTTCGCCGGGATTTGGGAATAACGATCTTATACGGATGCGTACCACTACCGATATACAGACTTAGGTAGAAATTCGTATTGAAGTAGTCGGTCATTAGGTCGCTGTCATCGTAATTGTACGACATGATATAATCGGTAACGTTCTGCATCACTTCCTTAGCCCGGTCGGTCAAATCATCGTCACGTTCGATATAATAATGATTTACGGAACAATTGCAGGTAATTCCGGACGATTCTGTGAACGGGGCGAAATCTGCCACGAGTAATTGAATCGTGATACTGTCGTAATTGCGTACCCGTACTGAGAATTTATAACCGGGATAGGTTTCTTTTACCCATTTGCGGAAAAGGTCGGCGACTTCCGACGGGCGCTGCCCGTTGTAGTTCTTGCCCTGCCAGCGGTACTCGTTATATACGTGCGAAGTATATTCTTTTGCCGTCGCGCCGTTATAGTCGTTTTCGTAACCGTTGGCCACTTTCGGTTCTTCGTCCCGGCGTTTTTCCCAGATGCGGTACAGGGTTTCGAACTCGGCGTTGATTTCCTGCATGGCCTGTGTCGAACCGCCTTTATCGGGGTGGTTTGCTATTGCCAGTTTACGGTACTGCCGTTTCAGATCGGCAAAACTCATAATTGTTCCAAAGTATTTCATAATGATAATTTTAAAGATTAGACAAAAAGCAAAAGGGTGGATTTCTCCACCCTTTTACGGTTATCGGTAAATATGTCAAGCTGCCGGTCGGCTCCGGCGGCCGTGTTTCGATTTTTTCGTTTTTACCGGTTCGATCAGATCGTAAGGTTCGATGAACGGGCAATCGTCATCAGATTCGGGTAACTGTACATCCGGCGCGTCTTCCCTTTCAGGCTCCGGTTTCTCATCGGGTTCCGTGACCGGCTTTTCCGGCAATTCCGGTTGCAGGGGATTGTCCTGCGGTTCTTCCGGAACGACTACCGGAGCGTCCTCCGTCGGCGACGCCTGAGGCTGGTCTTCCTGCGGAACTTCAACGATTTCCGGGATCTCTTCGGATTCGACTTCCGTTTGTTCCGGTTCGTTCGCTTCCATTTCTTCGGCTTCCGTCGGCTTCGATGCTTTGAATTGCTCCAGTTCCATTTCCGCCCGCTGTTGTTTCGGATCGTATTTGGCGCTGTAAATCGCTTTGATTTCTTCCAGCTTTTCCGGATAGTGCAGGGCGGCAAATTCTTCAAAAAAGCCGTATCGCGGAGAATCTCGGTACACGTCGCTGAGATTGGAAATAATGAATACCCGCTGAATCCGGTTCTTTTGTTTGGCCGTCAGCCTATTTACGATAGCCAATAGCGCATCGTCGGGCATACTGAATTCTTCGATCCCTTTAAATCCGAGCAATTCCCGGTAACGCGGTTTTATCGCTTGGATCATGGCATAATAGCTGATCTTTTCCTCGACGCCGCAGATCGGAGTATTGGGTACTTTCTGTATGGAGAATATTTTCTTGGTATCTTCGATAATATGCTCCACTTTGATTTCTCCGAACCGTTTCGCTTTTTCTTCCAATTCCTGCTCTTTCGTTTTTGATCCGGCGTTCGGCTTCATTGCATCGAAAAGCAGGTTCTCATAACAGAAAACGACCTGTTTTTCTTTTACGACAATGTACGGTTTCAGCGTTTCCTCATTAACGCCCCATTCGATTTCTTCGGTCTGCTCTTTGTAGGCTTCCGAAAGTGTCTTGTACCGTTGCATATCCGATTCGTATTCTTCTATGTCTTTGAATTGATCGGCTTTCGGTTCCTCCGGTCTGTCCATCGGGTAAATAAACCGGTTGGAATAATAATCTACTTCGGTAATCTCATAACCGACACTTAGCAGATAATTGACCGCTTCAGTGTTATGATTGTATTTCATTACGCCGATTTCGTAATTTTTTGCCGCCCACTCTACCGCCGTGTTTATTACATAGGTCGTATTCTTATCTTGCAGGCAGCTTTTATTCAGACATCGTGCACAGTCCGTATCGCACCGGAACAGTAGTTGAGAAAGTGTGTTTTGGGGACAAGTTTCACATTCAGATTTATCGAAATAGAAATCGTCCAGCTTCGTAGTGTAAGCGTCGCGCAATTGCTTTGCGAAATCGGCCGTTTTCAGCGGCCGCCACGATCCCCGCAGGCAATTCTCTTTCAAATGTTCGTCGTAAACTTCCTGCTGTACTTCCGATTCGTATTTGCACAGCTCCAACGCCATCGAGACGGTAATGCTTTCCTCGTCGAGCAAGGCGCGGAGTTCGGAAATCAAATCGAGCAGTTTCAGTCGGTTTTGTATATACGCCTTACTGAATCCGAATACTGCGGCGGCAGCCGCAATATCCCGGTCCGAAAGTTCCAGATAATCTTTTATCGCCTGTGCTTCTTCGCAGATCGTCATATTTTTCCGCTGGGTGTTTTCCGTTATGGCGATCGCTTTTGCCGTCAAATCGGAAACATTGGCTACAAAACACGGAATCGTCTGTTTTTCGGCCATGACCGAAGCATGGTAGCGACATTCGCCGCAAATGATTTCGAACGTATCGGCTACGACGGATTCCCCGTCCTGTTCCGATTTTCGCGGCCGGACGAGGATCGGGTTGATAATTCCGACGGATCGGATGCTGTCGGCCAGTCCCAGCAAATAATCTTCGTCGAATTGTTTTCTCGGATTGTTCGGATTCGGTCTGATCCGGGACAGTTCCACATGCTGAACGTTCAGATCGGCGGTAATCACCTCGACCATTTTTTCTGCGTTCATCGTTTCGTTTGTTTTCGCACTTTCTTTTTTAGTCTTCATAACTTTAAAATTTATTGGTTTATAATGGCTTAATTGGTTTTTGGACTTCATCTGCCCGTTCGGACACTTTCCGAAGTCCGGATTTAACTTTTTCGATCATTCGCTTTTCTTCCGCTGAAGGATTGATTGTTTGTTCGAAATCCGCGATTGCTTTCAGCAGTTCATTTACAATCTGTTTTATATCCATAGGCATAAAGTTTTAAGCCGCGAATAATATTCTCGGCGATTAATAATTTGATTATTAGAAAATTGAATTTCTTTTGAGAAAACTATTTATTCTTTCTCTATCGACTTGTTTATGGTTTCGTGTTAGAAACCCGGTGCGAGCGGTTCCGGCTTCAAAATTTTGTCGAAAAAATCTACCCGACCGCAGGGAGCGGTCAGATTTTTTCTATACAAAATTTTGAGAGGAAATGAGCGAGTACCGACATTTACACGATACCAAAACAGATATGTATTCTTAGGATGAGGGATTTGAAATTGTCTGATAATTGGGTAATTTAGACGGATAAAATGTAATATGAAAAATTATGGAAGCAACTATTTTGTATGGGAACGGTTTGAATTTAATATCTCAACCACAAAAAACATGGACAAAACTTCTTAAAGAATTATTTGATAAATATGGTAATGATTTGATTCCCGACCACAAACCTTATCCGATGGTCTACGAAGAACTGTTTTTAAGAAATGAACTTTTAAAATTAGAAGACGAAAAAGAGGTTAAAAGTGAAGTGGTAAAATTTGTTAAACAAAATAAAATCAATGAATTTTATAAAATGTTATCGGAGTTCGGACTTCAAAATTATCTTACGACCAATTATGATTTTACGCTGGAAGAACAGTTTAAGAAAGATGGATATGCATGGAAATACAACGGGAAAGAAACTAAGTACAGCATTTTTACTTACATGGAAATAGAGGGTACAAATACCAAAATTTGGCACATTCATGGAAATGCAATAAAAGAAAATACGATTCAACTTGGATTCGATCAATATTGTGCGGCCACACGTAAAGTAATAGCTTATACGATCGGGGAATTGGAGTTTGAAAATCAAAAAATTAATAGAATTACTAATAAATTGAAAAAGGATCAGTACGATACTCTTTCATGGATAGAATTATTTTTCACAACGGATATTCATATTATCGGGTTAAGTATGGATTACTCCGAAACGGACTTATGGTGGTTACTGGAACGGCGAGCACGTTATATCAAAGGAAAATCTGTAAATAGCAATAATATATATTATTACGATATACTGAGTCAAGATTCTAAAAGTAAAGAACAGCTATTGACTGCTTTTGGTGTCGAATACCTCCCCTTTAAAAATGAGAATAAAGAGGATTGGCGTGATGTCTATAAAACTATATTTGAGAAACTTAAAACAAATATTAAGGAAAGGCATCCTGATATGTAATCAATAAAAAAGACTGCTTATGCAGTCTTTTTTATTGATTAGGCATTGTTTACCGTCGGAATTTTGGCGATTGTCCTTAGAATTTTTCTGCGTCTGATTTTTTCAGCTAATAATGCCACATCGTATGCACTATACAAGAAAGTCTGATCCGTCAGCCGAACCGATTTTATCCATTTTCGTTTCCGACATTCATCCAACTGAAGGGATTTGATATGCAAAATTTCGCATACCTCGTTGGCGGATAAAGTAATAAATGCTTTCTTCTGTTGGGCTACATATTCCAAAATCAGGATCATGTACATAGCCCGGTAATTCTTTTTAATCAGTTGAACGACCGTTTCGCGTTCGACCAATACATACTCTTTCTTTTCCATAATGTAAGTTTTATAAGATTAAAAATCGTCGGTTTCATCATCGAAACCCTCCGGATCGTTGTCTATATCGAAATCGTCGAGATCGACAGTTTCTGACGGAATTTGCCGGATACCGTCTTTTGGTCTGTTCCGCACCCAGCCATCGGAATCTTTCACACGTTTTTTTATAAAATCCAATACTTCCGATTTACGGTATAATCGGCGGCCATCGAGTTGGAACCCGATCAATTTTCCCTGTTCCCGATACCGCCGCACCTGCCGTTCACTCATTTTAGTGATTTCGCACACTTCGTTAAAGTCGAGAAATACATCATCGGCAGATTCCGGATGAGGATTATCTTTAATCTCGTTACGAATCGTTTGCAGTTCGTCCATGATCCGATCCAGCAGCGATTTAATCGTTATAAACATATCTTCGATTCTTTGCATGGAACTATCGTTTTATTCGAAAGCAAAGGTGGAGTAACGGCAAAAGAAAAGCGGATAAGTTACCCGGTAACTTACCCGCTTTTTTTTACAAATTATTGCGCTCAACCATCTAATTCATCCATTCTATTTGTCAGCATATCAAGCAATTTATTAATAAATGAAGTGCGTTCTTTCTTACGCGAACGTGCTTTAGAAAACCTTTGGTAAACACCATCGAGTTTAATATGAAAGAATTGTTCGAAGCAAACGGCGATCTCTTTAATGGGAATGTCGCCGTTATTTAAAGATTGAGAGAGAAAAAGAGCGTAGATTAATTCGGCAAGGTCGATAGCCGATCCACTCCATTTAAGGGGGGATGAAAAATGGTTGGAAGGACCTATATAAATTTGACGTGTATCTCGAATCAACGCCGCCGTAATATCTTCTTCGATTGACAAAAGCAGTAATAGGTAATCAGCATGTTTAGGCGGTGTTTTTTTTTACCAACATTGATATGTTGGTCTTGATCTGCCGGATGGTTCGCAGTCGTTTTGCAAGATTAAATTCCTGACTGTAAAACTCTTTAATCCATGAATTAAACGTTTTCAAAACTACGGTAAGTCCTAATTGAGTTAGTTTCTCATCATACTCACACGATGATTCGCATTCCAAAATAAATTCTTTCATAGCATTTTAAATTAGAAGTGAATAATAAGTTGGGATATTTGTAGCGTATGACTAAAGAACCTAAATTGACACATCTAAATTAATCATATATACGTGGTTATTAGCAATAATAGATGAAAAAGCAACGAAAAACCGATGCCTTTCGTTGCTTTTGTCAGTGTTTATTCTTCTTTTAGTTTTCGGATTCCCAGCTTTACGATCTCCGGTCGGTCCTTTTTCATCCATAGTTGCAATTCCTCCGGATCGAATCGGATGGATCGCCCAACTTTATGAAACGGGATCTTATTCTTGTTTACAAGATTGTAAAGCGTACCAATGCTAAAACAGGTTATTAGACTGGCTTCTTCGATTTTCACAAATTTTGCCCAAGTGTATGGTAAGGCTGGTTTTGAAAATTCTGAGGAATACGGTTTTTCTTTTAAAACTTCTCGCATCCATTCTTTGAAATACTTTTCAAAGGATTTGATAAATTCGTCCATGACTTAAATCTTAGTTAAAATATTATTCGGCAATTTTTGTTAGCATTGCCGCGATTTCCATTTTATCGTCCCGTCTGAATCCATCGAGATAACTTTCAGTAGTTTTTAGCGAGGTATGACCTAAACTTTCTGAGATAAAAGCAATATTCACTCCCTTTCTCATTAAAGTAGTGGCGTAGGTATGCCGGGCAACGTAGGTAGTCAGGCTCACATGAATATCTACCTTTTTCCCGATTTCTTTCATACGTTCGTTAATTACGTGAGTGTACAATTTTCCAAGTTCGTAATTCCGTTCGTCGGATTCAGTCTTCTTGTATATTCCGAAGATGTAATTGTCTAAACTCTTATCTTCATTCCCCCAAAAGTCGATGATGTCCTGCACGGGTTTCGTTATGAATACTTGGATCGGTACATGTGTTCTACGAGTACGAATAGTTTTCTGACGATAAAAGACAATAAAACCATTTTGTAAATTAGCATATTTCAGGTTATAAATATCTTTCATATTCATACCGCAGCAATAAAAACTAAACAACCACAAATCACGCGCTTTCGCCTCCGATTCAAATTCAGGTTTATAATTTATTATCGCTTTCAATCCGTCAAGATCAAGTGCACTATTTACCTTTTTAGTTTCTGGAATTTCGTATTTTCGTTTCCGCGCAGAACCAAACGGATATTGATCGGCAGACATTATTTCGTCTGCAATAGCCTCGTTGACAATGGCCCGTAGATAACGCATGTACATTGCAATAGTCGTTGTAGACCTATTTTGTTGAAGCATAAACCGTTCATATCCTTTCAAGAAATTAACAGTCACATCAGAAAAATTCAATCTATTTTTGTACTTCATTAACGAAACAAGCGCATTCTTGTAAGATTTCGCAGTACCGAAACGGTGCTCCTGCATGAGTTCATTCGACCTCCTGCGAAAAGCATCATAAACATTTTGCTTGTCTTTAAAAGGTTTGGCCTCAATACCTAAATACAATCTGTCGAAACCTTCAAAAGAAAAATTAGCACCGAGCGTTTTGATAATTTTATTTGCTTTATTTTGGATTTCAGTGATACCGAGTCGTATTTCTTTCAAATTTTCATCATATAAATGCTTTGCATTTATTTTCTTCCATTCGATTTCGGTACATAAATATCTTGTAGAATATCTTTTAATTGTGGAATGAAAATAGATTTCAAGCCTAATCGGATATTTGTTTGATTTTTTGAGCAATCTACGTTTGTCCAACCTTAGTGTGGCCGTTACATATTTATTAATTGTTTCCATCGTTTCAGTAAGATTTTATTGGATTCAAACAAGACTTAACAACACAATATCGCAAACACAATAGTTTACAATACAAGCTATTATACTTATTATAAAACGAATTAGGAGATTGTTTTAGTTTAAAACAAGGGTTCGAAAATGAACCATAAAGTCGAATCCAAAGAATCTTTAAAATGTGCCTAATTATAGGCTTATCAGCGGATTGTTTCAACAGACAGTAAAGTACTGATAATGTGCAATCATACGGAGTCTGAAGAACCTTTAAAATGTGCCTAAAAAAGTGCCTAATGGCTCCGTAAAAAGGAGTACAAAGTTGTGAAACCGAAAAACTAATTTCTATCATAATAATCTGTTTTTTAACCATTTAACAAATTTATGATGAATGATAAAAAAGACTTTAGGCCACTGTTAATCAGGGGGTCCTAGGTTCAAGTCCTAGTTGAGGAGCCAGAAAATCAAGAGGTTACGATGAAAATCGCAACCCCTTTTCTTTTTGGTGCACACAATTTGCACACAACTTACAAAAACGCCTTACATAAAATTTGTAAAGCGTTTTTAAATTTATTTTGCAGGCTTATTGATCTCAATTCATTAACTCACGGCCAATTAAAGGTTTTCCCTTAGGGAGATTGTATAGTGCGGTAAATTAACCATCATTTTCAAATGCAAGTATATTAGTATTGTAACCTACTAATATTTGACCGTTTCAATCTATAAAACGAGGTGTAAAAAATAACGAGATTGTATTTTGATAAATACTTGATTTTACGTGTGTATTTTTTTACGGACTATATCATATCTTTGTATTAACATACATAAGTATAAGCAACTATGAATCCCAATTTATCATTTAACATTTCAGAAGATTCTCCTATAACAACAGCAAAAGATGACGTATTCGGACGTAAACGAATTGTTGACGCAGTTGTACAGACTATTATCAATAAATCTCAATCGAAACATACTTGTTTTACGATTGGAATATACGGAAAATGGGGAGACGGTAAAACATCGACTCTTAACCTCATTTCTGAACAGTTAAACCAACAAGAAAATATAATTATTTCTTGTTTCAACCCATGGTTATTTAAAGATCAAGAATCCTTACTATTAGATTTCTTCAATTCGATAGACGGCAAAAATATAAGTCAAGATTTTGTAAAGGGATTAAAAAAATATGCCCCAATTGTATCTTTAGGACTTTCGGGATTAGTCAATATTTTCGCTCCGGGCGCAGGAACAATGATGGAGAAAGGTGTTACAACATTTATAGACAAACTTCCTGATTTAAAAGAAAATGTTAATTCAAGAAAGAAACAGCTAAGTGAAGAGATTGTAAAATCTCAGAAACATTTAGTAATTATAATTGATGACGTTGATCGACTTGATAAGAGTGAAATACATGCACTATTCAAATTGATTAAACAAACGGCTAGTTTCGACAATACCATTTTTATTATCGCTATGGATAAAGAAATGGTTGCGAAAGCACTATGTTCATTTTATGAAAACGGAGACATTCAAGCTGGACATAATTTCATAGAAAAGATCATCCAAGCACAGTTGTACCTCCCAAAAATCTCGCAAGGTCAGTTGTTACAATATTTTACCTTAAAATTCAAAGCAATATTGTCCAATCTGCCAAATACAGATTTAATTGACGAGCGGGAAATATTAGAAGCTCAATACAACATTCATAAATATGCATTACCTTTATTTGAAACTGCCAGACAAATAATTCAATACATTAATGTCTTGTCATTCTCGTTGCCACTACTATATACCGAAGTTAACATCTCGGATTTATGCTTATTAGAAGCGCTAAAAATTGTCAGTCCCGAAGCATATAAAACAATACGAAACAACAAAGCAAGAATTTTAGGTCAAATGCCTGATAGTGTCTATATGTTAGTTCGCTTTGCTTCTGATCAAGAAAGAAAAGAGGCCGCAGAGAAAGAAAAACAGGATTTCATAGAAATGTTAACAATAAATACTCCGCATCATTACCAATATGAGTTACATTATCTACTTGGAAAAATTCTTCCTTCATATTTTTATTCTTCCACAGTTCCTACATTAGAATATGACTCATCCAAAAGATTATGCTCTGAAAGATATTTTGAAAAGTATTTTATATACGACACTCCTTCGAACATTATTTCTGAAGACAATATTGATGTTTTAACCAACGAAATCAAAACATCAATTGATGCAAAGCGCCTAAATAGTACGTTCGATTACTATATCCAGAAGTATTCCATAGATGAATTTACCCGTGTATTACAATTGATTCTCTATAAAAGAACTTTACAAAAAGAAAATATCGGCAAACTATGTGTTGCTTTATCATTATTAAAAAGCAATAGCTCCCGTACTAGATTCACGGAAACAGATCATGCCAAACAATGGGAGCTTTTTATTGTAGACACGCTCAATATCCATATAAATAATTATGACAACGAAGGTTCGCCTATCAAAGACTTCGATACGATCCTTACGACTTTACAGGAAATCACTAAATATTCTCCAGCTTTATTTAGTCTGTTTGTTGTTGTCGAATTTTTAAGAAAAGGATTTGCCGGTTATGGAAACGAAGACAGATTAAACGAAATTGTCATGGTTGCTATAAAACGATTCATTAAAGAAAAATCTGAAACCGCTTTATTTGATTTAGGGCAAATCTGCATACTCGAATTATTTCCCGTGTGGCAAAAAGCAAACCAACAGGAATATCAAGATTTTATACGTCGACATATCCCCAAAGATGATTTCAATATCGCAAAATTAATTAATACATTAATTTACAATGGCGAATCTAAATACTACGAACCATTCTGTAAGTTGTTTGATAAAAAACTAGTTTACGAAAAGTTACAAAAAGAAATAGAACGTGTTCCAACATTAAGAAGGAAAGAAAAAAACATAGAAACATTTATGTCCATATATGAATCGGAACAACAACGCTAATCTTTAACTAATCATTTTTCTTTTTTTACCTTTCGTATCTGCAATCTGTCCGCATTTTCTGTGAAGTCTGATTTTTTTGTGATTATTTTTCGTTCACTGTGGCCCGATATAGTTACAGAATCATGTAGCGGTAAATAAAAAAGCCGGTCGGATCGCTCCGTCCGGCTTGGGCCGTCGCCGTTTTCATTAATTATCAGGTTAGAGGGTAAACGGTTCGGGCTATGATGAAAAGGTAGTAGGTTCAAAAAAGGGGAAAGGGTATCCCGGTACGTCCCGTTCCCCTGCCGTTTTGTCCGGAATTGGAAAGTAAGCCTGATTACCGCACGGACAAATCGGCTTTATTTCTGTAAAATGCCGAATCTTCGGGCGGCTTCTCTTAACAGCGGAAGCATTTCGGGCAGGGCTTTGAAATGCAGGATAGGAAACGACAGGAAATAAAACCGCTTTTTATTCATTTCCACGATATAATGCAACGCTTCCTGAAACGGAAAGAAATCTTCGACGACCTTCTCGTAGGGCGTACTGTACGAATCATCGTTGAGCATCGCGGCGTAAATCTGGTCGTGATAACCGTAGGCGCACGAATAAACGGCGAACGGCAGAGTGCTGTCCGGATCAGCCTTCCCGTCGGCCATGTCGGAGAGTAATTGCTGCGGATCGGGCGCGACCCATGCTTCCAACACCTCGTCGGGAATTAAATTGTACCCGACGGTTGTAACGTCGTGGTTCCGGAAAAAGTCGAGGCTCCACCTGAAATTGGCGGCGGCGACCGGCGAACCTTTGAATTGTGGATTTTTCGTTTTCATAATTATTTAAATAAAATGGTTAATAAAAAAAGCGCAAACCGTATTGCCTTCAGCATCCAAGGCAACGCCAATCGCCTGCGCAGCAAAGACAAGTTCGGTTCGTGCCCTGTTATAAACACAATACATCACTTTTATTTTATCTTCATTATCTCCGTAATCAGTCTGTCGTCCGCTTTGTTGTTATACTCCGGTGCGTCGTCGCACAGATTCAGTACCGTCATATCCCGCTTACGGGCTAAGTCCACCGTGTAGGCCGTGCCGCCGGGCTGCCCATCGTAGTAACACACCAGCGCAGACGCATGATCGAGCATCGCCCGGTTGCGCTCATGGAAACACGAACGAGTAAAGTTTTGATGCAGGCACACCCGACAGTCCGCTGCGGCCAGCACTGCGGAATGAAGCTCTTTAAACTCGTAGGGAAAACCTTGCGCCTGCCCCCGGAACGGCACCACGGCGATCAGCCGCAGGTCGGTCAGTTGTTTTTTCAGCGACAGCACCGCCAACCCCGCCCACAGGTCGAAGCCCGTAGCCATGCCGCAGAGGAAAGTATCGTACCCCTGATCGTGCAGCAGCAGTACTGCGCTTGCCGTGCGCCGGACAATGCGTTCGCGGACGGACGTGTAATCGGCATCCGTTTCCGTCAGTTTGATTTTCTCCTTTCGGTAGCCTGAAAAAGCTGCCGCACGCGACGGATCGATGTCGCTCAGGATTTGCAGGTTGTCATATTCGATTCTCATAGCGGTGGGTAAGAATAAGAAAAGGCCGATCAGGGCGTGTCCGGCCTATATCGGTGTAGAGAAAAATTGTATTGGAAAGGGAGTGCGACGGCACGGGATTGCCCGGCCTGCCGCCCCCACAGGAACAGGCGAACGCCGCGCACTCCCTTAGTTTTCGGTTTGGAAATACGGGGCTTTCCCGAACGCTCGGATCGGAATACGCCGCGCATGGCCGGAGTTCTCCGGCTGCGGATAAATGACAGGGTTTCGATTTTGGCCGTAACATAGTAACCGGGATAGAAGTTGATACTTCATTCGATTTCCCGGCGTCCGGCCCGTTGCGGTAAGGCAATAAAAAAGGGCGAGGACGCTTGGACAATCCCTTTGGGTCGGCCTTACGATGCCTTCTCCGGTAATCATCCTTACGCCCAAGCCCGCCCCGACAGCACGTGCCGGGGCATAGCTCAGGTTTCAGACAATTTTACGCCGGACTAAACCTGTTATATCGCTATAACAGTTCGTAAGTTTACCCAAAGGCATAAAGGTGTCTTAACCTTTACAATATGTTACGATCTAAACCGTATTGTGACCACACAAAGATAGCATAACTTTATAATTTTTAAAGTTTCCTATCCGTCGAAAAAAAGAACGTGAGCATCATTGTGACAAATACCACCCTAAGGCTCTGGTAAACCTACTGAGAATATAAGCACAAGATGCCCACGCCTATGCGTGGAATCAAAATCGGATGCCCCGCATTAGGCGTAGGCCAATGCGTGAGGGCTTTTCTTGTGCTTCGTCTCTCAAAATGTACCAGATTTTAAGGGCGGACAAAGCCAACAACCCACCTATTTCGGCGAATCATTGTTCAAATATACGAAACAAATCGCAATGAACAACAACCGAGTATTCCGATTTTGTGTCTTTTTAAGAACTATTTTGCTTTTTCCGCGATTTCGGGCATTTTTCTGATTCGCAATTTGTTTGCATCAAATCGGACCGGAAAGGAAATGTCCCGTTTTGGATAAAGCCAGCCAGTCTCCCGGACCAAACGTAGGGCGCGGGATTTAGCAGTTTTGTATGTAAGATGTGGGAAAGGGCACGGGCCGAAACAGTCCATGCCGGGTGAGGGAATGGACTATTTGCTACGGTTCATGCGCCTATCGGCACACCTGTCACTATCTGCAATAGTCTCCATAATCAATCAAGTTTGACGATAATATAACGGCCCAAACATACGGATTATTTTGGAATCCGCAAGGGCTGCCGCTTTAATTTCTCAGAATCAGAATATTGCAGTAGTAATTTTTTACAATGATCTTTTTCAGGAAATCGAACCTTTAAAGATTCCTTACAAATTCATCGAAGCACTAAGGAAATCACTTTTTTAGTGAATATTCGATAATAAGCATTATATTTGTTACGTTAAACAAATGACAGGATGCTGATAAAATTTAGTCAGGAGTATTTGGAAGAAATCTATGCTACGGGTAAATGTTCGGATAAAAAACACCGGTTCCAACCGGGAGTGATTAAAAATTATATTCGTCGGGTAGATACGCTTCGTGATGCGGAAAATGTGGAACAACTATTTCCGCTCAACTCGTTAAACTATAAAACCCTCGAAGGGGATAAACAAGGAATTTCATCCGTGCGGATAAACGATCAGTACCGATTGGAATTTACTATCGACCAAGAGGGTAAAGAACCGATAATCGTTATTTGTATTTTACTTGACATTACGAACCATTATAAATAACAGCCATGAACGAATTGACAGCATATATTCCCACCCATCCGGGGGCGGTTATTAAAGAAGAATTGGAATACCGGCAGATTTCACAAAAGAAATTCGCCGAATTAGTAAGTATGCCCTATTCTATGTTGAATGAAATACTGAATGGCAAACGACCGGTTTCCGCCGAATTTGCCCTGAGTGTCGAAGCTGCATTAGGAATCAGTGCCGATTTGTTGGGCCGGATGCAAACCCGCTACAACTTTACCCTCGCCCGTAAAGATCAAAAAACGCTTGCCCGTCTGGACGCAATTCGGAATATTTGCGCGTCGCTACTTTAAAATTGTACGGATCGTTGGTTTGCGTACTTGCGAACCGCAAAACATAAACAGGGGATTTACCGAAAGTAAATCCCCTGTTCCGTACATAAGTACGTCCCCTCTCACAAATAACACCCGCCTTTTTTTATCATCTTCCAAAATACAAAGATAACAACGTTAGTTCGGGCAACATATTTTTTGACACTTATTTTAAAACAGTTCAATCTTGCCATTCTTTTAATTGATTGAATTAGACAAAGAAAAGATACACAAATTATTCCGTCAGAAATTTGTTTTTTGTGCCGAATGGTTTTTCCTTTGCGGAAAACGTAATATATTAACTATTTACATTATTATGAACACTTCATTCGAGATCGGGGATATAGTCAAACTCGTCAATCCCCAAAAAATAGACAAATCATTCATTTTCAATGAAAATGTATTTAAAATTGCTGCTGTAAATCCGGATAGATTCAATTTGTCCGGGTTGAAACAAGCCGTAACGACAGAAGATATTCTTCCGATAAAAATCGACGGGATAGAAGACCGTATTATTTATTATAGACCGATCATTGCCGGATCGACTGTTCTTCCCGGTCAACCTGTCCCGGTTCACACTACGGATTACACGTATTATCTCGATGCCTTTGCTAAAGTAAAATTAGAAAATTCCGATAAAACGCTTCAGGATTTGGTACGCGAACAGGACTTTGAATACGTGCATGAAATTCAGCATTTCTTACGCCGGAGATACCATAATGACGAGCTGAAAATCAATTATAGCATAGCCACCCAATAAGGGGGGTGATCTATGATTACTCGTCGTTTTCCGGTATGACGATCCCGGATTCGTCGATCAGGTTGTCGGGATTTTTATCGAGGTAGTTCTGGCTCGATACGACGCTGTGCTCTGGGCTGGAGTAAGCTGCGGCGGTACAAGATGCTGTTTCACGGCGTCGGTATGGATATGATACCGATAGCCCCGGTTGCATTAACCTATTTCTGAGGCGAAAGCGTAAAAGCATTTAACCCGGCTTGCTTTTTAAACCCCTCGAATTCGAGGGATTTAAAACCGGGGTTATATAAACTTTCCCATATCCCTAAATATTCAATAATTTTCGGTTTCGTAACCAGTTTCGGATCACGATAGCCGATTCATTCGACTTATATTGGCTATATCTGTCAATGAAATACAATCAGCGTCTCCGGCATGAATTACCGTAACGTTGTCTTATTCCTTCCTACCATTAATTATTGGAATAGGATAATACATACCTTGAGATTTTTCATGCATAACAATTTCAATATCAAAAGGAGTATTATTCTTAGACTTAAACTCAACAATAAAAGGAAACCCCGGCACTGTTCCGTTTGGAATACTTCGCATGATCACATTCGTTTTATAGCCATTTTCCAATCGGAAATCATTCATTTCATTAGTTCTGTATAATGTTGCTTTTCGAATGTGAGCAGAAATGGAATTTACATTCTGTTGTGTGCAAAACAAAAACGACGAAATAGGTTCAAAAAAATGTTCTGCATGACATTCCACGACTAACTTATCGCCGTCTCTGTATTTGTAGGCCACCATATTTGAGAACATTTTTAGAGGTTCTCGATAAGTATTATTTCCGTTAACGACATCAACAATTTGTCTCACGGCAACATCTAATCCATGAGAGAACAAATCTATATACAGAGACTGAGTTAATAAAGCGGGCATTAGGGAGTTGTCCATTCTGATAGGAATGAACTGGATTCTGTTCTGTGCAGCTTTGAACAAGGCATTTTGCCACTCCAGTTTAACCATATTGCTTTTTAAACTATTACCAGAAACAAAAAAGAAAAAGTATCTACAATTGGTCAATCCCTCATCCATTTTGTCAACTATCCCTTCCCCGGGCTGAATTGACCATGAATCATAAAATACTTTATCTTGTCCGTAAATGTTTTTTAATTTTAGTGCAACCTGTTCTACAACAGGCTTGTCATTTGAATTGTGAGATAAGAAAATCATTTTTATAAAATTTTTTGAGAACGTATTATGAGACTCTTTATTTCAATTAATATTAGATATGATAGATTTTTGCTCCATCAGGCATTTTATACCAACACGCGTGAATTTCTTTTCTTTAGTATTAATTTTAACCATAGCAACTTCAAGATTCAATGTGAGATATTATGCTCTTAAATTTCATTGCATGTACATTAGAACTATTTATTTACAAATATATCAAAAGCATAAACTAAAATAAAGACGATACTAGGATTTTTCAAAAAACACATATATATTTGCAAATGAAGTTGATCTTGGAAAGACCAAATATTAACTGATGATGTGCAAAAGTCAGAAGTATAAAGCGACTGGCATAGTGCAAAATCGGAGAAAAACGGGAAAGACATCTTTATAAAAGACTGAAATACACCACACTGTAAAAATTGCAAAATTTCTTATTGAGGAGCTTAAAAATCAAGCACTTGCAAATTCCTTTGCAAGTGCTTTTTCATTGAATACTCAATGTGCCTTGCGTAAGTTTTAAACTCTGTCCTTTCTCTTTGTGTTGCCTATGTTATTATTGCCAACCTACACAGGACACGTAATTGGGAATGCAATCCCCGCCCGGCCGTTTATTTCCGACCTTTCTTCCCACGTTTCACCCTTTTAATTAACGCTTCAGTCAGACTGTCGAGGTAGGGTTTCAGAACTCCGTGCCGCTGGTTCATCTTGATATTACCGGCTTCCTCAGGACTCATTTGATACCGTTGCGTTCCTGCATCAAATGGCGATGGTAGGTACTGACATAACGGGAAAATCCGTTGAGAGTCCCCCCGCACTGCCGGCATATCTCGATATAGGAGAGGTCGGTGGCTGCGTACAATTCAGTGTCGGATGATATTTTGCTTCCATCTCCAGCTTGCACTCTCTTGTCCGGTTACATTTGTTCTCTTTTAAGGCTGCTCCGATTTTATTCTACTTTTCCCGTTGATACACAATTTACTTACATCACCGCTAATCGTCAAATTTGATTCTTCTCCCATGATTATGGATCTACTACGCAACGCACAAAGCAAGCATCCGAACCTCCGGATCTAATTAGGTTGTCCGTACTGATAAAATTGAAATCAAATGAAAAATAGTTGATATCCCATCCCAGGCTGGCACCATCCGTCGGCGTAAAGTAGTCTTTAGGAATCTCCGCGTTTAACCAATAGATGGCTCCCGGTCGTTTGTATATGTCGTAAAACAACGGACGATCTTTAGGATCTGGATATAATTTTGTTCGGCCGCCAGCATATCTTAATACTCCATTGAGGATTTCAGGATCTCCCCAACTGGCAGTATAGCTTTGTTTTCTGTGTCCGTAGCCGGAGGCGCCAATGGGGAAGAACAGATTTTTGCCCGTATCGCTGTTATACGCGAAACAGCCTCTCATTCCACGTCCAGACGTACTGTGTTCATAGTCATAGCCGTAAGCATCTACGATATCATCGGCCGTTTCCGTGGCATCATCTCCGTACAATACACCGTATCCCTGCTCTACATTATCCGCCCTCAATTCCCAAAAGTCTGCGGCTGTAGCCACCCTGGCATTCGCCATTTGAGGAGCACCGAACTTATTGTCCTTACCAAGATTAGTAATGGTTGTCCACTCCATTTTGACTCCAGTTCCTGCATTGGTAAAGCCATCTTCAGGATATACTTTGAAATCTTCCGGCGTGACATTTATCCACGGTTCAAATGGGTTTTTATTGCTCAATGCGTCTATCGGCTGATTCCAATTTCCGAATTTGAACAGCGACCCTTCGTCCAACGGAGTGGAAGCCAGGTCGGTCGAAGTCTTCATATTCTTGGCATACCACTTCACGCCGCCTGTAACCAAATCGTCAGGCTTGTCACCTTGCCGTATGAAAATCAGATGCTGGCAGGTATAATTGTGATATTCCACGCGGATAATAGCGTAACGGTTCTCTGTCGAACTCCCGGAGAAATCCACGCTGAAGTCAATCTCGCTGCCGGTTTTACCATATATGGCTTTTCCATATTCCGGATCATCCTTTAACTCTGTTTTGTCCGATGTTACCGACAGGGTGATTCCATCTCCGTTATATCTCTTGATGACATAGGCTTTCCATGGGCCTTCGGATTGGAATGTCTTGAATATTTGGTCATTCTCTCTCGGCAATCGCTTCAACACGACATGAAACGACTTATTATTTTCGGAAGATCGATATATGCCCTTCGGATTCACGACACGACGTACCTGGTATATCGGAACTTCATTATAAAAGCACTCATCCAATCCTTCCAGCTTAGTTGTAATCTCGACTCTCGCCAATCTCTGATATGCCACGTAAGGATTGTTTCCGGTGTATCCGGTCGTTGATATCATCTGCTTGGCGCACGTGTACATAGGAATATATATGTTGTATGTATTCTCTTCCGTAGGATGTTTCTCTACACGGTATTTATCGTCCGATTCAGAACCGGCAGTCGTAAAATCTTCGGATATTTTACCGTCGGGCAAAATAAAATCTTTATATTCACGTTCTCCTCGTTTAGGAACAGTATTGTAGTATTGCTCATTTGTTCCGATTTTATCTGCATATAGGACCGTTTCCGTTGTTTTATGTAATGACAGGAAACCGTTCCACGGTGCGTCAACACCATTCAGAGCACCCGTATAATAAATATCGCTGCTGGCGTTATGGGGCGCCCAATTGTTTTCCTTGATTTCCGCTTTTATGTACTCTATCTTTCGACCGCCAGTATTCACCTTAATGGGATACATCATGGAATGGTTGTACAGGTATGAGATATAATAGGGCTCAGGAGTCATCACGCCCGGCTCCGGCTCCTCGTACTCGATATGCCAGTCCGCCTCGTTCGCGAAGTTTTTGAATTTCAATGTCAGCTTGTAGTGGCAGTTGCGCTTGGCATTATAATCATGTATCACGTCCTGTCCCAGCATGAAACGATAAATGATGTGCCCGTTACCCAATCGCTCGGAATTGTTGGAGATGTAGTGCGCATGTACCTCAATGTATGTACCGTAAGGTACGTTATCTTTTAGGCGGTAATCAGGGTATTTATCCGGCTTGTTCGGCAATCCGGGGAAATCCAATATCCCGTTACCGTCTGAATCCTGCCTCTTGTCAGGCATACTACTACCCGCTCCCTGTATATTCTCGTAAAAGTATAGTGCGGGAGCTGTTTCATCGTGAGAACCGAAATGGGGACTACCTACCGTGACACGATGGTCTGCACAGCCTTCCCCGTATTCAAAATCCTCTGTTATATCTCCTTCATGATAAGTAATGATTTCTCCATCAATCATATCAGGCCCGGTCTCTGGTACATCCAAGGTGTACCCCTCTTTTCCCACATTATTTTCCTTTCCCAAATAGCATTGCAAAGGAATATCTTTAATCTGCACGGATTGGAGATAGATAAACACTCCTTCTTTCAATGCGCTACCGTCGTATGCCACGGTCACTTTAGAAGCCGCACGGCGTAGCCACGCGTGGAGTTTTATGCTTTTTTCATTTACTACAAGAGACTCGTCGTCCGCCGATAGAGCAGGAACGGAGCTTTTAGTGAAAAAGCCAATCATCTGGCCATTGTTGGTCACGTTTTCGGAGTCCCATGTGAGGGGAATACTTTTGAGCTCGTCTATCGTTTGTATGGCATCAGAATAGGCCGTATTTGTAAGCAGGTCTGGGATGTTCGCCACGGCATACATATAATATTTGCCGAAGTTGATTTCCTCCGGCAGCTTGAAAGTGGCGCGTTTGGTACTTGTTTCCGCACTGTTCCCGTTTTCAGCATTCGTATCATCACGTTTTTCATCGGACACGGAATATTCTTCTATCTCCCAACTGTTTATTAACTTCTTTGTACTGTGATCATACAACAATATATGCAAGCTATTGATACCCTTTAATGCATCTCCGGCAGCCCGTGTCCGGCTCAGTGCCGAGGACATGGGTTTGAAGTCCAGCGTGGCAGATATACTTGCCTTGCCTTCACCTATGGTTTCTTCCTTCATAAATTCGTCATAACAACCTGTAACGGTTGAAATCATCAGGAAGAGAACGGTATGTCGTACAAAATGCTTCATATACTTATTTATTGTTTTATAATCCGAATTCCGGTTCAAGGATTACCTCGCTATATGGAATCACATCCACTATGATTTCATTACTATTATACATTGTTATATCCACCACGACATGGGTGTTGCGGAAAAGTGCCTTCAAGTTGGGTAACTTGCAGACGAAAGGTTCATCCCTTCCGGTTATCTTGATTGTCAGGGTGTACTCCTGCTCGCCGTCTGTTGCTCCCGCTTTGGGGCTTTTGCTTTCGGGCAGGTAGAAAACGGGAATATTCTTCGCCACACCCGGTTTCGAGTTATCGGGGTTGTCTATATCCACTGTCGGTTTTCCAACGGTAACCGTCCCGTGGGTATAGGTGATTGCCTTATCCGCTTGTGCCGGCAGTTCGTAGTCTTTCAGCCAGCCGGCGGCTTCCGTGACGGCGTAATCGTCATTTTCGGACGAGGCGTCGGAAACCTCCTTCAACCAATCTATCCAAGTTTTTCCGTTGAAAAGTTGCTCGTTTTGTTCGCTGTCATTGACATGCGCCATCAGAAAGTTCTTGTCGGCATGGCTCGCTATGGTGAAATTGTCCACAATTACTTCCTCTCCACGCCAGTTCATAAAGTTCACCATGAATTTGGTGGCGACACGTACCACGTAGAACGTCCCGTCGAAATTCCCTTTTTCAGGAAAATCTATCTCGTACATGGAAGACATCGGGATGGGTTTTCCGCCCGAATAGTCCGGAGCGAAATAGAGGTTGTTCACCGCGGCTTCAAAGCCGGGCATTCCTTCTGTATAACTGTTGAAGAAAGCGGTCAGCGTTTGATTTTCACCCTCTACAGTTACACCTTCTACCGTGGACACGCTCTCTTCATTGGCGAAGAGGAATATCTTCTTCTTTTCGTTCGGTGTTACCTTGAGTAAGATGGTTTTCTGTGCCTGCGCACCCTCCAGCGAAAAGTGGCGGTTATGTTCCACCGTTCCGTCAGCCGCATGTAGTACAACCACGCGTACACTGTTCATCTTCTCGTTGTCGGGCAGTTCTGCCGTACTCGCCCTTGTTTGTCCTATGGTGGCGATATTCAGATACAGGGCAGCTTCCGTAACGTTGTCCGGCAAGGATTCTTCCTGACTGCTGCACGCCACCATAAAAAGCAATGCGAATGCCGTCAGGCAGATTACAATGCTATGTATAATGTTCGGTTTCATCAGTCCAACCCTTCTTCCTGATTATTCAATTTCAATGTTACTCGGCACCACACGCCAAGAGTGAATCAGTATGTAGCTGTTGATCCACTGGTTGTCCTCGTCAAGGAAGAATGTCATCACATAGTCGTCCTCGCGGTCCAGGAACTCCTGGTCGGTCATCGAACGGTTGTACTCTTCCTCGTAATAGTCCTTTGCCAACAGCGCATAGTCTATCACCGGGATGCGGGCCACCGTTTCGCCGTCTTCTTTGCCGGCGATGGTCAGAAACATCTTCTCACGATGTGTTTCCATCATACGTCCCACGGTCAGGTCGGCGATGGCCCCCTTTACTTGGATGACGGCACGGGTATCATCTTTTCCTACGCCAGCCTCGCCGTTCTGCGTTTTCCAAGGACGGTAGGTAATGTTCTCGTCTTCCATCAATTCATTGTCATGAGCCATCAAACCGTTCTCGTCCTCTATACGGAAGGCGAATTGATTCACATCCACATCCTCTCCCGAAAGGTGATGCAGTATGACGCGGACATGATTGGTGTTCTTGGTCAGGCACATGGTGTAATCGTAACTGCCCCCGTCATCGTTCGAGGGCAGCGACACATCCAAAGTGCCATGAAAGAGCCGGTAAAGCCTTTCTTTGCTGTATGCGCCGGACTCGTCGTACTTACGGTTCAGGGCACACTGCAACTGCTTCATACGGGTCTCGCCGACACGGGCTTCGGGTACGGAGAAAGACTCTTCACGCTCGCCATCGTTCCGGAGACCGCACCATGCCAACAGTCGATAATCGCCGGCGGGCAGGTCGAGCGACATCGAGTAGTTCTCCGCCGTAGTCGGATCTATCTGTTCTTCACGCTGCCATACCAGTACACCCGATTTGTCGAAGGCATACAGGTGAACTGATGAAACCTCGTTTGCGAAAGCATCAGCCCACTTCAAGTTCTTATCGTAACGGAATTTGAGCCGGTAATATACCGAACAGTCGCCTTCTTCCTCGTAGAACCATCTGTCGCAGGACGGAAGAGCCGACAGGCAGACTGACGCCACGCAGACCTTGGCTGCCAAATTCCTTATCATTGCCCGTATATCCATATCGTTTACTCTTTCTTGATATTTATATATTGTGTGCGGAATTTCCGCATCCGGATTTTCTCGTCAAATGGGATACCTGTCTTGCGTTCAGGTCTCCGATGCCGCACCTCCCTTGTGTACCGGTGGGCGGGTACTGTATTCGTTATTCTGTTTAATTAATATGTGTGGGAGACGGGAGCCGCCTCCCACACTGTATGTATCAGGAACGCCTTCGGGCGTCCGGGTTCATATTACCACTTCAACTCATAGTTGTTCTCGACAATGCGCCAAGACAGGATATCGATTTCAGCAGCGATGTAGTGGTCATTGTCTTCGGGCTTCTCGGGATAAATTACCTGGTCGGGATCGTAAACAGGGGTGCCGAGACCGGCGATCTTAGTCACGGTTGTTTTATATATGTGATTGCGAACTATACCTTTGGTAGCCGTTTCGTTAGTTTGATTAGCTTCTTTATGATGAATAATCTCATAGTAATAGTAGGTCATACCGGACTTCCAGACCAGAGCCCTGTCAACTATATCCTTGTCTGCAAGTTTGCCGTTAATGACATCGGATGAAACAGTTGCCGTCACGGCGGTGTTTGAAGAAGTGTACCACTTCTTCGCTTTTGCGACATCTGTCAACTGGGCATATACATAGCAGTTGCGCGCTTTTCCATCGCTTGGCTCGGATGTTGCCTGTCCCACGATTACAATCTTAAGATCGCTGGCACTAAGCCCTGTACGTGTCGTGTTGTCTCCCGAATAGTAAGTATATCCACCGGCTGTCAATTGATTGAGAATACTTGCCTTCAATACGGGGAGGTTTGAAGACTCGGTCGTAGAATATGTGTCGGCAGAATAGATACCCAAGTGTCTTATAATAGTGAAAGGCGTTGTACCGTCTGCCTTACAAAGAGTCCCCTTGAGGATAACCTTGGTGCGGTTGATAGAGGAACTCGCATAATCCAAAGCATTCTCATTGGTGTACAATGAAGTGCTAAAGGCATTATTGATAGTGTTGTTGTAAGTATCATAGTCGTTCGCGGCATCCTCAGAATTGATGGCCCAGAAACTGCGGTGTGTGCCGTTCCACCAACTACTTGTCCATGTGGGATCAATAGCCTTGACCAATCTGCCCTCATCGGTTTCGGCGGTCAGGCTCCAACCGTTGAGTTTCAGGTAAACCTGTTCTCCATCTACTGATACTTTGAGGTCATTACCATCCTTATCTTTCAGTGCAAGTTTGTCACTGCCGGCAGCACTTACAGCAGAACCCAGGGCAACGCTGACCTTGGCCACGCTACGCTCGACATAGATTGTGACGGGGTTGGCCTTGGCAAGGGCTTCAGTTTTCTGTAGATGGTCAGACTCGATAGGGACAGCACATACCTCTGCGCTATTTTCCCCATATACGGAATTGAACATCACGAATTTGCCTTTTGTGGTCAGACCGGTGGCGGCATAATCGGCGGCAACAGCCTTCAGATTGGTAAGGCTCATTGATGTGTTACCCAAAAGGACATTACCATCATCATCTCTGGGAGGATTCAGCACAGCCGCAATTCTCTGCGGAAGTCTGTCTCCGTCCTTGGTACTGATGACAATCGTGGCCTTGAGTTTACTTCCGATATCATCGTTGCCATTTCCGTCAGGAAACGTCTGATCCGCATCAGTGGGTTCCCAGTCATAGAAGTTTACATAGCTGCCGTTTAAAAGTTTAACGTTAGCAACGGCGCCGTTCGCGGTGAAAAAATAAAAACGGACTTTTTCAACATCGTTTTCGGCTTCACTTCCATCCTCGTAACCGGCAGCGGCACGAGTACCTGTCACATCAGAGGACATCAGGTTTACGGCCATATAGCTGGTATTGGCCTCACCGTTACCGTTGTCCTCGCCGCCAGGAGTAATCTCCTCCTGTGAGCATCCTGCCATAAACAGGGCTGCCAGCATGGACATGAATAAAAAATTTCTTTTCATTGTCGATAAATTAAAATGTTTGAAAATATTGTTCCTTATCTCTTGGTTTATCCTGTCTATTTGAGGTCATTGCAATCTTTCGTTCAGTTCGTCGAGCGTCCTGCCGGCCTTTTCAAATCCCATCTCTTTCGCCTTGCTCAGGTACCGGCGTGCCGTGTTATAATCTTTCTTGCGTATGGCTAATGCGCCCCGTGCATAGACAGCCTCGGCGGAGTCGCCTGCCTTGTCGAGATACCTATGTGCCGTTTCAAAATCATCGCGCCGGATAGCGGCATTGGCGGCATTGAGGTTTGCAATCTCATCGTTCGGGAACATACGCACGGCTGTTTCAAAGACATCGGTAAACTCATCCGTGCCTGGCTCATACTTTCCGGCAACGAGGTAGAACTCATTCTGACTTAGCTTCTGCGGCTGCTCAGCCATAATGCGCTTTATCTCTTCCACTTCGCTGAACGTGCGTATGGCGTAGTCTATGCGGTAGTCCGTATGGCGCAACGCCGGATAGAAATGTTGCAGCATGAAGCGGTATTCTTCCGGGTAAGTGCGCTTGATCTTTGCCTCCTTGGCATCCGGTTCCATGTCGCTGTCTATCAAAGCCAGAATCTCCCCGCGATGGTTAATGTTCGATTGTTCCACCTGACGGCGCAGGCCCGCCCAGTCTTCCGGTTCGTAGTCTGTCCGGATGATACTGTCTGCAAAGTGGTACAGCTGCCCGATGTGCTTTTTAAGTGCGGCTGTACGCCCGATGGCCAGCTCCGTGTTGTGCTTGTAGGGACTTTCCGGCGAAGCGAAACCTTTCAGCCACACGGAAGTGATGGAGACATCCTTGTCGTTGCGTACGGAGTCGATAGTCGCCTGTATCTTGCCCAATTCGACCGTATTGCGACGGTAATCGGGATAAATCGCCGTTTGGTCGACCGGGAAGTCTATGTATGCCGATCCGGATAACGAACGGCTTTTCATGATTTCCGCTTCGGGTTGCACAAATATCAATTCCGGGAAGAAAGCCTCTCGATGACGCCCCAATACGCCTTCGTATTCCGCCAATATTTCGTGACAACACCCCCAATCGCTGCGGTGGAATTTAAGCGTTGCCCCGTCCATCCAGTCTTCGTACTCCGTAAGGTTATTGTATGCCAGACTGTTCGGTTTGCCCGACGCGCGATAGACCGTTTCATTTTCACCCGAGATACTGCCTATGCCGTTCCGTACGTAATAGTAATACCGCCTGCGCCCGTAAATTCCCACCGAGGGCAGGTCAAGAGAATCCGTCCCGTTGACCAAACGCGGCGTGAGCAGCACGGCACGGTTGGCATCCACATCGAGTTTGTTTATATCCAAATTTATCTCCACGGCAAGGTATTTTCCCTCTCGATTCATGTTGGAATTTTCGACGGAAACACCAGGTATGACAGTATCGGTATTTTGTCCTACCGCTTCTGGCAAATGTCCCAATCCCAACAGGATTACCGGTATGAGTATTGTTCTTTTCATGTTAGTTGCATTTTTTAGAATAGATAAACCAGGTTGATGGCCGCTTTGGTGGGGCCCATGTAGTGGTGGGGCTTGTCCGTTTCCACTTTTTTGCCGCATCCGGCACACCGATACCTGTCATAGCGGGTATAAGAATAGCCCAAACCGATTTCCGTTTCCAGATTCCAATGGCGGCCAAGGATAAAGGCGTAGCCGTATGATACGCCCGCACCGATAAACCAGCCTTGATAGCGGGTATCTTTCAGCTTCCGGAAGTCAGTGCCCAACATATTGATTTTCCCGTCGAATCCGCCGATGTTGTACTGTCCGCCATGTAAATGCGCACCGAAAAAGTGTCCGCCAAAGCGGTCGCATAGCCAATAGCGAACTTCCGGCTGCACTGCCCAGTGCTTCCACCGCCTGTCATGCGAAAGCGTCCATCCGTTGAACTGTCCGCTCACGTCCAATGTCCACCTGGGGGCGAACCCTATTTCAACGCCCAGATTCGGGCTGAAAAAAGCATCGGAAAGCAGGTTGGTTTTCACCGCCACCTTCTGCGCATAGAGTTCCTGCGAGACACAGGAAACGACTATCGTAAACAATAAAAGCGCGCGTTTCATTTTCTATCTTCTATTTATCGTTTTACCATATCATTTATTCAAATATCTAACTACGATGCTTCAGCCCAGGCAATAAAAAGCGGCAATACAGACGGACACGGCAACTCCATGGTCTGGCATGTATCGTTGATAGGTATGATGATAGACACCTCCGGAAAGCGGCGGGAGTCAATTGATACAAAGGACGCCTTCGTTCCGGCGTACAAAACATTGCCGGCACAAATCGCATTCTCTAAACACCGGTACGGACCCTCTCCCGAGAACCGTACGACATGCGGTGTCTTTCCCGAACTATATCGGAAACTGGCATTCCCACCATGCAAGCCGGTGGATTCGAAAAAAAACTGTGATTTTTTTATAAAAAGACTATAGATACCGGTAACCGATCGGTATCCGATGACAGCACTCTCCGTACGATAGATCGGCCTTGACGCCGACTGTTGGGCGCGAAGGAGATTGAAAGCCCCTGCACCTATGAAACACAGGCAGAGAGTAAGCCACAGCATATACAGCCTTTTCTCCATATACGGGTTTCGTTTTGTGTTAAAAACTAACCGGTTATGGTGCCATATGCCGCAATTTAACAAATAATTCGCTATGTTTAGCGAAAAACCAGAAACGATTGCTGTGTATAATGCGCTTATACGCAGCCTGAAATATCACGGACAATGTTTTACCGGAACGAAATCGCATTTCCGGGTAAATGATACGGGACATAATGCATTGGTTATAACCCGACTGCGGGAGACCGGCAAATATCGAAACGGTAAAACAATGCACTGCAAGACGGCTCGGAGATGTACGAAAAAAAAGCATCCCAGACCGCTTACTGTGCGGTTTGTGGAGGGACCGGTTGCATGGCGATAACAGGTACGAATAGGACACGATGCGGTAAAACAATCGGGGACGCGGTAAAACGGACGGACTTATCAAGAAAGCTCCGTACCCGGACTATTCTGATTTACTGTTTTTATATTTTTTCTTGCATAAAACGCAGATAATATATATTTTTGTATCATAAAATGAAGACCAGTCCGGTTTTGTCTGTTTGTTGGCAGCAAGGATACGAAATCAGACAAGATTCGCTAAACATAGCGATTTTATCTTTTGTTTTCGCTAAACATAGCGATTTTACTTTGGTTTTTCGCTAAACATAGCGAATCGCATGCTTAGGGCGGTTTCCCCCGTTCCCTCTTTTTCAATACAGCTTCGTGACTTTTTCGTTGATCCGGTCCACCGTGCCGCTGTCGAGTTGCGCCAGGTAGCATCGCGTCGTCCGTTCCGAGGTGTGGCCCAGGCCTTCGCTGATATGCGGCATCGGGACGCCCATGCCCCGGGCCTCGGTCGCCCACGTATGCCGGGCCACGTTGAAGGTCAGCCGGCGGCAGCCCACGCTCCGCGAGACTTTCTTCAGTTGTGTGATATAGTATTGCAGGGCCATGCGGTAAAAGGTATATAGTTTTCCGGGTGGCATGTCGCCAGCCATCTCTTCGTTTCTGAATGCCGAGCGGATCATGCCCCGCCCCATGCAGGGAAGCGCCCACGGGGAGGCGGGATCGTCGTAGCGGGAGATGATCTCCTGCAGTTGCGGCGTAAGGGCCACGCTGAACGGCTGGTGCGTCTTCTGCCGCTCGTAGTGCAGCGTGCCGCCACGGATATTCTCCTTACGCAGATAGCATATATCGACGAAAGACATGCCCCGTGCGTAGAAACTGAACAGGAACATATCGCGAGCCTCGTTCAGTTCGCGGTCCCCGAAATCACTGGTGGCGAGGATACGCAGCAGACTGCGGTTGACGGCCAGTTTCGGGGTTCGGGCGGGCTTGAACGACACGTTCGGAAACGGGTCCCGGTGGATGGGGGCGCAGCCGTACACGCGGGCGCGGTTGTAGAGTGCATGCAGGGTCCTCAGATAGAATGTTACCGTATTGCGCTTGCGGCCCCGGCTTTCGAGGTAGGCCGCAAAGGCGGAGACCGTACCGCCGTCGAGCTGCGAAAAGCGCCATTGGCGGTGGGCCGCGAACTTGACCCACGCGCTCCGGAGCGAGCGGTACGAGCGGGCCGTGCCGAAGCGTCCAGCATTTTCGAGTTCGCGGGCAACATGCTCTGCGAAGATCTCCACGTAGCGGTTGTCGCCGCCGAGCTTATACGTTCCAGTGATGTCCGATACCGTGTAAGGTTTGCCGGTCTCGTGAAGGCGGTCGGCGATGGCTCGCAGTTGCCGGATATACTCTTCGATGCACTCATTCGCATCGCGGATCAAGGTGAGGTGGGCTTTGCCGCGGTTCGTAGCCACGGCACGCCCTCTCCGGGCGTCGAACTCTTCGGGGCGCAGGCGGTAAGGGGTGGTCAGGATGCTGCGGCGGCGGTTGTGGATCACCTGGACGATAAGCGCACGGCGCCCCGCCGAGTCTGGTCGGTAGTTGAGCCTGGGGGTAATGGAGGTTTTCATTGCGTTGTGCTTTGATCGGTTTATAAACTCTTGCGATAAACACCGGTAAAGCACACCCGAAAGCATAAGTGCAGGTGTTCCCACTACGGCCCTTCGAATGGAAGCATCGGGAATTCTGCATGATGGTATTTGTAGTTTTCCATTTTTTCTCTGTTTCCTTGCGGCATTACCCGTGTCTGAAATGATACATAAGGGCCCCAAGATACGCTTATTTGTCTGTTTGTCGACATGCAACGGAGGGTCTGACATCTGCGGCCGTCTTCTTCCGGACAATCGAACGGCCCCAGAAGAATCGTTTTCGAACGGGAATCGGTAAAAAAGGTAATTTGCCGGGCAAGGTACATACTGCAAGTTGTCACTGTTTCCAATAATCCGACACCATTTAATAACGCTATTTCAGATGATTGCGTTAAAGTGCCAGCCGGATCGCTCACCGACTATCAGACTGCCGGGGAGAGGATTTGGGTCACATAGAGGTTATAACGGACCACATACCCTTGCTAACCGAATAGCCTGAAACACGAAGACCTGGGACGCATAGGGATGCATTTTACCCTTGTGTTTCGGTTTTGCTACATATGGTGAATTCATAAAAAAGTCCATAACTTACTGATGACAGCATAATTATGGACTATATGATTTAGCTAAAAGATGCTTACTCACTACTTGTGAGGATTATAATCAAGGAGATTATGGTAAGAAATACAGATGTCATGCTGATTCTTACAATCAAATTGTCATTAACTACGATAGAAATATTATATAAATGCACAGCTTGTGATTTTTGAAAAGACTCTAAAGCTTGTGTTGGAGAATTACAAAACGATGGCATTCCGGTTTGGAATAAATCTTACTATGAACGCATAAAGATTCCCTTTGACAATACGAAATGTAAAAATTACATTTTAGTCCCTGTTTGCTTCGGCACATGCAGTCAACATTCTTATTCTGGGAATTTTGATGCAAACAAATGTAATCCATCGGAGAAAATTAAAATTTTAAAAGAGGATTCGTATAAAGGTATGTATGAATACATTTTAAATTATACAAAAGCCACACAATAACTTCTTACTTAGTTTGACATTAAAAACGTAAAATCATGAAAACTATTCAAAAACTCAAGAAGCTTCAGCTTACCTCCGATGAACTCTCCAAATTAAAGGGGGTATTGTAGAATTTAGAATCAGCATGTATTCCGACGTTGATAAAAATAAAGCTTATCACAGTGTTCCTGCGCTCCTGCGGAAATAACAAAACAAGTCCTCTGGTTGTAGTTGTAAATAAAGATAAATAAAAAAAGTTATTGTGTAGCTTTTATTACTATATGAATACTAACAATAAACGGATCAATTTGCTAAAACCCTCTGTATTTACGAGGTGATAATTAAGCCCCGAGTAACATTTACCTTAATTCTATTTCCCCAGCACGGGAATCTGCACCTTTCCTTCGTCCCAGTCGCTGACCGTAACGGTAATTTCAGAGGATGTGACGTCGATGTGGATCGGAATTATCACCTCTTTACCGCAGTGATAATCGATCCGTTCGCCGTACCGGACCAGGTAGTCGGACAAAGAAATCTCTGCGATCGTCTCTTCTTCCGATCGCAAGGCCATCGAGTCGGTAAAGCGTTCCCCGAAAGCGGTTATTTCCCGCAGAAACACTCCCGTAGGGTCGAACAGCAGGGAGGCCATATGTCCGACCTCTTCATGCGTCGTGTTATTTCCCTTTTTATCGGTGTACCGGTATTCCACCACGAGGGTCGGTTTGGGATTGATCTCGATGTCGGTATCCTTTTTCAGCGAGCAGCCGCACACTTTGCGGAAGCACCGGCACAGGATACCGTCCGCACGTTTTCACAGCGGCAGGTCGTGGAGCCCTGCCGGGTGGAGGTCGCTTTCAGCAAAACGCTCCACATCCTTTTCCCCTCGGAGGCGGTCTATGTCGATCTGGGGAGTCTCGACCTGATCGCGGACAAGGCGGACGGGGCGCGGAACGTCGTGCGCGTCAAAGCCGCGAAACAGGGCTTCGAGGAAGAGACGAACTTTTCGGTCATCACGGCCGACGGATGCTTCTACTCTTTCACGGCGGTCTATTCCGAAAATCCTTCCCGGCTCAACATCGAGATGGAGGACTGACTGCACAAAGATCCCTACTCGGATTTTGCGAACCGGCAGACGTACATACGTCTCGACGAACTCGCCGGGGAGACGCCCCTTACGGTCAACCGGATCATGTACACGATTCTCAGGCGGAACGCTCGGGACATCCGAAGCGTCGGCAGCAAGCGTTTCGGAATGGAGGTACTGCTGCGCGGAGTCTACGTGCACGGCGATCTGTTCTATCTGCACGTGCTGATGCGGAACCGTTCGAAGGTGGCTTTCGACATCGACTACATACGCTTTAAGGTCTGCGACCGGAAAACGGCACGCCGGACGGCCGTGCAGGAGACCTTCGTGAACCCGGTACGGGTATTCGACGAGATCACGCGCGTGGATGCGGAGGCTATGGTAAGGAACGTATTTGTATTCCGCAAGTTTACGATTCCGGACGATAAGGTGCTGGTCATGGAGGTTTACGAGCGGGGCGGCGGACGTCACCAGCATTTCGAAATCGAAAACGTCCGTTTGGTCGGAGCGCGCGAGATGGATGAACTGAAAATCGAATAGGCGATGCGAAGGAGAATTTTTATTCTGCTGGCCGCGGCGGGACTGCTGGGGCCGGCGGCCGAACTATCCGCACAGCGGTGTCTGCCCGGACAGACGGGCGTTCAGCTCGGCGGGGGCGCTTGCGGCGGTTTCCTGCTGCGCGACAAATACGGAGCGTGGAGCTTTCATGCGGAACTGTCGGTAGTCCGCTATGTCCGGAAAACCCGTTACTGGGAGTTCGGAGCCGGGTATCTGAGAAAGGACTACCCGTATCGGGAAGCGATGCTGCCCAAAGAGCAGTTTACGGCCGGGTGGGATACTTCGTTCCCGTTGCGCGTGACCGCCGGGACAATTTTCTGGTAACGGCGGGGCTCTCCGGGGTGTTGGGGTACGAGACGGTCAACCGGGGCGGGAAGCGGCTCTATGACGGGGCTACGTTGGTCAGCGGAAACGGTTTCGTCTACGGCGGGGAGATCGCCCTGAGAGGCGAAGCGTATCTGTGCGACCGGGTGGCGCTGTTGCTGACGCTAAGAGAGCGGGTAACGGGCGGATCGTCCGTCGCCCGCTTCCATACGCTGCTGGGCGCGGGGCTGAGGATTATGATTCATTAGAAACGAAAAAAATGGAAACCGTTATGGTAAAGACGATAGCGGCCGGCTGTACGGTCTTGCTGACCGCGCTGGCGCTTTGGGCCTGCAACGATAAAATCGACGTGAAGCAGGCTTATCCCTTCCGACTGACCTCGTGGCATCTGCCCGAAGAAATCGCAAGCCGCGATGATAACGAACACGTTTATCTTTGAAAAGAGGCGAATACGCGGAAATTATCATTGGAAAAACGGCATTCAGTACCAAATAGGTCGGCAGACAGCCTTAATAAAAGCCAGTTATGCTCAGACGACTACATCCGGAATTATTATGAAACGACCCGTAACGCACTGCTCGTTACCGGCGCACGGCAGATCGGCAAGACTTATTCGATCCGTCAGTTCGGCAAATCGTTCAAAAGTTTCGTCGAGATCAATTTCATCGAGATGCCCGAAGCGGTGGAGCTGTTCAAAGGGGCGAAGAGCAGCGGCGATATGCTGCTGCGCTTGTCCGCCCTGACTTCCGTACCGCTTATCAAGGGGGAAACGCTCGTTTTTTCGACGAGGTACAGGAGTGTCCCGAGATCGTTACGGCGATCAAATTCCTTGTGGACGAAGGCTCGTACCGTTATATCCTCAGCGGTTCGCTGTTGGGGGTGGAGTTGAAAGACCTGCGTTCGGAGCCGGTCGGATATATTGGTGTCAAGGATATGTACCCGCTCGATTTCGAGGAGTTCATTTCATGCGTGGGTATCAGCGATGCCGTGATCGGGTCGCTGCGCGAAGCGTGGAAGCGCCGCGAGGCCGTCAATGAGTTCGTTCACGGCAAGATCATGGAACTGTTCCGGCTCTATCTCATCGTGGGCGGTATGCCGGCCGCTGTGAGCAGGTACATCGAGAGCAATAATCTTCAGGAGGTAATGGCCGTACAGCAAGACATCATCCGCCTGTACAAACGGGACATTGCCCGGTACGACCCGGGCAACAAACTCTATATCGAGGAGATTTTCAACCTGATTCCGCCCGAGCTGAATGCCAAAAACAAACGCTTCATTCTGAAGAGGCTGAACGAACATGCGAAATTCGATCGGGTCGAAAGCAGTTTTCTGTGGCTGACCAACGCAGGAACGGCGTTGCCGGTTTATAACGTGGAGGAACCGAAAGTCCCGCTTTTACTGGCCCGTTCGCGCAACCTGTTCAAACTCTTCCAAAATGACGTGGGACTGTTGGCCAGCCAGTATGCCGAGGGCATCCAGCTACGCATTATCAACGGAGACAAGGACATCAATTTCGACTCGGTTTATGAGAACGCCGTAGCGCAGGAGTTGGCGGCGCACGGCATCGCCACATATTATTACAACAACAAGAAACGGGGCGAGTTGGATTTCGTCATCGCACTGGGCGGTAAGGTTCTGCCCATCGAGGTAAAGTCGGGCAAGGACTACGAAACGCACCGCGCCCTGTCCAACATTATGGATTGCAAGGAATACGACCTGCAGCAGGCTGTCGTATTCAATAACGACAACCTGAGGGTCGCGGGTAAGATCGTCTATGCTCCCGTCTATATGGCGATGTTCCTCGAAAAAGAGAATACGGCTCCTGCCTACTATAAAGTGGACCTGTCGGGATTATAATGCGGTTAAATTTTTTAAGGCGATACAATATGTAGCTTTTTAAAAGATTGACGCAGGAGGGTATAAAAACAGAGATCGGTTATCTTAGCAACAAGATATTGGTTTGCGCAGATTTTACGTTATCCTGTACAATCGAATATCCTCTCCATTTTACCCCTTCTTATTCCGCCTTGACGCACCGTAAACTCATAGCGGAAGCTTTCGAACTCTCAAGTTGTTGAGCATTAGCCGTACCTATCAGATACCACATATTCTCTGTGTCGGGAGCCGAGGCCGTTAATAGGGCCGCGCACTGTCCAGCTTCTATAAGTTCTCCGTCGAAAGAATATTTGTATCCGGCGCCCGGCACAAAAATGGACGCATTTCGGCGGGGACTGTTCGTTGATGGGTTGAAGAACAGCGTACCTATATAGGCTATGTCTTTGGTACCCCATGCCACGGCCGTATTGCCTTCCCTGACATCATACCCATTTACGCCTGGCCCTACATAGGGGTTATTGTGAGCTCTCCGGTCAAAAAAACCGTCCGCATAAAAGCCCCATCTCATATTGCCGTTTGATTGATTCCCCCCAATGGGAGGGTCGGCGTACAAAGACTGCCTGATTTCCGAATTGGATATATTTGATGCCGAGTTATTCAACGCGACTGCAGAAGTCAAACCGTCATTCGGCCGGCGGTACCCCGGGGGGCAAGTTTCATATGTGTTTTTTATACTTTCCCAAAAGTTTGGGTTTGCTTGAGACAACCACCCTGTCGGTACCGTCGTAATGTCGGCATTATAAGTGCGTCGCGGATAAGAGAGAGGTGCCCATTGGAAGAGAGCGCCGGCCTGTGAAGGATAATCCGTGAACGCGGCATTCGACAGATTTCCCAGGATATCGGTATAAATACTGGAATTGGCCATATCTGATGCCGTGGCATTGTAGGCAGAAAAACGCACAGCCGATAAACCGCGACCGCCATCGCCAGGGTACATCAGGTAGTCGGCCTCTTCCCCTTGCCGTATAAATATTACATGATATTTTTGGGGAGACCCGTAACGCAGCAACACCAAAGCATAGCGGACTGGGACAGAAGTGGTAGGCGTATAGGTGGAGGTCAGGCCTATGCGGAAAGAAATATAGTTGCCGGCTCCGCTGACAACGCTTCCTGAGGCCGAAGACAAATGCCCGGAAACGCTAAAAGTGGCGTCATTGGCCGGCAAAAGCATATCGACCGGAGTTTCAGTACTGCGGTTATAAGTTATGCCCGCATCGTCGGAATCCTCCGTACTGAATACAATATCACCCGGGCTCCATCCGTCGCCCAGCCAGAACACCGATGCATCCCAGCTTCCCGCAAGCAATGATGAACTGACAGGTATGCGTATGATACGCTCCCCTTTCTGATTGTTTTTCCAGTATGCTCCGACGTATTGATCGTGGATATAGCTGGCGTGTATCACTGATGACGCATAGTCGGGCAGTTGCACAAGGTTGATTTTTATGTCCGTATCGTCCGTGTTAACAATAGTCCCGGTTATTTCATTCGTCGTACTGTTGTTAGAGGTGGGTTTCCATGCATAGAGCGTCGTCGTTCCCGATCCGCTGTAAGAGCCAATAACCGGAATGGTTCCATCCAGATTTTTCACATTGGCGGCAGTGAGCGTTCCGGCCGCCCAGCCCTGCAGGTCGGCGAAGTTGTCACAGATATAGAAATTGGTGCCCGATATGGTCCAGGTCTTGGGAGACTCGTTTTGCACGATCACGTTGAACTGCGAGAACCCTCCCATAGGCGGAAGAACGATTCTTTCCGGGGTAAGCATAATGATGGCATCGGGGGATACGGATAAACTGTAATTGATACGCTGCCCGGACGACCATGTAATTCCGCTCAGGTCGAATTCAACATCCGGACGCCCGTCATCGACACCCACGATCAGCCTGGCGCCGGCCGGGAGAGTCTGCGGAATCATCATCAAGTAACCGCCGCCGGTATTGACCAGCTGCGACGAAGGATCCAAGTATACATCCGTATCCACCGTGGCTTCGAAATTTCCTGTGGAGGAGGAAGCGATATTCCATGAGAATGTTCCGTCTGCATTGGTTGTCAAGATGCCATTGGTCTTAACCCCCTGTATTTCAAGCTTAGTGATTTGCTGTCCATTGCCGGAAGCCTTGAATCCGATGCATGTCAGAGCGTGTCTCATCTGGAAATTGACAGGTGCAGAGCCGTTATTGGTTTTGTTGCGGTCTGCCACAAGAGCCGCAACCATTAGGTCAGGCTGGTCGGAGCAGTTCGTGGGAACGGTATAGCTGATGGTCGGAATGCCGGTAGTAACATTTGGAGTTATCCCGTTAGTAGCGGTAGCGTGGGGCGAATAGGCGAAAAAGCTGATATTCGCATCCGCGGCCTGAGGCCAGTAGGCCGGATTGTCGTAGGTCCAGGAGCCGCTGTTGTGGGAAACCTTCACGTTATTCATAAAATCAGGGGTCGCTGTCGCTCCGTTCGCCGCCCAGTTATTGGATGTTCCGTTGCCGGTATAATATGCAAATACTCCCATATTCGGGATGTCCGCTACCGATTCCACCGGCATTCCGCGGGTGAAGGCATCACCCGGGTTACCAATGAAACCGATCCTGCCGTCACCGTACCCGCAACCTTCCATTTCGTTTTTAGTACAGGACACAGCTGCAACAGCTGCGGTCAAGCTTATTATTATAAATCTGATAGTATTCATAACCGTATCTATTTTTAAATCTTTAGTGACCGGAAGAGGTATCACCCTCTTCCGGTCTGTGTTACCAAAACGTCTCCTTTATTTATGGCTGAGGAAGTTCGGGATCGGGCGTCACAGCAGTCCAATCTTCAGCAATGGAAGACTCGAATTCGATTATATTGAAAATCGGATCCGTTCCGCCGCCGTGCGAATCGGCGTCAATAATCATCTTCAACAAATAATGCTTGCCTTTTTCGAACTCATCGGCGGGGATATTGCCAGTCGCAATCGTATACTGCTGCAGATCGCCACTGTAGATTGTGGTTCCGTTTTTCGTTATCGTTATGCCGGCTGTAATCTTCACTTTACATCCTGCCGAACTTTGCGGCATAATCATGTAAGACGCTGCTCCTGCATAGGTTGCAGACGTTGAATTAGGAGAGGCCCATGCAGGAGTAGTGGCCGTCGGATCAATTGTTCCTCCTGTCGATTGAACATCCAGACTGGCAGTAAGCCCTATTGTGCTGAGTTGGTAGCCAGCATCTGACAAGTCATCATGCAATTGGGCTGTAACGGTGATTTTGGCCAACATATGGGAAAAAGCCAAACCAACAGTGCCGGAAGTCAGGCCCAGTTGAGGAGCGGCAATGGTAAAATCCTTGTTGGCATTTGCTGGAACTTCATAGGCGATTGAGAGAGTCGGATAAGTTCCGGTCGCCGCAACGTCTGCCGGAGCCCATGCGTAAAAATCCACACTACCGGAAGCGGGCCAGTAGTAAGGGCCGCCGCTGGGGACATCGCTTGCACTTACCTGATCGTTGATAAACCAGCCTGTCCCACCACTCCAAGCCGCATAAACCCGGTAAGGATCATTCCCATCGTTTGCGGCACGGGTCAATTTGTCGTTCAGGTTGGTAAATTTGATCTGCTTCGGAGTGAATCCGTCAACGTTTTCCTGTTCGTTTTTCGAACAGCCTGCTAATATGGCCGCCGCTGCCAGAGCCATTAAGATTTTTTTCATTTTGATTCGAATTATGCGTCGTTCGTTAATCTTTTAAAATTTTGTTTTCTTTATTTTCACTTTCGCCTTGCAAAGGTGAAAATTAGGAGTGTTCCCCTGTCCGGTCGGTAATCGCTTTTTTTTTACTTTATCACGTCTTTAAACAATATTATTTATTGATAACCAATATCTTATTTCGAGGTTAAGGGTACATCTATCACATCCCAATCGATAAGCTCCGAGTCAAAACCGGAACCTCCTTCCTCGGGCTCCACATCGGGCAGCCGCTCGGGCAAGTCCACCTCCACTTCGAGAGTCGTCGCCCCATGCTGCCCCGGCAGATACCGGATCAGCCCGGTAACATTCGCCCGCAGGTGCACAACGGTCCGGTCTCTGTCCTTTAAGATGAAGAAAAAGTCCATTGCGATCTGACGGTCGGGCTGGGGAGTAAGCGACGAGGGCTGTTGGCCCGGGATCCCGAACGTGCGGACAGTGGTTGAAATCGTACCCGCCGTGGTCGAGCCGGGGTTATAGGTTCTGTTGTTTATGGTGAACTGCTGGCTAACGGCCTGCAGTGTACTCCTGTCCCCGCTGAAATTATAAGCCCCCGCCATCCCGTTCAAATCGATCAATGCCGGCATACGGGCATTATTCAAACCCTCCACATGGACAGTGACATTCAATTCGTGCACCTTACGTTCGGGTATCAATCCTACCAGGGCTTCGATGGATTCCTGCATCCCCGGAGAAGGCGTCTGCCCTTCTGGATTCTGGGTATACCTGACCATTGCACAACTCACTTCGAAATCACGTACCGTAACCGAAGCCAGGATATCTGGTTCGTAAACGTACGGAACATCGCCCAACCTTAACGGTACGGTGGGGTTGGAATTGATCGTGGCGTACGATTCGAGTGTCGACAGATTCTCATATCCGCGTATACCGACCCCATATAGCTGTCCCCGGATCTCATTGAAAACGACAACCGTGTAGCCCCCTTCGGGCACATAGGCATAGGTCTGTATCCGGTTGGCGCTGTTTTCAAAACGGTGTTCCAGAACCAATTTGCCGTCATTTTTACTGTAAAACAATGCGGTTACGTTTTGCGGGACTATACCGGCTTTCTCCCACAGCGTTCCCATGGGGATAACGGCACGCAGATCCACCACTTCTTCAATAGGGCGGCGGCAACTGCTGAAAAGCAGCGCGACGGCCAGTATCAATACTGTATATTCATTGTATATGCGTTTCATTATTCGCTTTCTTATTCTTACTTGCGGTAACCGCGGTTAATCATCCATACCAGGGATACCTTCAATTGGGTCGGACCAACCCAGTGGAAGTTCCCCCGGCTCTTGAGAATAAGGTGCCACTGATCGTCCTCTCCGCATTTTTCGGCAGCGTATTCCCTGTACTTGCTTCCCATATATCCTAAACCGAGCGAATACTCCATCCGCCAGTTTTTGCTGATGCTGTGGGCAAAACCTCCGGTAATACCCGCTGAAACAAACTCGCCCTGATATCCTTTTGTCTTCCATTCCACATCATAATAACCGCCGCCCGCATATAGGCCCGTAAACCATCCCGTCATTTGATTGCGTCCTGTACGCTCGCCCCACCAGTAACGCAATTCCATGTTCCCGTTCAGCACTTCCAGGGCGTGTTGTTTTTTTTCAAAAAGCCACCACGGGAACACCCATTCCATAGCCAATGACCAGCGCTCCCTCATGGGGATTTCGATACCGGCATTGACCGCAGATCCTAAATCGTACAGAAGGTTGGTTTTCATCGCAAAAAGCGGTTTGCGTGCCATTGTCGGCAACGATGGAATTGACAAGGTGTCGCTCGGATCGTTTACCGAGTCATTGCCAGCCTCCGGCCCCACCACCTGCCCGGGAAAATCAATAGTCGTTTCTATCGCGGGACTGTCTGACGGGACGGGTACCGTGACAATCTCTTCCCGTTGCTGCGCCTTTTCAGGGTTTTCTTCCTTTAAATAGAAAACAACGCTTGTTCCCGACCGCATAAGCCTGGCAAAGTTGCGTGTCAGGTAATTCTCTGTTGCGCCGCCGCCCAGACACTTTATCTTAATGAACTTCGATTCTTCATCAAGCGGCATCGAAAGTATGCGCAGAAGATCATCCCTGTATGGAACCATCCTGTCAAGTCGGACCTGTTCGAAAAGGTAGCTCCAATTGATAACCGACGGTTTTATAAATATTTTCTGTTCATTCAACTCCACATCGGGGAATTTCCATCGTATATGACTTCTTACCGCCATGGCACGTTCGTACGATAAGCGTGAATTGGTCCGGAACGATCCGATAAGGGAAGAGCTTCCTTGAATGACAATGGAATCCAATGCGGATCTAACCGTTATATCCCGGAATATTTCTTCCAGTTTATTCAATTCGGCCTGGTTGGTGCAGTACTCCCGCATCAGAAGCGAACTGTTGTTGGCAAAATAAAATACCGCAGTCAATGTATCCTGCCGATACCCGGGAGACGCGGCATAGCTGTAGTTTGTCGCCCCAAAAAACAGTGATATCCAGGACAACATGAGCGTGCGCCATAATATATGTCTGTTCAATCTGTTCATTTTTTTATTAATGTGGTGCTGATAATTACAAAGAAATATATTCGTGTTCAATCAGTTTCAGGAGTACAGAGAATGCCATAACTGGTTGCGGATAAACTCTTTAAATTTTGTCATCTTTGATTTAGTGAAAAACGCTGTAAAATTAGACTTTGTTATGCCTGATTTTGTGGTAATTAGCTGTAATATTAGTATTTTGGTTAAGTGCCATGAATCAGAAAAACGATTAATTATCAGCGACATACATATGATTTACAATTATATAATGTTATGTATATGTTATGTAGTATAGTAGGTCTCTAATTCGATTGATTGAAGGTAAATGCAGATTGAGAAAGGGTATGGGGATTAGTTGCACGGAAAATGCATACTTTTGGCATACAATTCAAATTCATATAGCCGCGTGTAACTTTCACGAATGAACGGCAGTTGTCAACATGTTTAAGGGATTGTTGTTTTTGTGACGGAAATTATGAAACAGACTATAATTTTGATATTATGTCTCTTGGGGTGCCGCGTGGCGTCCGGAGAATCATTGGCGCCAGACTCGCTTTTCATCAGGTTGGATGCGTCGATCGCTAACCGTTCGTTTTACATAGAGCAAAAGAACGATACATTGATCGAGCTCAAAAACCGGTTGCTCAATGCTGCTTCGCTGGAACAGAAATATGAGCTTTCCAAAGAATTGGTCTCTCAATACAGCAATTATGAAAACGCCCCCACATTATATTATGCCGACCAATGTCTGGAGATAGCCAGGCAATTGGGCGACCGGAACCTCATTACGGAATCTCTCCTGCGCCGGGCAAACTACCTGCGCTTTTCAGGGCTTACACACGAGTCCCTCTCCATCCTGGAATCAATTGATCCCGATAAGCTGCCCGTTGAATTACGGAAAACGTATTATAAAGTGTATATGCACGTATGCCACAGTTACACCAAGCTTCAGAATGACTCTCACTACAGGGATAAATACATAGAGCTGGCGCTTCGGAATGCGGATTCATACCTAGCCTTGGAAAGAGGCGACGAATCGGAATATTTAAGTGTCCAGGCTTACAAATTTTATTTGGAAAAAAATTACCAACAAGCCATCAATACCATTAAAACCCTGCAGAAAAGGGATGACGTCAAGCCTTATATGAGTGCCGAATATCTGTATTATCTGGGGTTGGTTTATCTCGAACTGGGGGATAGCTATAAGCGTGTGTCTCTCGAAGCATTCATAAGAAGCGCGATAATTTCCAATGAGTTGGCTATGACAAATTTGCTGTCACTTTTATATGTAGGCAGATTGCTGATCAATTCTGACAATCCTTACGCATACATGGCCGATGAATACATAAATGTTGCCGTCGAAGATGCGGTTATTTTCGGAGACAGTTATAGAGCGGATCTTATCAAATCCACCTATTATTACACATTGCAGATCAATCTGGAGAGAGCTGAAGCGCGCAAAAAAACGTTAGAAATAGTCGCTGTTGTCGTTTCCATCTTTTTAGTGACGCTGGGGTTCTTTCTGTTTTTGTTGCTGCGCAGCAACAAAGAAAACAAAAACAACCGTAAAAAATTGTCGGTAACGAATGCCCGCCTGCAGGATTCCGCATTGAGGATGGAGGCATATCTTAAATTATTCATCAACCGAAATTTAGTACAGATAGAAAAGGCAGAAAAATACAAAAAACAGCTATTGAAAATGCTAAACGGCAGTACGTCTTGCGAAAAAATAAAGCAGGATATATCCTCTATGTTCGATATGAACGAGGATTATAATAGCCTATTGGCCGATTTTGACAAATCGATCACCGACCTTTTTCCCCATTTTGCCGACGAGGTCAATAAACTGCTCAAGCCGAATCAATTATATACGTACGATCAGAATTCGGCCAATAAATTGAATACCGAGTTACGTATATTGGCGCTGGTAAGACTGGGCGTTGCCGATAACAAACAGATCGCCTCCTTTTTCCGCATTACGCTCCAATCGGTGTATAACTACAGGAGCAAGGCCCGGGGCCGGGCCGTAAACGAAGATACTTTCGATGACGATATAATGAAGATTTTATAGACTGAATCTTGGTAATGGGAGGATTACGGGTAGACGAAACTGCGTAGCTGGCTTAAACCTCGCCTAAATTTGCATTTGAAGGGCATTTGCTGTTAATTCCGGATCATTTTATCAAATATGGGAATTAGATTATATCAAAAACGCGAAGCTGATTTGTCGTTACACAAATTCCGGTTAACTTCGCAGTGTCGGTCAACACAATCCCGACTGTTTTATGGGCGGGTAATGTTTCAAATTAGGGGATTGATAAAATCAAATGATTAAAACATTGATTACCAAGAATTATCTTCATCGTTTCAACAAATTAAAAGCGACTATTTCAGTCGCTTTTATTATTTTTGCACCCTTAAATCCTTCGAAAATGAATTCTCCGAGTGGATTTTTGACCTTCATGTTTCAAACTAGGGAATAGTAAAAATAGAATGTAAATATTGCGGAGGAGTATGTGTAAAAGACGGAACGCAGAGCAACGGCAGGCAACGCTACAAATGCAAATCGTGTCATCGAAAACAACAGGTACTATATAGTTGCTGACGCTAAGAGAGCGGATCGTCCGTCGCCCGCTTCCATACGCTGCTGGTAAACCGCGAGTTCCATGCGCTGGACGATATGCCGGGATCGACCGGAGCGATCCGATGCGGCAGGTGTTTACCCTGTGATATCGCAGCCTGTCGGACAAAAACGCCGAGGTACGGTTCATCGTCCGGGATAATTTCGGACAGCAGACCGAACTGACCGTGAGTTTCGATGTCGGGCGGAAAGAACCGCAGACGGAATAGAATACGAATAAAGAAAAACAATTAAGGGGCAGGAGTGTTTATTTCCGTTCCTAATTGTATATTATGAAGTCTGTTATCGCAGACCTACACCGTTATCAAAAGCAAATATATATAAAATAAATTTCAATGACAAATACACGAAAGCAGGATATGTCATTATTCAGGTTCTTTGTTATATGAGAAAGCAAAGACGCAATGACATATTACTCGGGATGATCGCGAAAAAGCTGAAAGAGTTGCGAAGTGCGAAAAAATTGACGCAAGTAGAAGTTTACCGACAAACCAAGATTCATATAGGACGCATAGAATCGGGAAATTCTAATATTACGATGAGTTCTTTATCCGAGTTGTGTAAATTCTATCAGATTTCTTTTGAGGATTTTTTCAAAGAGATTAGAACGAAATAGGAAACGGCGGACTTTTCAGTCCGCCGTTTCTTTTGTTTACCGATCCTTGTTTGATCGGTAGTTCTGTTTCAGCACTTCACGCATTCCCGCTTCGGGATAGAGAAACACCCGCCCGCAGACCGCCGTATGGGATATCTTATTCGTTAAGAACATACATGTGTATGTTATTTCAATGGATGTACGAGTAAATCAAACTTGTCACTTTTATTGTCAAGTGAAACATCGTATTCTTCAATTTTGTGGCTATAAGCCCATGTGCGTAAATGGTCTTTTATGTCTGCCTCGATATATGGCCCGTAATAAATGGCTTTTAACCTGTTGCCGCAAGATATTTCTAAAAATGGATCGTTTGATTTTGCTTCGCATTTACATATAAACCGCCACTCCTTTTCAATACTATATTCTGCAATGTCTTTAAATAAGAATGCCTTGTACCAATACAATAAATCGGGGAAAGGCATTGTAGATGGCAATCCGTTTGATGTCAAAAATGAATTTACCAACCACCAACTTGCAACTTCTGTCGCATTATACATAGTATCCGAATAAACCACAGGAAATAATGTCGGATTGACTTTTTCATCCGGATTATCCGCCTCTTTCTCAATAATCAGTCCTGTCAAATCGCCATGTACGAGGCTTTCCCGCGCTCGGACTACTACGGCGGCTCCGTTACCATGCCGGATATTCAGGAGCAGACTCCATAGCCTTGCGGCGTTCCGGTTTAGGTAATCCCCGTTTAGACACTTAATAACTATTAGCGTGATAGATTTTCGGATATGACTTTCGCCGTTTTATGCTTATCGCACATGCGCTGCAATTTGTTTATGCCTTATCCCCAGACGAGAGGTTGGGGCATTGCAATACAACGTATATAAATGTCTTCCGTTGCAGTCGCAGTGGGTACCGCTTGGGCTATCATTCAATCAATCCAGATTTTATCCTTATATCTATCGTTTCAGCTCCCCATTCAGTCGCAGTATGACATTTTACTGACTTATAGCTTTCCCGACATGCTACACTCCCTGTCCAGTTTCCCTTTCAGATAAGTCGGTTGCTTACAGGCATATAAACACGCGCCTGGTGTATGCTACACACATTTATCAAGTGCCCTTACGGGCGCACGTCCTGCACCGCCGCCCCGTTGATCAGTTTACCAGCGCCGACTGATGCGTCTGGATGATCTCCGCGAGCTGGCCCATCAGCCCGAACAGGAACAGCAAATCGTCGTCGACCAGCTCGCGGTCACCCTCCAAAAACAGTCGCGGGCCAAGGTCCGCATAGCCATGACCTCGTCCTTCTTGGATGCGGCTATGAACTTCGAAAACTGCGGGAACGTGAGCTCGCCCAGGTAGGCGACGTAAACCTTCCTCTCCCCGCACTCCGTGTCCCCGAAGACTGCCATCGGGTACACCTTACGCAGCTTGCGCTCGGCTTTCAGACCCTCGACGCGCTCGCGGATGCGGCACGCTGCTCCAGGGTCAAACTCTTCTCTTCCGTCATATCTCGTGTTTTTATGGTTTATGGAAGGATAGAGGCCCCGCCGGGGAATATGTTTACGGTTGTGGCAAAAAAACTTCCGGACCGGGAGCATTAAGCGTCATGACGTTCACGGATACGGCGTTGCAGCACCGAAGAGGCGGTAAAATGAACCGTCCTGCACGCAGGAATCCTCATCGAAACCCTTCGGTGCGGATCGTAGCCGTTGTGCTCGGGCCGGTCTTTCGGAGTGAACGTTCCAAACGAAGAGATCGTAATCCTCTCCCCGTCGAGGATTGCCGTGGCCAGCCGGGCGAAAAGCGCGTTGACGACAAGTGAAACTTCCTGCTGGGATTTGCCCAGATCGCGGGCGACGTCCCGAACCAATACTTGCTTATTCATAATCTATATCTTTAGATTTATGGGACTATAAATCCACGAAATTTCCGGCTCCTGTACCGCACAGAAACCCGGAATCCGCGATCATCCATTCTATTTTCTATATCGTTGGTCCGGAGAGCTTCCCGAAGGTTCCGGCCAAGATCTCCGAAGACCGTCCCACACACGACCGCCCGCTCGGGACGAAAGTCCGAAGCCGAGCCCTTACGGCACCGGATATAGCCCGGAATCGCCGCATAGATCTTCACCTTTCACTACCGCGGCTCAACGGGTCAGTACATATCCTCCCGCACGAACGTACCGTCGGCCGAGTAGATCAGCTCCAGCCCGCCCGTGATCTTGATCTCGTAGCCGCCCCGTTCGCGTTCGGCTTTGTAGATTTTCGCCCCCGGATAGCGCACGGCCAGATCCTCGACGATCGCCGCCGGCACAATACCAGCAGGCAGAAACGAGTAGCCGCAGTCCACCTTTTTCCACTCTCCCGAGGCGTGGAACTCGATGTCCGTGCCGTCGGAAAGCTTTACCTCAAACTCGCGATGTCCGTCCTCCCGCTCCCGCTCGGCATAGATGCAGCTCGCATCCGGGAAATAGGTTGCAATGAAAGTCTTCGCCCCGGAAGGCAGCCAGAGACAAGGAATGCGCATCTCGGCCAACGCGCAGTACAGCGCAGCTCCGACGACGACCACGCCCGCCGCAAGCGCATAATATCGTTTCTTCAACTTTTTCATACCATTTTCTGTTTTTCAGGCTCCGATACGTTCTCTTTAGGAGCGATCCTCCCGCACGAACGTACCGTCGGCCGAGTAGATCAGCTCCAGCCCGCCCGTGATCTTGATCTCGTAGCCACCCCGTTCGCGTTTGGCTTTGTAGATTTTCGCCCCCGGATACCGCACGGCCAGATCTTCGATGATAGCCTGCGGAACGATCCCGGCAGGAAGGAACGAATAGCCGCAGTCCACCTTCTTCCACTGGCCCGTGCCGTGGAACTCGAGGTCCGTACCGTTCGACAGTTTCGCCTCGTACTCCCGGCGGCCGTCATCGCGCTCCCGCTCGGCATAAACGCAACTCTCGGTCGGGAAATACCGCTCGATAAATGTCCTGGCCTCGGCGGGTAATCGTCGGTAGGAGATGCGCGAGGAAGCGCATCCGGTCAGTAAAAGCAGGCTGGCGACCATCGTCGCCAGCACCGTCATAGATTTCAACGCTCTCATCATCGAACGGGCTTAAAGGATCGTACCCTCGGCGGCGATGCGCAGTTCGATCTCGCGGTTGCCGCGTTCGAGTTCCACGAGGTAGTATTCCGCAGTCGGGGTCTGCACGTACTCTATATCGTCGATCGAGAACGTAGCCCACTCGGAAGCCGCGATAGCGGCAGTAACGGCCTGCGGAAGTTCGCTGCGGCGGATGTCCCATTCGGTGTAGACCCATTCGTTCCGTCCGTTGAAGTAAACGTCCTTCTCGCGGTTCTCATGCCAGATCTCGACCTCCAGAAGACCTTTGTCGTAATCGTACTCCACGATCCGCGCCCCGGGGTATTTCGACGAGATGAACCCGGTGACTTCCGCATCGACCAACTGGCCGTTGCCCTGTGCGGGCATGTCGGACTGCTTGAGCGTCACCGTGCCGTCGAGCGTGACGTCCACCTTCACGTCGCCCTGCGCCGACTCCAGATCGAAGCGGTAGAACTCCTTGTCGGGAGTCTCGTAGTGGTCGATGTCGTCGATCCGGTAAGCGGCCCACTCGCTGTTCTGAAGAGCCTGCATCACCGTCTGGGGAACATCGCTGCGCCAAACCTCGGTCTTGGTGTAGACCCACGCGCCGCTGCCGTCGAAGAGCAGCTCGCGCGGCGTGCGGCCGTCGATGATATCCACTTCGGTCATACCGTGCTCGTAGTCGATCTCCGTGATGCGGGCGTCGGGGTAGTTCGTGCGGATGTACTCCTCGATGCCCGTGGCGGGCGTCGACGGGATATAGTCTCCGTAATCGTAATCGGGTGCCGAGTCCGTCAGCATTTTGACCAGCACGCCGTCGGCCGAGTAGTAGAGGTCGATCTCCGTTTCGATGCCGTTCTCCCGTTTCTCTACTTCGATGACGTAGATCGTTTCCACGCCTTCGCGCTCCAGCATATCCACGTCGTCCGTGCGCCACGGAGCCGAAGCGTATTCACTGGCCTCAAAAGCTGTCTGCACAGCCTCGGGAAGTGCCGTGAAGGGAATGTCCGTTTCGGTCATGTACCACGCGCCCCCGTTGTCGAACCACGCCGCGAGGTCGATGCCTGCCTCGGCGGCGCGCGATTCGGGCAGCGAGAAGCTCGCCACGACATATTTGTCTTTGGCCGTCCACCGCACATTGGTAGCGTTGGGGTACTTTTCTGTCAGAGCGGCCTGCGCCTGTTTGCTTACGGCGGGCTCGCGGGACCCGTTGTCCTCGTCCTTGTTGCAACCTGCCAGAGCCAACGTGCTCACGAGCAAGGTCATCAAAATCGTGTTCCTTTTCATAAAGTTGTTCGTGAAAATTTATATAATAGGTGAAAATTGGGGTCTTATCTAAGAAGCAGGGGGACCGAACCGAGATGCACCGTCTGCGGGATCATCGCCGCTTGCGCGTAAGGCCGATTCCCTCGTGGCGGTGGCGGTGCTGCGCCGTGAAATCCTCCAACCGTTCCGACTGCGGCACCGTATGGAACCACTGCAACCACGCACCGAAGCGGTCCAACAGCCATTGCAGAACGCGGCGAAGGGCATGGCTTATGGGAGAACGGGCATCCTTCATGGTCGGGCTGTCGTATCGTTAATCGTCGTAGCCGATCACGTTGAACTTGGTGTCGAACTTGATCTCCAGGCCGCCCGACAGCTCGATCTCCCACGTGTAGGGGTCGCGCTCGATCTTCTTGATGAACTGCCGGCCGAACAGTTCGTTCGCCGCCACGAAATCCGAGATCTGCTTCGGGACGATGGCTGCGGGAACGGGAGCGTACTTGCGCTCCACGCTTTCCCACTGTCCGTCGGAGCGGAAATCGACCTCCGTGCGGTCGGTGTATTTCACCTCGTACTCGACACCCATAAACTTCCGGTCGGCCACGATGTAGGCCACCGTCAGCGTGTCGAAATGGGTTTTCAGGAAGGTCTGCGCCGCCTGCGGCAGGCGGTCGAAGGTGATCGGCTCCTCATGTCCGTCGGCATGGGCCGGCGCAAGGCCGCAAAGGAGCAGCAGGGCCGAAAGAAGCAGTTTTTTCATGTTTTTCATAAGATCCGTTTTTTTAAGTTGTCGAATAATCATCCGAAGCTGCCGGCAGCGCTACTTTTCCCACCAGGCGATCAGCTCCATGATCGAGAAATAGAGCAGCGCTCCTCCCCACAGGGCGATGCCGACCACGGCCGCTGCGACCGCCACGATCCGCTCGGCGGCGGATTGCCTTCCGCCGTCCTCCTCCGGCGTGTCCGGCTTCGTCCCGTTCATCGGGTCGGGTGCGATCGGTTTTCGTTCCGTGCGTGTTCGCGTTCCGGTCGGTTTTCTTTTCTTTCTCTTTTTTGCCATCGTACGTTGCCGTTTCCGTCCCGCGCGGCGTTTACTGTATCAACAGCCATAATGCGAGCACGATACCCGCGAGGCACAGCAGCCGGACGAAGTACCGGCGGAACCTCGCCCGTCTCCGTTCCCGCCTGTGCAGCCTCCTTACATCCCCGTTATAGTCCAGTATGGGCATATTCAGGCGGTAGTCCTCCCAGCGTTCGGGATCGTTCGGACGGTATGTATCTCTTTTTTTGCCCATGAACACTCTCTCGGGAACCGACCATTACGATCGGCCGGGGTTATCTCGTTTCTCATATTGCGTTTTTTCGTTCTTTCTTTCCGTTACCGTCCGTTTTTCCGGCATATCGTTCCGCGCCGCCCCGGCCTTTCGGGCCGGGACGCGCAGACCGCGGGAATGCCGGATCCTATTTGCGCACATTATCCCGGATGCACCTTATGCCATAACCGAAGGCTTTGGATTGTGCGGTGGCGTTCAGCGGCATTACCGTCGTTGCTATAGTGCCATTGTCTATGCGAAGCGTCGGAGTATAAGCCTTATCCCTGTTACCTGCGGCAGTGGTGCTACTGGGCATATTTGTCCAATAGTAGGAGACACGGCCTACTGCCTCCGATTCTAAGTTATCTTTATGGCGAAATCCGCCTGCTCTCAGGTAGTATACTCCTCCCGAGGGATCGTATGCTCCCCTCCCTGACATGAGATTGGCATAGAACACCCAGCCGTAGACGGATCGGAGTCCGGAGTTATCCGTAAAGGGCGAGTTGTAAATATCGCCGAAATAGGAGTTGCTTCCCAGCGGTTGGGTATACGTCCTCCCATCATATGTCATACCCGTGAACACATCCGGATCGGGAATGCGGTAACCTCTCGGGCACGGATCGTAAACGGTTTTGGCGAACTTGTAGCCGTCACCGATCGTGTAGCCGGAGCTGCCCGTAAGCTGGGCGTTCCAAAGGTTGCAGTAGTTCACGGCAGCACCATCCGATGCTGCAGCAATCCAATTACTAATACTCCCACCACAGACGAAGCTGTTCGGATTCTGGATGGCCTGGCCGATCGTATATAGGGTTGAACTTGTTCGGAAAGGCGTCGCGAGCGGAGCACCATCCTTGTTATATACGGTCTTGTTGACTATCGAGCCGTTTTGGTTCACAGCCGCCGGTATCGGGTCCTTGCGCCCCCACTGGTAGAAGGGGTTGTTGCCGGAGGACTCGATCTCGATACGGGGCTGTTCGAGCGTGATATCCCGGGTAAGGCCGCTCGCCTGCGTGATGCGCACTATCGCGCTGCGGCCCTCGTAGACGTTGACATCGCCGCTGCACCAACCCAGGTTCTGGCCCTGCAGGATAAACTCTTGTCCCGTTGCGTTCGTGATCTTGCAGTCCTTTATGGGGTCGTACGGGCTATAGGTATCCTGCACTGCCGGAGCTTCCTCAGGATCGTAGTCCGTAATCCAGACATGCCATGTCCAGATGATCTTGTCATTATGATCGTACGCGGCAAATACGACGTTGCCCTGCATGGGGGTCTTCAAATTGGTATTTTTCGGTACGTCGAAGCAGATATAGCAGTCGGGGTGTTCCGTGAAGAACATCCTGGAGATCATATTCGGATTGTCCTGCCAGAGCACGTCGACGCGGGTGGGATGGCCGTTCGAATGAGCAGCGTCCGTACCCGTTACCGCGACTTGATGCGTATCGTTATATTGCAGGTCCTTTTGAATCCAGCCGCTATGGATCCTCCGATTATCGTAATCCAGGAACCAGCTCAGCCATGTAGTAGTAGTAGTAGTAGTAGTAGTGTTTCTGTTGTAAGAGGTGGTGTTCTCGTCCGTTATGTCGACGCATTCGCCTATAAGGCTGTTGCCGTACGCATACGGTATGCGGTAGTAGCCCGGTGCGGAGACGATGTAGCAGTTGGCCGTCTCGCGGGTATCCAGCCCTTGGGAGTGATCTCTCGAAAGGTCGTATCGCGGAGACGAATCCTGGTTGGGCTCGGTAGAAGTGCCGACTAAGTCGCGACCATTGAGCCGCTCGTTATAGGGGTCTTCCGTCTTTGTCAGAGGCATGGGATCGAAGGCAATGGAAAAGTCGCCGGAGCCGTCCGGGAACGACGTCTTATCCACCGTGATCCAGTTCGGTTGGCTCGTCCCGACACCATCCTTGTCGACGAACCCGGCTTCCCACGGCAGTTCTTTGCTCGTTCCGTCGGGCATCACGACGTTGCTGCTCACGCGCTGGCTGAACGATCCGCCCAGCTGGTAGCCCGAGACATCATGCACCGTCAGGGTCGCCCATCCCACGGGTACGAACCGCTCGATATTGCCGCACTTTACGCGCAGCCACATGCCCTGCGCCGTGGCCTTGTCCCCCGTCTTGAAAGAGAACTGATAGCCCTCCTCGGGAGAGGTCTGGCCGTTAAAGGTGAAGGTGTTATTCGGTATGTTATTCCCGTCCTTGTCCAGCAGCTGCACGAGCTCGGTCGCTACGGGAGCCGTTCGGGCGGCATTGAGCAGCGTCACGGTGCTGGTCGCCGGAGCTCCGTCCGGGTCGTTCTCGGGCTGGGGCCACGAGAAACGGTAGAGGGGCTGCGCCTCGGCTGCGGTCCACACGTAGGCCGTATCGCGGTCGGCCGTCACCCCGTACTGTCCGTTGTACTCCCAATTCTTGCTCCAGTCATCCAGAATCCCGATCTCATAGACGGCGTTGGAGGGGTTGTCCAGCGCCTCTTCGATATTATCGTAACCCCGCTTGTAGATGTCCTTCACGCGGAAGACGTAGTGCTTGCCACGCTCGAAGGCGTTGCGTTTTGCGATCGTGCCCTGATTTGTGTCGTCGAATGTGAGGCAGTAGTATTGCATGGGGCCGCTCTCGGTCTCGGCGACCCGCAGCAGGACGTAGTTGAACGCCCGGTTCGTCGGCCAATTAGCAGGCTGCGCCGCCTCGTAGGTGTACAGCGCGGGAAAACTCATCGGGTCGGCATCCGGGTCGTAGCCCGGCGTGCCGCTCTGAGAGAGCGCACCCTGTTCGTTCTGCGAAGCCGGCGTGCTTGCCGTTGTCCACTGCGTCGTTGCGGGCATGTGGTCGAGGTAGGTGGTGCGGACGGTCGTCCACGCCAGCGGCCCGCCCGTCTGGGTCAGCGAGGGGTCCAGCACCACGCTGATCTTGGCGCACTGGAAGCTCATGCGAACCTGTACGTTCTGGCCGTTCCATACGGCATCGCCGGCCATCGTCAGCGGGGCTTTCATATCGGCCGAAGTGCCGCCCGCGGCGCTGCGGGGCTTCAGCGTATTCTGCGCCGCAGCCATATTTTGGCCTACGAGTCCCTCCGCCTGGTTCACGGTTGTCGGGTCGAGGTTGCACAGCACGACGATCGTCTCGCCGCTCTGCGGTGCGAGCTTTCTAAAGCGCAGCGTGGGCTGCTGCGTGCCGTTGCCCATGACGGTCGCCACGACCTCGGCACCCGTGATCCGGTCGTCCGTCTTGTTCCACGCGAGCACCACGGCATTCTCGATGCGGCACTCGTCGATGGTCGCGCCCGAGTAGGTCTCCACCCGCTCCGGGGCGGGAATGTAGAGGGCGAGATCGGTGCCCTCGTCGGGACCGCCCGGCCCGACAGGGTCTTTGGCACAACTCCCCAGCAGCAGCGCGAAGACCGCCGTCAGGCGGAGCAGGGAATGCAGTCCCCGGAGTGCCGCGCCCGGGGAGCGCCGTGCGACGTTCTGCGCCGCACATAGTCTCTGTTTTAATACTGTCCGTTGCATTGATCCGTTGCTTTTATTTTTCGTTTTTCTGTTCGTTTTCCGTATCTTTTTCCGCCCCGGCAGAGTCCGAACGGGTTCGGCTCTGCACCCGGCTTATCGAAAGGGTTCGCTTTTTATTCGTTCCTGTATCTACCGTTCGCCCTTCGGGGTCTCTATTGCTCCTTCACGGGGCGGACGGAGAAGCCGTAGCTGCGGTGGAAGGCGTTGGCCTGCGTGTCGACGCGCGTCTGATTGCAGTACATGCTACTACCCGTACCATTATCCGAGCCCGAACCCGCGGACCAGCAGTAATAGTTGCCGACGGCGAAAGGGGTACCCATCGTGTAGTAGCGAGGGCGCGAAGCGGGGAAATAGATGGTTTCGCCCGTACCGTCCGTATTGCAGTAGAAGTGCCAGCCGTTGTCCCATGCGCCGGAAACATTGAAATCGGTAACGGTGGAGGTAACGTTACCAGTAGTCGTGAACCCGGTGAAAGCCCCGCTGGGCGGCAGGCAGAACCCGGCCGGCGAGGGATCGTAGACCGTCTTGACGACCTGATTGGTATTAATGCTGGTAACGTTGCTGTTTGCGGACCAGAGGTTGTAATATTGTCCATCCATACCGGAGATGATACAGAACGCAGACGGATTCTTGATATACATCTGAATGGACGTTGTACTGATCTGACGCGGAGCGCCAGTGATCGAAGACCAGGCATTCGGCCCGTAGGTGGGCTTGTTGACGTTGCCATTCGATCCGGGGAACGGGTCCTTGCGGCCCCACTGGTAGCAGGTGCTGTTGGCCGATATTAAGGCGTAGTCCTGTTGTACCGTTATGATCCGTGTCGCGCCCGTCTCCGACTGCGTAACCTTGACTCGTGCCTCCCGCGCAGCATACTCCTTTTCGGGGCACCAGCCGAGGCTCTGCGTCATAAAGTCGAACTGCGTGTTGGGCGACGTGCGGTTCTGCACCGTCTTGGTGGCGTCCGCGGCATAGGGGTCGTAGTCCGTAGCCCAGATATGCCAGCTCCAGGCGATAGTATTGCCTGCGAAGACCGCCAGTACGGCATTGCCGTAGTCGATCTTGTCCGTTACCCGGAACGCGAGGCGATTCCCGCTGAGCTGTACCGAGGATTCCTCGATCATCCCGTTCACGTCCTGCCACAGCAGTTTGGCATCCGTGAGCGTGATGCCGTTATCGGAAATATAGGGATTGGTAATTGTACCCGAGTGGTTGAAAAAGGGATTCAGGATGTTCGTCCCGCTGGCCGTCGAGGTATAAGCCGCTGCGTTCGTGGCCCCGTCCTTGATGGCGTTGCCGTAGACCAGCGGCAGCGAGTAGGTACCCGGAGCATGCACGAGATAGCAGTTGGCGGTGTTCATAAGTCCGTCGCGTGTCGAGAGGTCGTAGTTGACGACAGCGGCTTCCGTCTGCATGCGATGGCTGTTTTCCTGCGCCGCCACGCTGCCCGAGAGGTTTCCCGTCGAGGTCTGGATCGTCAGCCAGTCGGGAACCGGGGCGGAAGCGCCGCCCGCATCCACGGTCTCGGCCGTCCACTCCAGCGGTTCGGTCGTGCCGTCGGGCATAGCGGCCCGGCAGACGATCTGCGAGGCGAAATCTCCGCCTGCATAGGTCGCACTCCCGTTTGCGGCCGAAAATTCAGCCTTGCCCACGGGAATATAACGCGCCAGCCCGGCGGGTTGTCCCCCTTTGGTCTTGACGATCTTCAGCCATGCCCCGGCGAACTGCTCCGTGGCCGTGAACTGCACCTCCGCTTTGGACGAAGGCTCCAGCAGGAAGGTGTTGCCCGCAGCGAAAGAGCCGTCGCGGTAGAGCGACGCCAAGGAGGCGTCCAACGTTCCCGACCTGTCGGGCTTCATGAGCGTGACCGAGAAAGGTTCCGTACCGCCGCCCGCGGCGACGGTCATCACCGTCGATCCTTCGCCCGGCAGGACGTAGAGCGCCGAATGCGAGGTCACGGCCTCGCCCCAGGGGGCGTCGATGTCGATGACCGCGTCGTCCCAGTCATGGATCTCCAGATTGGCGTTCAGGCTCCCTCCGCTCTCGATGGACTGCACCTGAACGTCGAGCGTATAGATCGTGTTGCGCTTGATCGTATAGTCCATTTGCCCCGTCTCCGCATTCAGCTTGCCCAGCGGGTATTCGAGCGTCAGGGTCTTGCTCTCGGCGGAAACGGGGTCCGAGACCTTCATGCTGATCTTGACCACCGTGGCCTTCTCCTTGTCCGTACTTGCGTCGTGCGGGTGCATGTACAGCGAGTCGATCTTCATCCCCGAAGCCCAGTTCTCCTCCATGCGCAGCGGCGTGCCGGAGGTCGTGCTCCGGACGATCGTCTGCTCCATACCTGCGAAAGTATCTCCCGGATCGTAGTCCTTATGATCCGGATTATTCCCGTCGTCCGTCGTGGGGGATGCCGAAGCCATCTTTTCAACCGTCACGCTGATGCTCCGGGGATCGATCTCAAGGGTCGAAGGCACGGCGTCGGGGTGGATGCCCGCCTTGATGCGCAGCTTGGCGACCTGACGCGTCAGGTTCACATTCGCCGTCCACGTGTCGTTCACCTTGCCGAACACGCCCGTTCCGGTGAAGAACAGCGGATTGAGCGTCGAGCCCTTCCAGAGGTCGCTCTCGGCGGTGATGGCATCCGGATTCTGGTTGTAGTTCGCGTAGATCACGGCCCTGAGCTCCGTGCCCCCATCCAGCGCCGAGGGGGTCACCGGAATACCCTCCACCGTGAAGGTGCTCGTAGGGTTACCCCCGGTCGTCCCGGTAAAGCTCGGAAGGTCTTCTTTCTCCAGCGTTTTTGTGGCTACTTCTTTCCAGTCGGCCCGGGCGCCGAGCGCCTCCTTGCTGCGCGAGTAGAAGACGATGTAGAGCGAGTTGATCACGCTCTCCTGGCCGTAGCCCGGTTCCGTCCCCGCATAGGTGCGCGGATTTCTCATCTCCCGCTCCACGCTCTGCGGGACGGTCAGGCTGATGGTAAGGCCCGCCCGTTCGACGATCTCGGGAGCCCCGAGATCCTTCGCGCAGGAAACGACCGTCAGCGCCGTCAGCGCCAGCACCCAGGTTCTTCCCGCACTTCGGATGTTTCGTATAAGCTGTAACATGCGCGTTTATTTTTTAGTTATATTATCGTTGTTATATTCTTGCCTTCTCATGTTTGTGTTTTCCTGTTCCGTTGTCCTGTTCCCGCCCCGGTTATTGCCCGGACACCGCCCGGTACCATGCCGTGCGGCGGTAGGCTTCGTTGAGCGCCGCCAGTTCCGCCCGGGGGAGGTATACCGTCAGTCCCGAGTGGGCCGTGATGTCGAAGCCGTTGTAGCGGCCGTAGTTGCCGTCGTCGCCGACCATGAACCGCTCGGTCTGGTCTTTCCACACCACCGTGCGCCGGAGTTGTTCCTGCAAAGCCCCGGTCTCGCCCGCCAGGCGCTGCACGCACTCTTCCAGATCGAAATACCGGGCCACGGCGGGATTGTCGCCGTAGCTGCCCGGACGGTCGAAACGCTGCAGGTCGTCCGTTATGTCAGACTCACGGATCGACAGGGTCGGCAGCTCGGCCATCCGGGCGGCCAGCGGTTCCATTTCGTGCAGGTCTACGACCGACAGGGTCGCCGAGCGGTAGACGCCCGTCTGCGTGGCGACATGCCCCATATAGGCACTGCCGAATGCCGCGAGGCACTCCGGGGCGGGGGCCGAAGCGTCGAGCAGGTATTTCAATGCGCTCCCGTAGACGAGCGTGAACCCCGGCGAGAGTATCTCGGCCGACGAAGCTAGCATGCACTCCGCCTTGTCGCGCAGGGCGTAGGCCACCTCGGCCCCCGCCATCAGGCACGCCTCGAAGACGATGAAATCGAGCGAGCCGTCGGCGATGGCCGAGGCGAACTCTTCGAGCTCCATCTCCGCGTGCGGCGTCTGCTCGTCGCTTTCGTCCCGGCCCATCGAGCGGCTGCCTATCGTGCCGGAAGACGTTCGGCCGGGGCTTTGCAGGGCGCCCTGCGGCAGCCAGCCGCTGCCGTGCGAGAAGAACACGAGGCCGTAACCCGGCGCCGGGAAGGC
>NZ_JAQDED010000004.1:0-12999 GCF_027665465.1 Candidatus Alistipes pullistercoris | reverse complement strand
GGCGTTCATCGTCTCGCGCAGCGTCCGTCCCAGCACGGCGGGCGACGCGGAGTTCTCCGCCCCGTATTCGGCCACGGTCTGCTGTGTCCCGTCGGGCAGCGCCCGCAGCAGGCGGGCGCCTTGGGGAGTATCGGCGTAGATCAGCAGTTCTCCCGCGCGGGCCGCGGCCCGGCCGCGGCACAGCGCCGCGATCTTGTCGGACGTCTCTGCGTTCAGGTCGTTGTCGGAGGCCATGTACGCCAGCACCGTGCGTCCGGCCGGGGCAGGCCCGTCAGGGTCCCCTGTGCAACCGCTCTCGCACGAGACGAGCCAGGACGAGGCCAGGGCCGCCGCGCACAGCGCGGCGAGAGTCAGGTATCGGGTGCACGGTCGTTTCATGGTCTTTGTATCGTGTTTTCGTTGCCGGGCTCTTCCCGGCGGTTCGCTGTTTTTTCGTTTATATTATCGTTTTTCCGTTGCGTCGTCTTTTCGACGCCCGGTTGCCTATTCCTTCTCGGGACGCACCGGGATGCCGTTGGAGCGTACAGCATTATTCTGCAGTTTGATGCTCGCGTCCGTGTTCAGGAAAACCATGTTATAGCCGTTGCGCTCTTCTTTCGTTTCAACCATCCAGGCGTCCCCTTCGCTGCCGACGCCACCGAGCACGCCTGTAGATGAAGAGCGATAGCCCGAAGCCGGAAAGAATACGGTAGCCGGATTCCCGCTCTCATCCGTGCAGTCGAAATACCGACCCGCAGGGGTAGTGCTCCATGTACCTCTGTTCGTGATCAAGGGGGCGAGAGCGTTGCCCATAGATACCTTGTATCCCGCCGGGCAAGGATCGTAAACGGTTTTTTTGGTCGATTCATTCAGATATGAGCCTGCCGTGACAAATCCACTGTTGGCCGCCCACAGGTTAGAATATTGCCCATCCAGCTTATCTAAACTATTAAGACCGGTATCAGTACTTGCTCCGTGAGAGAACGTCATCGGATTCTGAATACATGCCTGAATAACCTCTTTCGCATCCTGACTCGTAGAAGTCCTAAGTTGCCGGTAATCCCAAACGGTCGAAGGCGTTCCCATCTCGTTGTACCAGGTCTTATTGGTATTGGTGGTACCGTCGGAGGGCAGCTGCGGGTCTTTGCGGCCCCACTGGTAGTAGGGGTGGTTGCCCAGCCCCTTGTAGGCCGCCTGGTCTACCGTCACTATGACGGTGGCCCCTGTGCCGGCCTCGGTCAGCAGCAGGCGCTGGCTCCGTGCCTCGTATTCCGGGCCGGGGCACCAGCCCAGATGGATAGGCCATATCTTGTGCGTCCCGTTGGTTACGACCAGATCCGTTCCCAGCTCGTAGTCCGTGGCCCAGATATGCCAGCTCCAGGCGATCTGTTTCGGATTCTGATCGTCGTAAACCGCCAGCACGGCGTTGCCGTAGTCGATACTGTTCGTTACCCGGAAGGTAAGGTTATCCCCGCTGATAGATACGGAAGATGCGTCGATCATCCCCTCCACGTCCTGCCACAACAACTTGGCTTCCGTGAGGGTGATATTATTGTTATTTTTGATATAGGGATCGGTAATGCCGATGCCCAGATGGTTGATAAAGGGATTCAGGATGTTGTTCGAAGTGGCGGCCGTCGAGGTATAGGCCGCGGCGTTCGTGGCCCCGTCCTTGATGGCGTTGCCGTAGACCAGCGGCAAGGTGTATGTTCCGGGTGCATGTACGAGATAACAGTTGGCCGTGTTACTTGCGGTCTGTCCGCCCCGGGTCGAGAGGTCGTAGCCACTTACCGGCAAGCCAACTTTCATGGGCTCCACATAGCCCGTCTGCGGATTGGCTCTCATCGTGATGTTGCCTCCGCCAGCGGCCGTGGCCGTCGTCAGCGTCACCCAGTCGCTGGCGGCGGGATTGCCGTTCTCGTCGCACGGCTGGGCCGTCCACTGGCCCGTAACGGTTTGTCGCGTATTGTCCGGATAGGTGACCGAGATCGTCGGAACGGTCAAGTTGCTCGTTCCTCCCGCGTAAGTTACCGATGCGTCGGTCATGGTCATCGTACCCTTGCCCACCTGCACATACTGCGCCTCGGCAAAGTTGCCGTCCAGCTTGCACTGCTCGATTCTCAGATAGCCCCCGGTGAACCGGGCGGCATCCTTGATCTGCACGCAGATGTCGGTTGCATGGCCGGGCACCGCGTAGAGTTCGGACACGTCCGCTTTCATCTGCGTCCCGTTCCACAGGCAGATGGTTGCGACCGACGCATCCACTTTTGTGGAGCCGCCGTTCGCCGTAACGAGCGTAACCTTGTAGGGAAGGGCTCCCGGCTCGGTCTTCAGGGTGACGACTTTCGAGGCCGGAGAGGTGGTCGCACCCGCTTTCGTCACTACCACGCCGAAGCCTTTCTGTTGGTCGGGCGCAGCGGAGCCCCAGTCGCGTCCGTCGGTGGCGGCAGCCGTCCACGGGCAATGTCCGTCGGTGTGGGCCTGCGGGTCGCTGGTTACGTGTACGTGCCAGATCCAGCGGTAACCCTGATCGCCCTGCAGCTTCAGGCCCACGGTGGCCTCGCCGGTTATGTTCGGATTTGCGGCCTTCACCCGGACAGAGTGATGGGCGCCCGTCGCGCCATTGCCCATCGGGTTCACGACCTCGGCCGAGATCAGATCACTGCCCGAGATCACCTCGGCGACGAGCGTTTGATCCTGGGCCATCTTGCCGCCCAGCTCCGTGCTATGTTCCAAGTTCCATGTCTGGAAGACGTCCTCCACGGAGAACTCGGCCGCCCGGCCCGGGGCCACGACCACGCAGTTGGCGGCGTTCAGTTTCCGCTTTACGGTCTCGGTCTGCGTATCTTCCACGTTCCACGGCAGCAGCTCCGTTACGATCACCACGTCGGTGCTCTTCGGCACCGGGATCAGGTTGTAGACGATGCGGCCGTTGCAGCGGGGCACCTCCGGGACTTCCTTGGCCTCGATGGTCTGCTCCGCGCCCCATTTGTCGGTGTAGGTCAGCGAGATCTTCATCTTGTGTTCGAGGATGTCGGCGGGTTTGTCGTTCACCGTGCCGTCTGCGTTCCAGAAATCGTTCCCCCGGTGCGCCGGGATGATCGTATGATGGCCCATCGACGACATTTTGAATAATGGCTTGTTATCGGTCGAGAGAGAATCCGTCCACGTCTCGGTGGCGGGAATCGTCAGCACGATGGGCTCCTCGCGCAGCTCCGGCTTCGTCTTGTCCGGCAGGATGTTCCCCGCCCACGAAACGGTGCTCGGCACCTCCGTCAGCTGAACCGTAATAGGCTTACTCGCATTCACGATATTGTCCTTGTCGAGAATACGCACGTACACCTGCGACATGTTGCGCGCCAGCGACATATCGGCCTTCGCATCCTTGTCCGCTTCGATCTCGGGCAGGGTTACGCTGCCGAAAAAGATTTCGGGGCAGGTCGTCGCATCCTCCGGCATCCGGTACATGGGTGTCTCGGTCATGTCCGCTCCCGCTCCGGGCAGGGGCAGCAGGTCGCTGCGCGGGGAAACCGCGGCCAGGCCCCAGTTGCCGGTACGCATCATGCCCGTATAGACGTTACCGTCTCTTTTGAGGATTACCTCGTGGCTGAACGTGCCCGCACCGGAGAGGTTGCCGGACTGTGTATAGGGCGACCGGTAGGCGGCGAAACGCATACCTGCATAGACCGTCTCGGTCTGGTCGGCGGGCAGCGCCGCCGTCGTCCGACCGGCGAACGTGAGCGTGAAGCGATTCTCCCCGCCCGTGGGGCCCTCCGCCCCGACAGGGTCTTTGGCACAGCCGCCCAGCCCCGCCGACAGCGACAGGGCCATGGCGCATTCGAGTGTATATGTCAATAATCGTTTCATGGTATATGTATATCTATGTCATCAATTTCTTCCTGTGCCCGTCGCCGGGGCAATCCCGCCGACACTTGCGGCTCGTCCGGGCGCTTCGGTTTCGGCGGCCCTTGCCCCTCCTGCGGCTCGTTCGGGTGCATGGGGCGTTGCGCTCGCGGTTTTAAAAGTTCAGTCCCACGCCTATCGACGGGTAAAACCCGTGCAGGCCGTTTACTTCTGCGGCCTTCCACCGGTTGGAACCGTAGCGGTAAGCCGCCCGCACGTCGAGGAAGAGAGCTCCCCCGCGCCGCGGATAGATCCGTGTGCCGACCTCGGCCGAGGCACCCACGCCCCAGCTGTCGGCCTTCGAGGTGTTGATCGTCTCCCCGGTAATATCGAACCGGGTCCACTGGGCGCCGACACCGGCGCCGAGATAGGGTTGCAACAGACTTGTGCGCCCACCGAGCATGTACCACCGCAGCGTGGCCGTGATGGGGATTTGCTGCCGTGTGCGTTCGGCGTAGCCCGTTACAGCGTCGCCGTCGAAGTGACCGTCGAACACCCCGTTGTCGGCCGTACGGTCCCAGGCGACCGAGACTCCCGCCGCCCACCGCTGTGCGAAGCGGTACTCGTAACGCAGCGAGAAGGCGGCCGCTCCCGTCTTGTCGGGATAGCCCGTCCCCAGCGGTACCGATACGCCCCATGCGACCTCGGCGCTGTGGCGCGGGGCCGGAGCCTGTGCCCCCGCCCCGAGGGGCAGGAGCAGCAGGACAGCCGTCCGGATCAGATGTCCGACCTTATTTCGTTTCATCGCGATCATCCGTCTATCTATTGAGGATATTGAAGCTTGCACTTTGTTTGTCGGGAGCGATACCGATCTTGCCGGCTCCCTCGGCGGCCCTGACGCCGCTGAGCTTCACGCCCACGGTCTTGACGATGCTGTCGGGGGTGTAGAGCACCATACCGTTGAGATTGACGGCGCTGCTGCGGTCGTCGCCCCAGATGCGCAGGTCATGAGCGTTGGAGAAGACGAAATCGGTACCCTGCACCGCCGTAGCCTTATCATCCAGCTGGGTCTGCAGGAAGATGTCCCCGCCGCTGCAGTTGGTCTGCACGGCGCCGTCCTTGGCCCGCAGCAGCGAGATCTTGAAGAATCCCGACACCACGTTGTTCATCTTGTTGTAGTCGCCCAGCGACTCGATGGCCACCAGCGCCGGCTGGTCGTAGATCAGCCCTTCGCAGCTGAGCACGTTGCTGCCGAACGACACTTCCGTGTCGGACATGGCGTGTATCTTGTTGAAATCGACCACGACGGTCTTGATGTTCTCGTAACGCGTATCTTCGAACGTCTGCACGCTGAAGCGGCCGCTGTGGCTGCCCGGGGTGATCGTCAGGCGCGGCTGGCGGCCCATGTCGAAGTCCATCTTGTCGGCCGTACCCTTGCCGTAGATGCCGTCGATGACGATATCGGCTTTGGTGGCGTTCGTCAGGCGCACGCCGTTGGTCTTGAAGATACCCAGTTCGTACACTACGTCGCTCTCGCCCTCGGTTCCGGCCGTCGAGGAGATCATCCGCACAACCGAAGGCTGGTCTACGATCGTGGCAAGGCTCTTGCCGCGGATCAGGTACGAGTCGGTAACGTCCGAAAGCTGAAGGTCGAACGTGCGGTCGCCTTCGAGCAGGTCGTTGGCCATGACGGGAACTTCCACCGTATAGCGGTTCAGGTAGCGGTCGCGGCCGTCGGTGCTCGGGATGAACGAAAGCGTACCGGTCACGGGCGTGAAGTTAAGCCCCTCCTTGGCGCTGACCGGCGTAGTCTTGTAGTTCACCGTAACGGGACGGGGTGTACCCTCGTCCGTGAATCCGAAGCCCGAAAGGGTTACGGTAAAGGTCGCCGTGGCGTAGCCGTCGATGGGTTTGTTGACGATAATGTCGCTTACGTGGATGCCGTGCGCCAGCTTCGTCACGCGGCTGCCCTCGCCCACGAAGAACGCCTCGCCGCTCATGGGCAGGCAGACCTCGCTGAAGGTCGTAGGCTCGTTCTCCACGGCGAAGCGGTCGAAGAGCGTCTCGCCCGTGGCCGAGAGCATCGAGAGGCGTCCCGTTGCGGAGTTGCCCATCAGCAGGTCGTCGTTGCCGTTGATGCGCAGGTTCGTGTAATTGGCCGCGGTATTCTTCTCGTAGAGCTTGCGTCCCTCTTTCGAGAGTTTGATGATCTTGCCGCGCGAGGCGCTGCGGTCGTAAAGGCTCACGACGCAGTGATCGCCCGCGATGTTCTGCGCGATGGCCGAAACCTCGCCCCGGTCGGCGCTCGAGATGAGCACCGTACCGTCCGAACGCAGCAGCGCGAAGTAGGAGTTCTTGGAGTCGTGGCCTCCCACCAGCAGCTCGCCGGTAGGCAACACGCCGAGTTGGTCGAGGCGCGTGTCGGCCGAGGCCGGAACGATGGGTTTGTTGAATACCTCGTCGCCCTCGGGACGGATCTTCACGACCGTGCCCCCGGCTTTCTCGCCCTGGCCCACCAGATAGATGTCACCGTCGGCGGTCGAGACCATCCGCTCGATGCGGTAGCTCTCGTCGGGCAGCGTCGTGAGGAAATAGGGCTTGCCGTTTTCGTCGAGGCGCACCACCGAGCTGCCGCCCTTGCCGTCGGTGAAGGCGGCGTGCAGCAGTTCCGAGCGGTTGCCCAGCACATCGAAATGGCGGCACACGGCGCCCGTCACGGCCGTATAGAAATAGACGACCTTGTTGCGGGGCGACACCTTGCAGACGAAGCCCGCCTCGCGGCCCTCCTTATTCAGCGTGCTGCCCGATAGGATGATGTGTCCGTCGGGCAGGACCTGCCCGGCCATGATCTTCGTGCCCGGCTCGCCGATATAGAAGTCGCGCTCCACCACGCCGTTACTGCCCATCAGCATGGCATGGCCCGTAGCACGGCTGCGCTTGTCGCCGGCGGGGATGTGGCGGTAGCCCATCACGAGCACCTGCCCGTCGCCAACGCTCTCCAGCGCGAGGATACGCTCGAACTCATCGCCCGGGAAACGCTTGAACAGGCGGCTGCCGCCGCTGCGGTCGAGCCAGGTGAGCGATGCGCGGGAGTCGCTTACGCCGGCCGCTACGGCCTCCCCGTTGGTGAAGTCGGTTTCCATGACCTCGAACTGGTGTGCGCGTCCGTAGTTCTTGTCATAGACTACGGGCATGTATTGGGCGGCCGCGGGAGTCGTCGAGAGAACGCCTGCGAAGAGGCCGGCTATCAGAATATATTTGTCGATGCTTTTCATAATTTTATGCTGTTTTTATTTTTCCCGGATTATTGTTTTTTGACGATGATGTCCACGCGGCGGGCCGTGCGGTTCAGTTCGATGCGCTCGCGCAGGGGCAGTTCGATCATGGGCGTCTCGGGGTTCCATCCTCCGGACAGGCTCAGGCGTCGCTCTTCCATCTGTGCGCGGTAGTCCTCGGCGTCGGGGGCGGTGCGCCCACGGCCCTCCCAGACGATCCGGGGCTTCATGCCGCAGCGAACGAGCTCCTCGGCCGCCGCCCTGGCCCGTTGTTCCGAGAGCCGTTGATTGTATCCTTCCGCTCCCATTTCGTCGGCATAGCCCACGACGATGACCTCGGACAGTGTCCCGATCACCGGGTCGGCGGCCAGCGCGCGCAGCGCTTCGGCACTCTGCGCCCGGAGTTCCCAGCGGTCGAAATCGTAATAGAGCGTGAGCAGGATCTCTCCCTCTTCGGGTTGCATGCGGATCGTACTCTCGATCAGGCTGTCGTCCGTCGGGGCGCCGCCTCCGCGTTCCAGGTCCGTCACCTGCGTCAGGGCGCCGTTCAGGGCGAGATATTCCCGCGAGACGCCGAGCGCCTCCAATCCCGAAATCGAGGTGCGGGCGTTCTCGAACGTATAGATGTCGTCGCGGAACTCGAGGCCCCGGCGATCCGAAATGAAATACCCCTGCCCGTCATGGAACATCATCCCGTAGTCGTTGTACACGGAGTTGATCGGGTAAGGAAGATGCCACAGCGAGTTGGACATGATCTTGCCCTCGACGAAGTTCACGCGGTAGATGTCGTATCCGCCGTAGCCTTCCTGCCCGTTGCTGGCGAAGTAGAGTTCGTCTTCGATGATCGAGGGGAATATCTCGTCGCCTTCGGTGTTGACCGTCGAGCCGAGGTTTTCGGGGTCGGACCAGCGTTCGGTCTGCTCGTTCCAGTAGGAGACGTAGAGGTCCATGCCTCCGTAGCCGCCTTCCAGATCGGAGGCGAACAGCAGCATGCGTCCTCCGTCCAGCAGCACCGGGTGGGCGTAGCACGCCTCTTCCTGATGCTCGAACAACGGCTGCAGGGCGCTCCATCCGCCGCGCCTGGCGTTATATACCGTATAGAAAAGCTGGGTGCGGAACAGTTCCTTGACATCCACGCCGTGGATGCGGTCCGACCCGCGGTAGTTGATGCCCGTGACCACCCGCAGGTCGCCTTCCGACGCGGCGGCCCCGTTCTGCACCTCGCGGGGCAGGTCGCGCAGGGGCTTCAGCTCGCCGTCGCCGCCGATGGAGAAATACTCCGTGCGGTGGAAGAAGACCTTGCGCGGGTCGAGCATGCGGCTCTGGCTGGCCGCGCAGAAGATGCGTCCGTCCCACTCTCCGAGCCAGTATTCGGCCGCCGTACTGCCTGCCAGCAGGCGCACGGCGTAGTCCGCTTCGCCCTTGTTATAGTAGTGCTGCTGATTCGAGAGCGCGTAGAGCGTATTGAGGAAACGCTGGTTGCGGCTGTGCGGACTGCGGAAGGCATAGTGGCGTGCCACGACCTCGGCCTGCTGGGTGCGATCCAGCAGGCGCAGCGCGTCGATATAGGTGCAGGCGTCGTCCACGTCCAGCAAGGAATCGCTGCTTTCGTAGACCGTCGTATAGTGTTTCGCGCTGTTTTCGGGATCTTGCAGCATGTTGTACACGCGGGCCATCTTCAGCTCCAGACGCAGCCATTCGGGCATGTCGTGTCCGTCCACGCGGGAGGAGGCCCGTTCATAGAATTTCATGGCCTTGTCGTAGCGGCTGGTGATGAACGCCCGGTCGCCCAGACGCTCCAGGCGCGTGGCCCGGCTGTGGGCCGGGGCCTCCTCTGCGGCGGCCGCTTTCTCCTGCTTTCCGCGGGAGCGGCTCTTCTCCGCAGCGGGAATCTGTCCCCGCTGCTGCATACGCGCTGCGCGGGCTTCGCTGCGCGCCTGGCTGCGCGGGGAGCCTTCGTCCTGCGCCGAAGCGTTCGTAGCCCAGCATGCGGCCAGCAGCAGGCACATCGATAGTATTGCGTTGCGTTTAAATTTTCTCATCAGGATTATCTTTTTTTTCGACGGCTATTTGAATATGTTGTACACCAGGTGGACGCCGAACTTGGTGGGGCCGATCCACATCTTCGTGTTTTTCTTCTCCAGCGGATAGTGCGCCCACTCGCCGCCCAGCAGGTACTTGTTGTACTGCAGGTGGGCGTAGCCTACCCCGAGGTTCACATCCAAACGGAAGCGTTTCGCGAGGTAGAACTTGTAGCCGAGCGACACGCCGGCCGACACGCCCCAGCCCTTGCGGCGGTAGCTCTCCTTGTCCTCGCCCTTGTACAGGCCGATGTTGAAGTTGCCGTACATGGCGTAGGGGCCTATGTAGAAACCGTCGAAGGCGTTGTTCGTATAGTAGTATTTCGGTTTGACGTAGTAGCGCAGGTCGATGCTTCCGATAAGCGTGCGGAACACCTCTTCGTGTTTCTTGAACATGTACGGCATCCACAGCACGTCGCCGTTCACGGTGAACTGCCGGCCTACGTTCCATTCGATGCCCACGTTGGGGCTCCCCGCCAGGATCAGCGGGATATTCGTTTTGACGGCTTGCGCCCGGGCATGGCCGGCGGACAGAAACGTCAGCAACCCGATGATGCCGGCAATGCGGATGATAGACTTTTTCATTGTAATCGTTATTTTTATTTTCATATATGCCATGCTGTCTACATCGGCGTGACCTCGCCCTGTTCGATGTCGCCCCATCCGACGAGCTCGATGCCGAAGACGAAGAAGCCCTTGAACACGAACTTCACCTGGTGCTTCGGGTCGAGGTGGAAATTCCACGGTACGGGGTTGCCCTTCGGGTCGGTGACCGTCGGCGGAGTCTCCTGATCGAAACCGCTGAACACGCCTATGACGTTTCCCCTTGCATCGTAGAAGCGCACGGCGAGGTCCATCGCCTCGCGCGTCGTATTGCGGTTCGGGTCGGCGTAGTGCGTACCGCCCGAGGGGAAGACGTACTCGGGACCTGTCGTGAAATCGGCGCCGGAGGAGCTTACCTCGTGCGAGCTCTGCACGTATCCACCCGCCGGACGGCGGTAACAGCCGTCGAAGCTCATGTGCGTGCCGACGCCCTTATATAAAATATCTATTCGCGCTACGGCAGCCGGCAGTTCTTTGAACTCGCACAGAACGCTGGCCTTGTAGACGCTGTCTTTTGCCAAGTTGACCGTATCGACGATGCCCGCCATCGGATGCTCCAGCGGGTAGGACGTGATATCGTCCTGAAGTACGACACGGAAGTTGGGGCCGGGGGTGTGTACCGTCCCGGCATTGCCGAGCAGCGGCTCGGAGATGTGGGAGTCCTGATAGGATTGGCCCCTATCGCAGTAGGTCTCGTCCACGTTGGCGAAGGCGCTCACCTTGTAGCCTCCGCCCCACGGCAGTTTGAATCGCAGGATGCCGTCCCTGCCTATGGTGTTGGGGTCGAACGGTCCCTCTATGAACCGGGTATAGCGGTGCGTGCCGGAAGCGTCGTGAATGGACACCAGCACGTTGTCGATCGTCCCGTCCTTGAGCTGCGGGATGTATATCTTGAAATTGTTCTCGTCTTCGAAGTAGTCGTAAGTGCAGGATACCGCGGCGAAGATCACCAGACATAAACCCAGCAACCGACCTTTCATGTTCTTGTAGCGTTGTATCATACGTTCTAAAATTTATACCTGAATACTCCTCCGGGTAATGAAAGTGAAAAAAAGAAAAGGGGAGAGGGATTGCTCCACTCTCCCCCTTTTGTTTCGTCGCTCGAACGATGGATTATAACTCCATATCCACCGATGCGATGCTGCCCCACGGTGCCAGATCGACCTTGATCTCCAGATTGCCGTATTCCTCCGGTTGGGGAAGCGGCTTGTCGGGTTCGGTCGGGTCTACCCACGTACCTGTGCTCTTGAGCGTAAGGTTCAGCTCCAGGATGTTGTTGGCCGTGAGCACGGCGGTGACGGCGCCGGCCCATGCGATCTGCGAACCCTCGGGAGCGCTTTCTATTGTAATGTATTCCGGATTGGTGTTATCTTTTGGTCCGTTCGGATCGTAGTTGGGATTGGGTTCCTGCTTGGGATAGCCGGCGGGGACGTATGTTTCACCAGTCTTGACGATACCGGTAACCACCACGTCGAGTTTCTCGGCACTGGTAGTTGCATGGCCGGCGGGGATCAGGATCACGTCCTTCCACGAGGTGAAATTATCAGTAAGTACAGTATCTGCACTGTAACCGGTAGCGGTCTGCGCTTCATTGAACGCACCCAGAGCGAAGAACACGTTGTCCTGGGCGTTAGCTTGAGCACGGCGGGTCGTCGTCGTCAACGTAGCGTCGGTGTAGAGCAGGTTGATACCCGTGCGGATACGGCGGATACGCAGCGAAGCATTACCGTCCTGGAAGGTGATCTTGTCATTGAGATTCAGATTGTTGTCCACGCTCTGGTCGATACGCACGCGCACGAGGCTCACGATACGGGTCAGCGTATACAACTCTCCGGCACCCTCACCGGTGGTTTTGTCCGCCTCAATTTTTACGTTCTCCTTAAAAGCTACGAACACTTCGGGAGCCTCATTATAACCGGCCGAATTAGCCTCCGAGGTCTGGTGCTTGTAAGCTGTGTAAGTCGTCGTATTTTCAAGCGCATCCATGTATAGATCCGCGATATTGCGCCCCTTGGCGGTAGCCATGCTCCAATTCTTGCCGTTCGCATTGTCGCCCTGATCCCAGTTGGCGAAGACATAGACGGTGTAGGTGCCTGCGGGAACGTTATTGATCGTTCTCGTCACCTCGTCCAAGCCTGAGACCTCTTGCGTAGTTGGCAAAGCAATGCTCTGGGCATTCTTGATCACGCCGCCGTCCACGAAGAAGATGGCCAGACTATGGATGTTGGATGCCCAAGTCGTGCCCGGTTTGGCTGTCGATTGCGTAGCATACGTGCCGGGGGCCTTGTCGAAGCCCAGCGTGATCTTCACCGCTCCCGTAGCGCCGTCGTCAACACCGCCGGCGTGATCGCTGTCCTTGTTGCAGGAGGCCAGACCCGCGATCAGAGCCGCTCCCATCATCAGTGTTACAAAGAAGTTTTTTCTTTTCATGATTTAAAAATTTTAAGTGTAAGGGTTGTTAAAGTATTGTTCTTTCGTTTTGCGTTGTTCATTTAAGTATTCTTACCCATACCCCGCCTGCCAACAGACCGGCAGCAGCAGGGAGAGCAGAAGTATTTTTATTTCGCATATCGATATCATAGGCCATCACGTGTTATCGGTTTTCAGACGCCTTTGTTCTCGAAGCGGCGCGCCGCTTCGGGAGGTTTTTCGCATTAGCGCTCGTTTCAGAGGGTTTTTCCGACCTCCGGCGCGGGGATGAAGCGTTGCTCCTCCTTGAAAAATCGGGCGAAAACGCTTCCGAATGGATGCGTAGATTCATAGGAGTCTGTCCGAAATATCGTTTACAGAAGGTAATGAGATAGGACGACGCAGAGAAGCCGTGATCCGTGGCGATTTCAGCAAAAGTCTTATTCGTATTGCGTAAATCGTGAAGGACGCGTTCGGCGCGACGCTCCTGGAGCCACTCGTGAGCCGGGCGTTTGAACTCCGCCTTAAACTTGCGCTGAAAGCTGCGGACGCTCATGTTCGCCAGGGATGCAAAATCCTGAACGTTGCAGATCCCTTTATAATATTCGTAGACGAAATCCTTGAAATGGGCGCTATATCCTACGACGTAGTGCAGAAGAGCGTACAGCTCCTCCGGAGTATGATAACCGCGAAGAAGGATGCAGAGCTCCTCCTGCTTGACCTTATGGAAATGGATGCAGTTAAGACCGTCGTCCAGGGCTCTGGACAACACCCAGAAAAAGTCCGCAACCTGCTGTTTTACACAAATT
>NZ_JAQDED010000003.1:305695-308226 GCF_027665465.1 Candidatus Alistipes pullistercoris | reverse complement strand
AACGTTCTGTGTTCCACTCTGATTTCAATCAAGACAAAGGCTTGGCTTTACTCTTTTCGGAACTCGTCTATTTTTTTATTGTCAAGTTCTAATGCTTCTATCTCCTGCCATTCATAGAAGCTATTATATGCTATACATCCGATAAGAACGGAGATAAGTATATACCCCAACCGTATTGTCTTATAGAAATTCCTGGATCGTTCCATTATTTTGATGATACTGATTTTTCAAACATGAATAAAAGTTTATCCTTTTCTTCCATACGGGTATTATCAGAATAACCACCTTTTGTTATTTGATACCCACACGGCTTAACCATAAAAGTGCCTAAGCCTTTAGTGTATGAACTTACTTCTGAGGCATAGTCTTTACTTGTATTTAATGGAACTTTCCCTTCAATAAGACACCACTCATTATTACAACTGATACCTTTAATCTCAGACATCATTTTTTGCAAATCTGTAATAGCTTTGGAACTTGCCGCTTGGGGTATCTGCAACTCAAAATAGAGCATCGGTTCGAGAATGTCCACACCTGACTGTTGCAAGGCCAGCCTGAAGACATAAGGGGTCAGCTGTCTGAAATCAGCAGGTGTACTTACCGGGCTATAATACTCGGCTTGAGTAAAAGTTACTTTCAGATCAGTCACTTCCCATCCATGTAAACCAGATTGGCAAGACATACGAATCCCTTCAAAAACGGCATTTTGAAAAGAATGGTTCAGATAACCATAGGAGATGTCACTTTCGATTTGCAACCCTGTCCCTAACGGCAAGGGTTCAAGCGTCAGCCCTATTGTGGCCCAGTAAGGGTTGGGTGGCACTTCGATCTGAATAATCTTATTGACCTTTTTTACAGGTCGTTCTTTGTAGATAGTCTTGATCTCATCAAAATGGACCTTTACGGAAAATCGTTCTTCCAGCAATGTCTGTATGATTTCCTTTTGTGTCAAACCATATAACGAGATTTCCAATTCATCACTATATGAGTTTATGGAAAAGGACAAAGACGGGTCTTCAATCCACAATGTATTCAGAGCGGATATCACCTTGCTTCTCTCTTCGGACCTGTCTGGCCGGACGGAGGATTTGAGAGCGGGATGCTGATGAGATAACCCTTGAATCAAACAAGGTTTAGTACCTAAATAATCTCCGATTCGAAAATCTTCCATATCTTCTACAATCGCGATATCATTGGCCCCCACTTCATCAACATTTATCTCTCTGCCCTGATAAATAGTCTTTAGATTTTTAATCTTGATGAATTTTTCCGAATCGTTGATTCTTACAATGTCTCGAAGTCTCAGACTTCCGTCAATTATTTTTAGAAAACTTCTTTTATGTCCTTTGGGGTCATGCTCTATCTTATAGAGATAAGCTGAAAGTCTGTTTGAGACTGATTCTGGAGGAAGTATAAAAGAAGAGATGGCGTCCAACAACTCATTGATACCGATATTGAACATTGCTGATCCATGTAGTACCGGATAGACTTTGGCTTTTGCCACAAGATCGATTATCGTATTCCAATAATCAGCCGGTGAAATTTCGCTATCCGCCAAATATCGTTCTAATATATTGTCGTCATGGTTGCATACAAATTCTTTGTATTCTTCCTTTATATATGTTTGGGAGCAAATCGGATAAACCGATCCATCGACAACAGTTTGCATAAACAGGACATCTTGAGACAGATTTGTTTTTATATCCAGATACAAACGCTCTAAATTCACACCGTCACGGTCAATTTTATTGATAAATATAATTGTCGGGATTTGCAGTTTTTGTAAAGTATTGAACAGCAACTTTGTTTGCGCTTGTATGCCTTCCTTTGCGGATAAGATGAGGACTGCTCCATCAAGCATTTTGAATGTCCGCTCCACTTCCGCAATAAAATCCATGTGTCCCGGAGTGTCAATGATATTGCATTTCACTCCATTCCAGATAATAGATGTCGTAGAAGCCCGAACAGTAATTCCTCTACGTTTCTCTATATCCATAGAGTCTGTTATGGTGTCACCATTATCCACACGGCCGCACTTTTCCGTTGCTCCACTGGCAAACAGCAGATTCTCGGTTACGGAAGTTTTTCCTGCATCAATGTGAGCAAGAATTCCTAAATTTATAATATTCATTTGGATTAAGCAATAATATACTACAATAGATGCATTGTCGAAACGCACCTTTTAATACCTCCTCGTAGCATGTGAGAACTACAGGATTACTAACTCGTATTAATATGTATATTATTACTGCCGCATAACGATTACAAAATTACACAAAAAAATATATCTAACAAAAGTGGGAGGATTTTTTAACTTTTTACCATAGACATTTTATTAGGGAAGCGTAGGTTCAACTGGTAAGTACAAATAAGTAGAAATGTTTGAACAACAACGTTTTAGGAAGTTGAAAAAAATCAAGTTTCTCTCTCGGTATAACGTTTATTTTGGCCAATATCTTCTTTAGTTTGGCATTTGAGTATTTCCCATTCGTGTTCTATTTAGCTCCTTATTATGAGTATGTAGCAAGTTG